>JAABQU010000001.1 GCA_011391285.1 Thiobacillus sp.
TCGCACTGCTGGCCACCACCTTAGCAGTCAAGGTGCTGCGCCTGCTGCCAGCCAGCCTGGATGACGCCACCGTCGCCAAGCTGGAGCACTGATTCGCAGGAACCTGCCGGGCGCCAGCCTGACAGGGGACCGCCCGGCATGAACCAGCACGTCACATCGAACGATACATCCAGGCGCGGGGCTCATATGCCCCGCGTCTTCATTTCTGCCGCACACAAATCATCCGGAAAAACCACGCTCACGCTGGGCCTGTGCGCGGCGCTGCATGCGCGCGGCCATGTGGTGCAACCGTTCAAGAAGGGTCCGGATTACATCGATCCGCTGTGGCTGGGGATGGCGGCACAGCGTCCCTGCTACAACCTCGACTTCCACATGATGCAACATGAGGAGATCGAGCAGCAGTTCGCACGCACTGCGTCCAGCGCGCGCATCAGCCTGATCGAGGGCAACAAGGGCCTGTACGACGGACTTGATCTTGACGGCAGCAACAGCAACGCGGCGCTCGCCAAGCTGCTGGGCGCGCCGGTGGTGCTGGTGATCGATGCGCGCGGCATGACGAGGGGCGTGGCGCCGCTGATACTGGGATATCAGGCATTCGACCGGGACATCCGCATCGCCGGCGTCATTCTCAACAATCTCGGCGGCAGCCGCCACGAGTCCAAGCTGCGGGCGGTGATCGAGCATTACACCGACGTCGAGGTGATCGGCGCAGTCCAGCACGACACCCGCATGCAGATTGCCGAACGCCATCTCGGGCTGGTTCCGGCCAATGAACAGGGCGCCGCGTTTTCCCGGATTCAGTTCGTGGGCGAACGGGTGGCGGAACAGGTGAATCTGGAACGCCTACTGGGGATCGCCGACAGCGCAGCGGATCTGGACATTGCACTGCCATCGCAAGCAGCCATGCCGACTGAACGGGTGCGCATCGGCATCGCGCACGACCAGGCCTTCGGCTTTTATTACAGTGAGGATCTCGACACCCTGCGTGCCGCCAACGTGGAACTGGTCGAACTCGACACCCTGAACACCCAGGCGTTGCCGGACGTGGAAGGACTGATCATCGGTGGCGGTTTCCCCGAGATGTTCATGGCGGAGCTCGAGGCCAACGCTTCGCTGCGTACGCAGATTTGCCGCGCCATCGAAGCGGGTCTGCCCACCTACGCCGAGTGCGGCGGCCTGATGTATCTGTCGAAAAGCCTCAGCTGGCAGGGGCAGGTGCGACAGATGGTCGGCGCGGTGCCGGGCGATACCGTGATGCATGAACGCCCGGTTGGCCGCGGGTATACGCAACTACAGCCGACGGGCGATGACCGCTGGCAGGAACACGCCCCCATCCCTGCACACGAATTTCATTATTCGAGCTTGGAAAATCTGCCTGCCGACTCCATATACGCTTACCAGGTGAAACGCGGCCATGGCATCGATGGCCGGAACGACGGCTATCAGCTGCACAACCTGCTGGCCGGTTACATGCATCGCCGTGGCACCGGCGCGCAGGGCTGGATCGCGCCATTTTTGAACCAGGTACGCGCGCACAAGGCGCGCGCCACCAACTAATTTTCGTGAGGACACGCCCATGATCAAGATCACCGATGCCGCCGCCGCGCAGATTCGCATCGCCCACAACAACCCGGACGTGTTCGAGATGGTCCTGCGCGTTGCCGCCTACCAGGAAGACAATGGCGACGTGAACTACGGCATGGGTTTCGACCTGGAGCGCGAAGCCGACGAGCATCTCATCGTCAACGGCATCGAACTTCTGATCGCCGCCCCCAGCACGCCCTACCTGCAGGGTGTCACCCTCGATTTCGTCGAGATGAGCCCGGGCGACCTGCGCTTCATCTTCATTCCGCCCTATTCCGCCGAACCTGAATCCGGGGCTGGCGCCGACGAAGCCACCCCCGCCGAGTAACCCCATGGACTACCTGCCTATTTTCCTCGACCTGCGCGACCGCCACTGCCTGGTGGTGGGCGGCTCCGAAACTGCCGCGCGCAAGGCCGAACTGCTGCTGCGCGCCGGTGCCCGGGTTGATGTCGCGGCGCCCGAATTGCATGCGGGTTTCGCGCGCCTGCCGCATGCCGACCATTTGCGGCGGGTGGCGGATGCGTTCAGCCCCGAACTGCTTGAAGGCAAGGATGCCGTGATCGTGGTCGAGGAGGATGCGGTGGTCGCCCGGCATGTCGCCGATACCGCGCGCGCTCGGCATATTCCGGTGAACGTCGCGGACAAGCCTGCGCTGTGCAGCTTCATCCTGCCGTCCATCATCGACCGCTCGCCGATCATGGTGGCGGTCTCCAGCGGCGGCGAATCGCCGGTGCTCGCACGCATGCTGCGCGCCCGCCTGGAAACCCTGATTCCTGCCGCTTACGGCCGTCTCTCCGCGCTCGCATCGCGCTACAAGGACCGCGTTCGCGATGCGATCAAGCCTGAACAGCGCCGCGCCTTCTGGGAAAAGGTCTTCCTCTCCCCGGTCGCCGAAATGGTGTTTTCCGGGCGCGATGTCGAGGCCGAGAAACAGCTCGACGCCATGATCCGGGACGGCGCCGCGCACACCGCCAGCCGCGGCGAGGTCTATCTGGTCGGTGCCGGTCCAGGCAATCCTGATCTGCTGACCTTTCGCGCGCTGCGCCTGATGCAGCAGGCCGACGTCATCGTACACGACCGCCTCGTCTCGCAGCCCATTCTCGACATGTGCCGGCGTGACGCCGAACGCATCTACGTCGGCAAGGAGCGCGACGACCATGCGGTGCCGCAGGAAGAGATCAATCTCATGCTGGTGCGTCTGGCCAAGGAAGGCAAGCGCACGCTGCGGCTGAAGGGAGGCGATCCCTTCATCTTCGGCCGCGGCGGCGAGGAGATCGAGACGCTGGTCGAGCACGGCGTGCCATTCCAGGTGGTGCCCGGCATCACTGCCGCTGCCGGCGTGGCGTCCTACGCGGGGATCCCGCTCACCCACCGCGACTACGCGCAGTCGGTCGCCTTCGTCACCGGTCACCTGAAGGAAAACACCTTCAACATGAACTGGGAAGGCATCGCGCGCAAAGACCAGACCATCGTCATCTACATGGGGCTGAAAGGACTGCCGATGCTGTGCGAGGCGCTGATCAAGCACGGCCTGACCGCCGACACGCCGGCAGCCATTATCCAGCACGGCACCCTGCCGACCCAGCGCGTCATCACCGGCGACCTCACCACCCTGCCTGCGCTTGCGGAAGAGGCCGGGCTCAAGGCGCCCACCCTCATCATCGTCGGCAACGTCGTCAAGCTGCGCGAAAAACTGGGCTGGTACCAGCCCGAACCGAGCAGCGAAATGCCGCACCGCACCCCGCTGGAAGCCGCGGATACCCTGCGCTGAGGCCGCCGTCGGGTCATGGCTGACGCACGGCGCGCCCGCACGTACAGGGGAAGTGCTGGCGAACAGCGGCGCATCAAGGTCTCGCCATTTGCTCAAGATCGATGATCACACTAGCGCGGTGAGGGGTAGCGTGCGCTGCCTGACGCTGAGGCAAGGGCATGTTTTCCACCGGGGCGGGTGGTTGATTCGCAATGCGTGGCTAGAATAAGAGCATCTGTCTCGAAGAGCCCGCTATGACACAACAACCCACCCGCAAGGGGTAGGCCGCGGTTCTAAAGACGTTGTCCCAGGGGATGCACCTTCGGATAAAGCGTCAAGAACCACGCTCACCATCGACGGCAACGAGGCCGTCGCCCGCATGGCTTACCTCGGCAGCGAGGTGATCGCGATCTATCCCATCACGCCCGCATCCAGCATGGGTGAATGGGCCGACGAATGGGCGGCGCAGGGCAAGCCCAACCTCTGGGGCGCCGTGCCGTCCATCATCGAGATGCAGTCGGAAGGGGGCGCGGCCGGCGCCCTGCACGGCGCGCTCACCTCCGGTGCGCTGGCGACCAGTTTCACCGCCAGCCAGGGGCTGCTGCTGATGATCCCCAATCTATACAAGATTGCCGGTGAACTGACGCCCCTCGTGTTGCACGTGGCGGCACGGGCAATCGCCACCCACGCGCTGTCGATCTTCGGCGACCACTCCGACGTCATGGCCTGTCGCGGCACCGGCTGCGCGCTGCTCGCCGCCAACTCGCCGCAGGAGGCGCAGGATCTCGCCCTGATCGCACAGGCGGCGACGCTTGCCGGGCGCATTCCGGTCATCCATTTCTTCGACGGCTTCCGTACCTCGCACGAGGTGGCGAAGATCGCGGCGGTGGAGGCTGAAACCGTGAGGGCCATGCTCGACCCCGATCTCATCGCGGCGCACCGGGCCCGCGCACTGTCGCCGGAGCACCCGGTGCTACGTGGCACCTCGCAGAACCCCGACGTGTTCTTCCAGTCGCGCGAGCGTGCCAATCCCTACTACGACGCCTTCCCGCAGATCGTGCAGGGCGCGATGGACCGTTTCGGCGAACTCACAGGGCGTCGCTACGCGCTGTTCGAGTATGTGGGCGCGGCGGATGCCGAACGCGTCATCGTGCTGATGGGTTCAGGCGCCGAGACCGTGCACGAGACGGTCGAGCATCTGGTCGCTCGCGGCGAGAAGGTGGGTGTGCTGAAGGTGCGTCTGTACCGGCCTTTTTCACCGAGTGCGCTGCTGGATGCGTTGCCCTCCACAGCAACATCCGTCGCCGTGCTCGACCGCTGCAAGGAACCGGGGGCCGACGGCGAGCCCCTGTACAAGGACGTGGTGACCGCGCTGGCGCAGGCGGCGGCGGACGGCGCGCGCACCATGCCGCGCGTGATCGGCGGCCGCTATGGCCTCGCCAGCAAGGAGTTCACTCCGGGCATGGTGATGGCGGTGTTCGACGAGTTGGCCGCGGCAGCGCCGAGGCGCGCGTTCACCGTCGGCATCCACGACGACCTCACCCGGCTTTCGCTGCCGTGGGATGCCGGCTTCCGCACCGATGCCTCGCACCAGCGGCAGCACGCAGTGTTCTGGGGCCTCGGCGCCGACGGCACCGTGTCGGCCAACAAGAACTCGATCAAGATCGTCGGCGAGGCGACCGACCTGCAGGCGCAGGGCTACTTCGTCTACGACTCGAAGAAGTCCGGCGCGGTGACGGTGTCACACCTGCGCTTCGGCCCGGCACCGATCCGTTCCACCTATCTGGTCGAGCACGGCATGGCCGGCTTCGTCGCCTGCCACCAGCCGATGTTCATCGACCGCTACGAACTGCTGGTGCACGCCGCACCCGATGGCGTCTTTCTGCTCAACACCGCGGCGGCGCCGGATGAAGTCTGGGCCACGCTGCCGCAAACCCTGCGCACGCAGATCCGGGACAAGCGCCTGCAGCTGTGGGTGATCGACGCCTACGCCGTCGCCGCCGAAGCCGGCATGGGGCGGCGCATCAACACCATCATGCAGACCTGCTTCTTCGCCATTTCCGGCATCCTGCCGAAGGACGCCGCGATCGACGCGATCAAGCACGCGGTCGACAAGACCTATGGCAGGAAGAGCAGGCGCCTGGTCGAGCTGAACTACAAGGCGATCGACATGACGCTGGCTGCGCTGCATCAGGCCACGATCCCGGCAGAAGCGGGCACTGCAGAGACAAAACCTGGGCCGGCCACGACCGTGCCGGTTCCCGACTTCGTGCGCGACCTTACCCTGCCCATCTATCACGGCCATGGCGACGACCTGCCGGTATCGCGCTTTCCCGTGGACGGCACCTATCCCCTCGGTACCGCGCAATACGAAAAGCGCAACATCGCGCTGGAAATCCCGGTGTGGGAGCCCGACATCTGCACCCAGTGCGGCAAGTGCGTGTTCGTCTGTCCGCATACCGCGATCCGCTCGCGCCTGTTCAGTGCCGAGGCCGCGGCCAAGGCGCCGCCGACCTTCAAGCACGTGCCGGCGAAGAGCAAGGATTATCCAACGGGCACCCACATCAGCTACCAGGTGGCGCCGGAGGACTGCACCGGCTGCGGCGATTGCGTCGAGGCCTGCCCGATCCACGACAAGTCGAACGTCAGCCGCCGTGCGGTCAACATGGCGCCGATCGACCCGCTGCGCGACCCGGAACGCGACAACCTCGTCTTCTTCCTCGGCCTGCCCGAATTCGACCGCAGCGTGATCAGGCACGGCACCATCCCGAGCGCCATGCTGCTCGACCCGCTGTTCGAGTTTTCCGGAGCCTGTGCCGGCTGCGGCGAGACGCCCTACATCCGGCTTGCCACCCAGCTTTTCGGCGACCGCATGCTGATCGCCAACGCCACCGGCTGTTCGTCGATCTATGGCGGCAACCTGCCTTCCACGCCCTACACGGTCAACGGTGCCGGACGCGGTCCGGCATGGAGCAATTCGCTGTTCGAGGACAACGCCGAATTCGGCCTCGGCATGCGGCTGACCTCAGACCAGTTGATGGCGTATGCAAAACAGCTGGTGCGCGAACTGGCGGGTGACATCGGCGGAGACCTCGCCGCTGCACTGGTCGAGGCCGACCAGCGCGAGGAGGCGGGCATCGTGGCGCAGCGCGCGCGCGTTGCCGCGCTGCGCGACCAGCTCGTCGCATCGAAGCACCCGCGTGCAAAGGAACTCGCCAGCGTCGCCGAATGGCTGATCCGCCGCTCGGTGTGGATCATCGGTGGCGATGGCTGGGCGTACGATATCGGCTACGGCGGCCTCGACCACGTGCTGGCACTGCCTTACGACGTCAACATCCTGGTGCTCGACACCGAGGTCTATTCCAACACCGGCGGGCAGACCTCGAAGGCCACCCCGATCGGCGCAGTCGCCAAGTTCTCCGCCGGCGGCAAGGCCACGGCGAAAAAGGATCTCGCCAAACTGGCCAGCGACTACGGCCACGTCTATGTCGCCACCGTCGCCTACGGCGCCAAGGACACCCAGACCCTGCGCGTGTTCCACGAGGCCGAGGCCTATCCCGGTCCTTCTCTGATCGTCGCCTACAGCCCGTGCATCGCCCACGGCTACGACATGCTTTACAACCAGCGTCAGCAGGAACTGGCGGTGAAGAGCGGCCACTGGCCGCTGTTCCGCTTCGACCCGCGGCAGGCAGAGGCGGGCGCCAACCCCTTCAGGCTTGATTCCGCCGCCCCCAGCCAGCCGATCAAAGCCTTCATGGAATCGGAAACCCGCTTCGCCATGCTCGCGCGCAGCCACCCCGAGGCTGCGCAGCATTTCCTTAAAATGGCGCAGCAGGATGCCGAACGGCGCTTCAAGGCTTATCAGGACATGGCTGCCGGCCATGCCGACGAATCCAAAAAGGACGCCTGACATGATCGACCTCTCCACCGATTACCTCGGACTCAAGCTGAAGAATCCCCTGGTGCCTTCGGCCTCGCCACTGTCGAAAAACATCGACACGGCCCTGCGGCTGGAGGATGCGGGTGCCGCCGCGCTGGTGATGTATTCCCTGTTCGAGGAGGAACTGCGCGCGGAGGATGCGATGATGGACCGCTTTCTGATGCATTCCGGCCTGGGCCACAGCGAGTCGGACGGCTTCCTGCCCGATCATGGCGAATTCCAGGGCGGCCTCGAACGCTATCTGTCGCATCTGCACCAGCTTAAACGCCGGCTGGAAATCCCGGTGGTGGCCAGTCTCAACGGCGTGTCCTCGTCAGGCTGGGTGGAGCTTGGCCGAAAACTGGAGCAGGCGGGCGCCGATGCGCTGGAACTCAATGTCTACCATGTCGCCGCCGATGCTCGGCATTCCGGCGAGTCGGTGGAGGCGCGCTATCTCAGCCTGCTGATCGAGTTGCGCCGTGCGGTGAGCCTGCCCATCATGATGAAGCTGTCGCCCTTCTTTTCCTCGCTGCCGCATTTCGTGCAGCAGCTCGAACATGCCGGCGCGCAGGGCATTGCCCTGTTCAATCGCTTCTACCAGCCGGACATCGACCTCGACGAACTGCGCATGACCGACCAGCTCCATCTGTCCACCGCGGAAGAAGCGCTGCTGCGCATTCGCTGGATCGCCATCCTGCATGGCCGCACCCGGCTGACGCTCGCCGCCACGGGCGGCGTCCACAGCGAGGCCGAGGCGCTCAAGCTGTTGCTGGCCGGTGCCGACGTCGTGCATCTCGCTTCCTGCCTGCTGCAGCATGGCCCGGACAGGCTGACCGAAATCCTGGCGGCGATGCAGAACTGGATGGAGGAAAAGGAATATGAATCGGTCGCCCAGCTCAAGGGCAGCATGAGCCAGCAGAAC
>JAABQU010000002.1 GCA_011391285.1 Thiobacillus sp.
GTATTTGCGCTCATGGTGGGTCTCCTGTTAGAAGCCTTTGAACGGGCTGGGGCCAACGGCAACCAGCTCGGCGGCATACTTGTTGATCATATCGGGCACGCGCTCGATGTCGGTGATGGCAACTTCCAGATCGCGCACGCGCTCCGATTCAAGATTCAGCGTTTTCAGCGTGTCGTCGATCTTGGACATGCGCACCCGGCCCAGCTCGGAACCCTTGACGAAGTGGCACTGGTATTCGTCACCCGATTTGCAGCCCATCAACATCACGCCGTCGTAGCCCGCGTTCAGCGCATCGGTGATCCAGATGGTGTTGACCGAACCCAGGCAGCGGATCGGGATGATGCGGACGAAGGCCGAGTACTCGTTGCGGCTCATGCCCGCCATGTCGAGCGCCGGGTAGGCGTCGTTCTCGCAGGCCAGGATCAGGATGCGCGGCTTCTCGCTGAACTCGTCGGGAATGTCGACCGCCTTGATCTGCGCGCCGACGGTGTTGACCGAGTAGTTCTCGAACGAGATCACCCGCACCGGGCAGGCACCCATGCAGGTGCCGCAACGGCGACAGCGCGATTCGTTGAACACCGGGAAGCGCTTCTCGTCCTCGTCAATGGCGCCGAACGGGCATTCGACCGTGCAGCGCTTGCACTGGGTACAGCCTTCGAGACGCACTTTCGGGAACGACAGGTCACCCGAACGCGGATGCGCGGCGCGGCCGAGTTCGGCGTTTTCCAGCGCCTGAATCGCCTTCAGCGCGGCGCCGGTGGCGTCCTCGCGCGCCTGCGCGATGTCCATCGGGCGGCGCACCGGGCCGGCGGTGTAGATGCCGGTACGGCGGGTTTCGTAGGGAAAGCAGATGAAGTGCGAGTCGGTGAAGCCCTGCTTCAGCTGCGGCACGTCCGGACCCTGACGGTAGGTCAGGTTGAGGATGGAGATCGGCTTCACTTCCACCACCGTGCCTTCGGCCGCCGGCTCACCTTCCTGGCCTTCGACTTGCGGCTTGGTCAGCGCGTCGATGTTGATGCCCGAATTCGCCACCTGGCCGGTCGCCAACACCACCAGGTCGACATCCACCATGGCGGCATCGGTGTCGCCCAGAATCAGGTCGTTGAATTTCACCGTGCTGGTGTTGCCGTTGGGCACCACTTCGGCGACCTTGCCCTTGGTGAAGATAACGCCCTTCTCCTGCGCGCTGCGGTAGAAGTCCTCACCGTTGCCGGGCGTGCGTAGGTCCGTGTAGATGATGGTGGTGTCGACGTCCGGGTTGGCGTCCTTGAAGTACATCGCCTGCTTGATGCTGGCGTTGCAGCAGTAGCCCGAGCAGTAGGACAGATGCTGACCCGTGGTGTCGCGTTGGCCGGCGCACTGCACGAACACCACCGATTTTACCGGCGCACCGTCGGAGGGACGGCGGATCACACCGTCGCCCGAAGCCGCGGCAATGGCCAGCACCTCGAGTCCGGCCTGGTCGACCACGTTGGGCGACTTGCCGCCGCCGAGTTCCGGCAGCTTGTTCATGTCGTACAGGGTAAAGCCTGTCGCCTGAACGATGGCGCCGATGTCTTCGGTATGGGACGCGCCCGATTCGGTTGCGATGTCGACCACGAAGCGGCCCGGCGCGCCGTCGGTCTTGGCGATGGTCGCGTTCAGATACAGCTTGATGTTGCTGTCGGCCAGAACCTGCGAAACCAGGTCGGCCACGCCGGTGTCGGCGGGCGACTTGTAGGGCTCGTGCACCGGGGTGCGCTTGTAGAGCTTGCCGGCCCAGCCGCCCAGCGCGCCGGACTTCTCGACCAGCACCACCGGATAACCGGTCTTCGACGCCTCGATCGCGGTGGTCATGCCGGTCACGCCGCCGCCCACCACCAGCAGGGTCTTGCTGGTGCCGGTGTTGGGGTTGCCGCCGGGAGCAGTCATCGCCTTCACTTCGGCGCAGC
This sequence comes from Thiobacillus sp., assembly GCA_011391285.1. Next base: position 1,932 of record JAABQU010000002.1, read on the forward strand.
CCATGCGGATGTAATCTTCCGCCATTTCCTGGGTGGTTTCGCGCGCCTCTTCGGTGTCGGGGCGAATCCAGACCACGCCTTCGCGCAGGTTGGCCCGCGCCACCGCGTTTTCCGGAAAGTGGAACGCTTCGGTCTTGGCACGGCGCGAACAGGCGCCGATCATGATGTGGGTGACGCCTTCGTTGGCGATATCGTTCCTGATCATCGCCACGCCGTCGGCGTTGCACAGGAAATCGTGCGACTTCGCCATCGGCACCTTGCCGTCCTTTTGTGCGATCTTGACCAGCGCATCGGTGTCGAGGCGCTCGCCCAGTCCACAGCCCTTGCAGATATATGCTGCGACTTTGATGTCAGCCATTGTTTAAGCCTCCGCCTTTGCTACTTTGTTGACCACTTGAATCGCGCGCAGCGCGGCAGCGGTGGCCGATTGCACTGCCCGGTTCACGTCCAGCGCATTCGACGCGCAGCCGGCGCCGAACACCGCGCCGTTGGCCGGGTCGGCTTCGATGAAGCCGCTCGAATCGGCGACGATGTGGCCGGGAATGTCGATGCCCTTGACCGAGGGCTCCATGCCGACGGCCAGCACCACCAGGTCATGCGGCGTCATGTAGCGCTTGTAGCCTTCGGTGTTGACGCCATGGCACACCGCGTTGCCCTGCTCGTCTTCGGTGATCTTGGCGACCTTCGACTTGATGAAGGTGACCGAAGGATCGGCCTGCACCTTCTGGTAGAAATCCTCGAAGCGGTCGATGGCGCGGATGTCGATGTAATAGATGGTCGACTTGCCGTCTTCCGGATACTTCTCGCGCACGTAGTGCGTCTGCTTCAGCGACGCCATGCAGCAGATGCGCGAGCAATGCCGCAGATGGTTCTCGTCGCGCGAACCGGCGCACTGGATGAAGGCGATGTTCTTCGCTTCCTTGCCGTCGGAGGGACGCAGGATCTTGCCACCCGTGGGTCCGTGGATGTCGGCCAGACGCTCGAATTCCACGCTGGTGATGACGTTCTTGAAGCGGCCGTAGCCGTAGGGCTGAATCTTCGCGGCATCGTAGGGCTTCCAGCCGGTCGCCCACACCACGGCGCCAGCCTTCACCTGGATCGTCTCTTCCTGCATGTCGAGGTCGATCGCGCCGTACTTGCACGCGGCCTTGGCTTTTTCCGCATCCGGCGTGCCGATGATCGACGGGTCCAGCACGAAGCGCTGCGGATAGGCCATCGCGTTCGGCAGGAAGGCGGCCTTGTGCTGGCCGAGGTTGTAGTTGAACGGGTCGTCGACCATCGTTTCCACCGCGCGCCCACAGTCGCCACAGGCGGTGCAGTTCTCGTTCACGTAGCGCGGCTTGACCTTGATGGAAGCGGTGTAGTTGCCCGCGCGGCCCTCGATCCCGGTCACTTCGGCCAGCGTCAGCACCCGCACGCGCGGATTGCCCTTCAGGCGGCGCAGGTTGATTTCCAGACCGCAGGTGGGATGGCACAGCTTGGGAAAGTAGCGATACAGCTGGGAGGTACGTCCGCCCAGTGCGGGATTTTTCTCAACCAGAACAACGTTCTTGCCGGTCTCGGCCGCTTCAAGTGCAGCGGTCATGCCGGAAATCCCGCCGCCCACCACGAGGATTGTCTCGTTGGTTGCAACATGCTCCGTCATTGTTGTTTCCTCCATCCGATGGATGCAAAAGTATTCGAAGCCGCCCGGAAAGACCTCCCGCGCAGCCGGGTTTTTAGCCCGAAATTCAATCCTTGGAATGGTACTCCGAAGCCCCTGCCTGCCGCCACGGGCAAGTCCGCTATCTCAATCGAAGTTTTCTATGCGGGAATAAAGGAAGTGTTTATGGCCGCGTTGCGGGGAGTCATTGTTCGGCGAGTAGAAAATCCGGGGCGAAGCGCTTGTATGGACGATGTCGAGCCGGCTATCACTTCTCCGCCAGTCGGTTGGCTGTTGCGTCGTCCAGCAGACGTTTGCCGTGTATGACTGCCGTCACCAGAATGCGCGTGGGGTCGATCCGGTAAATCAGGCGATAGCTGTACACGAAGCGCTCGCGAATGTCGGGCTGGTTGAGTTCGGGCACGACCCGCCCGGATTCAGGAAACTGGTTCAAGCCCGCGGCAGCCGACAGCATCTTTTCGACAACCGCTCCCGCGTAAAAAACCGAGTCACGCTCGATATAGGCGGCAATCGCCTCTACGTCTTCCAGCGCCTCGGGCGACCAGACTACGACTTGACCAGCCATTTATCCAGGCGCGCTTCCGCCTGCGCCTGCGATAGCGTGCCTTCGGATTCCGCGCGATCCAGCCCGCGACGGATTTTCTCGATGACGTAGAGATGGTATTGCACGTCTTCCAGCGAACTGCCCTCCGGCAGCCGCTCCAACAGGGCGGCAACTTCCTGCTTGGCTGTTTGCATGGCTGGCTCCTGTAATTCGATGCTCAAGAAGTTTAGCACTTGGTACCGGGCTTGAAGTTATTGCGAGCATGGGTTGCAGCTCAGGGTACAGCCAAACCTTGAACTTGAATGCGTTGTTTGGTCCCCTGTGAAGTCCGGCCCCTGGAAATAAACGGGGGCCCTAAATCAACTAGACGTGCGGCGTGACCGGCGGCAGCACCGAAGCCGCAGCCGCTTCGATGGTGACGATCTCGAACTGCATGCTCGCCAGATCGGCCATGATGTAGGTGGGCGGGTTGCCGACGCCGCCGACGGTACCGGGGTTGATCAGCCAGGTGGTGGTGCCCTTGACGGTGGCGACCTGCGCGATGCTCGACTTGTGGTCGTGGCCGCAGCAGACGAGATCATAGTCGCCGGTGCAGGCAAGCGCTTGCGCGTAATGGGGATAGTGCACCAGGAACAGGTTCCGGTCGGCCAGGGTGATGGCGGCGTCCTGGCCGTGGTAGCGGATCACGCTGTTGGGCTCCGCTGCGAGCCGGCCCATGTTGTAGAGGTCGCCGGTGTTGTTGCCGTGAATGACGTGCACCGGCAGTTCGTATTTCTGCAGCACGCGCAGGGTGGTCGGCGCAACCACGTCGCCGCAGTGCAGCACCGCTTCCGCGCCATGCGCCTTGGCATGCTCGACGGCGGCGCCCAGCAACCTGCGATTGTCGTGGGAGTCGGAAAGAATGCAGACTTTCATCAGAAAGCGGGCTTGTCCTTGGCGTTGCGATAGCGCTCCACGCCAGCAAGGATTTCCGCGCGGGCATCGTCCTCGCCGACCCAGCCTTCGACCTTGACCCATTTGCCCTGCTCGAGATCCTTGTAATGCTCGAAGAAGTGGGAGATCTGCGCCAACAACAAGGGCTGCATGTCCTCGGGCTTGTGCACGCCCTTGTAGAGGCCGCACAGCTTGTCGACCGGCACTGCCAGCAGCTTGGCGTCCTCCCCGGCTTCGTCGGTCATTTTAAGCATGCCGATGGGGCGGCAGCGCACCACCACGCCTGTGATCAGCGGGATCGGCGTCACCACCAGCACATCGACGGGGTCGCCGTCTTCCGACAGCGTGTGCGGGATGTAGCCATAGTTGCAGGGGTAGTGCATGGCGGTCGACATGAAGCGGTCGACGAACATGGCGCCGGATTCCTTGTCGACTTCGTACTTGATAGGTTCGCCGTGGGCGGGGATTTCGATGATGACGTTGAAATCGTCGGGCAGGTTGCAGCCGGAACTGACGCGATCGAGGTTCATGTAATTCAGGGCTAAAAACGGGAAAGGCGGGATTATACCTGCCCGCCATCGGCCTCCGCTCCCCCGTATAATTCGACTTTTTGCATGTTGTTTTCCCCCACCGCCCCTTCCGCTGGCAGCCGCCAGTCCGGCCTCGCCGGCGCCGCCGATGCGCTCTATCTGGCCGAGTTGGCGCGCCATGCCGCGCCGCTGGCGGTGGTGTGCGCGAGCGCGTGGGATGCCAACCGGCTGGCCGAGGAACTGCGCTGGTTCGATCCCGAACTGCGGGTGTGCGCCTTCCCTGACTGGGAAACCCTGCCCTACGACACCTTCTCGCCCCACCCGGACCTGATTTCCGAGCGGCTGGCGACGCTGCACCAGATTTCGCGCGGCGAATTCGACATCGCCGTGGTGGCGCTCTCCACCGCGCTGTACCGGCTGGCGCCGCCGGCCTTCCTCGCCGCCCACACCTTCTTCCTCAAGCAGAAGGACACCCTCGACGAAGCGGCCTTTCGCGCGCAGATGGCGCTGGGCGGCTACACGCACGTGAATCAGGTGTTTGCGCCGGGCGAATTCTCGGTGCGCGGCGGGCTGATCGACCTCTTCCCCATGGGCAGCGCCCTGCCCTACCGCATCGACCTGTTCGACAACGAGATCGAGACGCTGCGCGCGTTCGATGTCGATACCCAGCGCAGCATCTATCCGGTGAACGAGGTGCGGACGCTGCCGGCGCGCGAGTTCCCGCTCGACGAGACCGGCATCACGCGCTTCCGGCAGAATTTCCGCGAGCGTTTCGAGGGCGACCCGTCAAAGTCCAAACTGTACAAGGACGTCAGCAACGGTCTCGCGCCCGCCGGCATCGAGTACTACCTGCCGCTGTTTTTCGATGAGACGGCGACGCTGTTCGACTATCTGCCCAAACCCACCCGCATCGTCGCCCACGGCGCGCTCGACCTGGCCGGGCAGGCGTTCTGGACCGATGCGCAAGGCCGTTTCCGCCTGATGTCGGGCGACAAGGACCGGCCGCTGCTGCCGCCCGCCGAGCTGTTTCTGCCGACCGATGCCTTCTTCAGCCTGGCCAAGGCCTACGAACGGCTCGACGTGGAACAGGCAGGCAATGGCCTCGCCCAGCACGTTCCGCCGATTTCGGTCGACCGCCGCGAAGCGCACCCGGTCGCCAAGCTGCAGCGATTCATCGACGGCTTCCGGGGAAAAACTCTGATCGTCGCGCCGTCGGCTGGGCGGCGCGAAACCCTGCACGAATACCTCGCCGAGCATGGCCTCGACGCGATCCTTTGCGACAGCTGGGCCGACAGCCTGCAGCGCTCCGAGCGCATTCTGCTTACCCACGGCCCGCTGGCCGAAGGCTTCGTCACGGCCGACGGGAAAATCGCCGTCATCACCGAGACCGAGCTTTACGCGATCCCGCCGAAGACCCGTCGCGCGCGCGAGGCCCGCGCGACGCAGATCGACAACCTGCTGCGCGACCTGTCAGAGCTCAAGCCGGGCGACCCGGTTGTGCATGCGCAATACGGCGTTGGCCAGTACCTCGGCCTCATCAACATGGACCTCGGCGACGGCGACACCGAGTTCCTGCAACTCGAATACGCCAAGGGCGACAAGCTCTACGTGCCGGTCGCCAACCTGCACCTGATCTCGCGCTACAGCGGCGCCGGCGAAGGTGCGGCGCCGTTACATAAATTAGGCACCGACCATTGGGAAAAGGCGCGCCGGCGCGCCATGCAGGCGGCGCGCGACACCGCCGCCGAACTGCTGAACCTGTACGCGCTGCGAGCCGCGCGCGAGGGCCACGCGTTCAAGTTTTCGCTGCACGACTATGAAGCCTTCGCCGAAGGTTTCGGCTACGAGGAAACCCCCGACCAGGCGGCCGCGATCGCCGCCGTGATGGGCGACATGCAATTGGGCAAGCCGATGGACAGGCTGGTGTGTGGCGACGTCGGCTTCGGCAAGACCGAGGTCGCCCTGCGCGCCGCCTTCATGGCGGTGATGGGCGGCTACCAGGTGGCGGTGCTGGTGCCGACCACTCTGCTTGCCGAGCAGCATTTCAACAACTTCTCCGACCGCTTCTCGGCCTGGCCGATCAAACTCGCCGAACTGTCGCGCTTTCGCACCGCCAAGGAGCAGGCCGAGGCGCTGCAGGCGCTCGCGGACGGCAAGCTCGATATCGTCATCGGCACCCACCGGCTGATCCAGAAGGATGTGAAATTCGCCCGCCTGGGACTGGCGATCCTCGACGAGGAGCACCGCTTCGGCGTGCGGCAGAAGGAACAGCTGAAGGCGCTGCGCGCCGAGGTCGACGTGCTGACCCTGACCGCGACGCCGATTCCGCGCACGCTGGCGATGTCGCTCGAGGGCATCCGCGATTTCTCGGTGATTGCGACGGCCCCGCAGAAGCGGCTGGCGGTGAAGACCTTCGTCCAGTCGTTTTCCACCGGGCTGATCCGCGAGGCGGTGCTGCGCGAACTGAAGCGCGGCGGCCAGGT
>JAABQU010000003.1 GCA_011391285.1 Thiobacillus sp.
GTGCCTGGTTCCGCTGCCGCCGTGGCCGCGCCTGAATCGAAAACGCCGGCTGCGCAGCCGCTGCAAATCACGCTGGCGCGCTTTGCGCTGGAGGCTGTCAATGTCGGCTTCAGCGACCAGACCCCCCTCCGGCCGGTCACGCTCGACCTGGTCGACGGCTTCGTCAAGGCAGGCGACCTCAATCTGGATCTGACGCGCCCGGTGCCGCTCGAGGCCGGATTTTTGATCAGGCAGGGCGGGCGGTTCGTTGCCAGCGGCACCCTGGCGCCCACACCCTTGCAAGGTTCGATGGCACTCAAGCTCGCCGGCGTGTCGCTCAAACCGTTTGCGCCTTACCTCAACTCGATCGTCCGGCTGAATCTCAACCGCGGCACAGCGGGCGCATCCGGCACGCTCAAGCTGGCGTCCCGCAGCGACCAACCCCTGTCGCTCGCTTTCGACGGCGGCTTCAGCGTGGACACGCTCGACATTACCGAAGAAGAAAGCGGCGCGTCCTTCCTCGGCTGGGAGCGTCTGGCGAGCCGTGACCTGAAAGTGGGGCTGGCCCCCAATCGGGTGCATATGGACATGCTGCGCGCGACCGCGCCTTTCGCGAAAATTCTCATCCACGAAGACGGCCGGCCCAATATCCAGAAGCTGATGCGGAACCCGCCGGCCGGCACCGTTCCCGCGTCGGCTGCCGTACACGCAAAGCAGGCAGCGACCGCCGAAAAAGGTCCGGACAAAGCTGCCAGCGCGCCGCCTGCAGCAAGGGCCCGCGGCCCCGCCCGGGCGGACGCCACGCCGCCTGCTTTTCCACTTGAAATCGAACAGGTGCGTATCGACAACGGCAAGCTGGACTTTGCCGACCTGTCACTGACGCCCAAATTCGGCGCGCTGATACATGCCCTGTCCGGCGTAATCAACGGGGTGTCCACCGACCCCGACGCTGTCGCGCAGTTGGAGCTGGACGGCAAGGTGGATGCGTACGGCTCGGCGCGGATTCGCGGTACCGTGCAGCCGTTCAAGGCGACCGAATTCACCGACATCACGCTCACGTTCCGCAATCTGCAAATGGCCGGCCTGACGCCGTACTCAGGCAAGTTCGCCGGCCGCCGCATCGAATCCGGCACGCTGTCGGTCGACCTCGAATACAAGGTCAAGGCGCGCCAGCTGGCAGGCGAAAACAAGTTTGTCATCAACAAACTGAAGCTGGGCGAGCGGGTCGAAAGCCCGAGCGCGAAGAACCTGCCGCTCGATCTGGCCATCGCCCTGCTGGAAGACAGCAACGGCATCATCGACCTCGACCTGCCGGTGTCCGGCAACCTCGACGACCCCCAGTTCAGCTACGGCAGGATCATCTGGAAAGCGATCGTCAATGTGCTGACCAAGCTGGTGACGGCGCCGTTCCGCGCGCTGGGCAAACTGCTCGGCGTCAGCTCGGAAAAGCTCGAGTCCATCGACTTCGATCCCGGCAGCAGCGCGCTGCTGCCGCCCGAGCAGGAGAGGCTCAAGATCCTCGCCGAGGCCCTGGCCAAGCGGCCCGCGCTGGCCCTGACGCTGGAGCCCGGCTACGACCCCGAGGCCGACCGGCGCGCCCTGCAGGAACGGGCCATGCGCCACGAAGCGCTTGCCGTGGCCGGCATCAAGCTGGCTCCGGGCGAAGCGCCCGGCCCGGTGGATGTCAACCATTACAAAATTCAGACCTGGCTCGAAGACCGCTACGCCGAGCGCGCCGGCAAGGAAGACTACAAGCAACTGCGCGCCAGCTACCGGGACAAGGACGCGGGCGCCGCCACGCGCGTGTTGGACAGCGAGCTGATCGAGCGGTTGGGCCGCCGCTTTAAATCACGCGACGAGGGCCCTGCCTCGGCCTTCCACGCCGAGTTGCTCGAGCGGCTGACCCAGCAGACGAAAATCGACGACGACGCCCTGCTCAAACTCGCCGCGGCGCGTGGCCAGGTCATGCGCGACGCGCTTGCCCAATCGGGCCTCGACACCGGCCGCGTCGGCGTATCCGACCCCGTCAAACAGGCTGCCAGGGACAAGCAGGTAGCAAGCAAGATGAGTCTGGGGGCGGGCAAAAGGGTCGCCGTCGAACCTGCGCCTGCCGCTCAACCCACCCCGTCAGCACCGTGAGAGCCGGCTCGTCGCGGGTGGTCGGGGCAATCAGTTCTGGTTTTAGGTAGACGGCCCGGCGTTATTCAAGATATAAATGTCGATTGATTGTTTTTGTCGTGGTCAATCTGTAACAGCCTGGATGCCTCAGGCGATGCACTAGATTGAATCTGCCTTCCGCCCATACCGTTTGGTGATTACATGCATGCACAACCCGCCCAGGATGCCCAGCCAATGCGCGAGACTGGTGCGACTATCTTCGTAGTGGATGACGACGACGCCGTGCGTCGCAGTTTGACACGCCTGCTGCGTTCGGCGGGCTGGAACGCCGAAGCCTTTGCCTCGGCGGGCGATCTCCTGGAGCGTGCGCCCATCACTGGCCCGGGCTGCGTATTGCTCGACGTCAACATGCCGGGCATGAGCGGTCTCGAGTTGCAGGAACGCCTGTCCGATGCCGGCATCCCTCTGCCGGTGGTGTTTCTCACCGGAAAGGGCGACATCCCCATGAGCGTGCATGCAATGAAGCATGGCGCTGTCGATTTCCTGGTCAAACCCGTGGAAGAAAGTGTCCTGTTTCAGGCATTGGAGCAGGCCATCAGGCGCCAGGCTGCCGAGACCACGACCCGGCAGGGGCGCGACAGCATCCTGTTGCGGCTTGCCCTGCTCTCCATCCGTGAACGCGAGGTGCTGGAGCGGGTTCTGCAGGGGCGCCTCAACAAGCAGATCGCCTTCGAACTGGGCATCGCGGAAAAAACCGTGAAAGCGCACCGCGGCCGGGTCATGGAAAAGATGGAAGCCCATACCATCGCCGAACTCGTCCACCTGTGCGATACGGTCGACATCGGGTTGTCGCAGCCTGTCGACTGATTCTGTTCGGTCTCGAACCAGGAAGCCGGGGCGCGGCGCAGTCCTTTGCGCAAGCTCGTTCCGATCGGCGGGAACTCAGAACCGGATGCCCACGCGCACACCTGCAATGTAGGTGGTGTCCAGGTTCTGGAAGTTGCCGCTCGGGTCGAGTGCCTTGTTCAGCGCGGGCGAAATGATCTGCAGGCTGGGGCTGATGTTTAGCCAGGGCGTGACCGAGGCGTTGTAGTACATCTCGACCGCGTCTTCATGGTCGAGTCCGAGATCAAACGTGTCGCGCAGGAAGGGAACGAAGTCGTCGCTGAATTCCGTGCGCGCCCAGCCGATCCCGAAATCGTCGCGCGGCCGTCCCGGCACCACACCCTTGCCAACCAGTCCCAGTGAGTAGCTGTATTTGATCGGATTCGCTTTTCCGTCACTCAAGCCTGCACTGAAAAACATCCCGATGCCGCGCTTGGGGTCGCCGGCGGGCTGCCAGACAAACTGTTCGAAACTGTAGACCGCCGCCCAGGTCTCGCTTTCCTGGTTCAACGGCGCGGCCGGGACGAGCAGACCGGGCGCATGCTTTTCAATGATTTCGACCAGGATCGGGCCAGGATCCCCGAGCCGCGGGAAACGCTCGGTCAGGAGCAGGCGCGCAATGTTCGACGGATCCTGGACGAGCGACGTGCGGTCCTTGTTGCTCCACGCGAAGGTCAGGTTCTGGTGGCCGGGAAGTCCGCCCGGCTTGATTTTCAGGTCGGCGCTGACGAGCGCCATCACGCCATCATTGAAGGCGTCGCCCAGATCGTCGTTCATGATGGTGCCATTCGGGTCCAGCACCATGGCCGCCAGGGTCACGTCGTGCGAAGGCAGGTAGAGGGCGCCCGCGCCGTAGGCCGAGAGCGGCACCATGGCGAGCGCCAGCGGCATGTTGATCGAGGTGTTCAAAAAGCCGGTGGTGTAGTCGCCATGAAGCACGTTGGTCGGCGCGATCGAGTTGATCTTGCCGAGGAACACGCCGAAATGCTGGCTGAGGAACTGTGTGTAGGTGAGTTCCTGCAGGCCGGTATCCGTTTCGGTGGGACTCGGCAGCATCCAGGAGAGGTTGGCGGGCACCATGGCACCGGTATCCCGCATGATGTTATCGCCGAAACTGGTGACGGCCTGGACCTTGAAGAAGCCGCCTGCCCAGAGGCCCGCCTTTTGCGTATCCACGTTGAGCGTGGCGATGGCGTTGCCCCAGGCTCCGCTTTCTTCGTCTTTCCCCCCGCTGATGATTGTCTGCGGCATCCAGTAGAGGTCCAGGTCGAGCACCACGCCTTTCCTGGCCATGTCGTCCCGCGCTCCGCCCCAGTCGCCGGTGAGCCGGGGACGCGACGCAAGATCGCCGCCCCAGGTGTCGGGGGTGGCGTAGGGCATGGCATGCAGCGGGAGGGCGGCGCCGAGTGCGGACAGCAGGGCGGTCAGTCTGAACAGGTTTTTCATGGTATCGATCTTTCCTTGAGTGTCGTCAATCGGGGGCCAGAGTTGAAGGTGTGCACCGGGCATTCCCCAGGGTTACAAGTCGTGGACGGCAGGGGTCGCCACCCAGCCGCCATCCACGCCGCCGGGCAGCATTTGTCCGACGTCCTCGCCCACTTCCTCGTCGATCAGCTTGTTCAGCTTGGCATTCATGGCCATGAGCAGATCGGCGTTCTTCTCCCGATTCAGCGCGAGGTTGTCGAGTTCGTGTGGGTCGTTCTGGTGGTCGAACAGCTCGACGTCGTTCAGTTCGAACAATTCTTCGATCAAGGTGGGCCGGTTGTGCTGCTTGGGTGAAAAGTAGCGCGTGAACTGGTAGCGGCCGTCGAACACGCTGCGGATGGCGCCGCGCTTGCGCATGTCCGGATGCAGGCCGGCTTCCTTGATCTTCGCCGCGCCGCCCGGTTGGTTGAGCAAAGCGCTTGCCTTTTGCAGGAAGCCGCCGTCCAGCGTGGCGAACATGTTGAAGCAGAACAGCTGGCCGTCGCGCACCGTGTCATGGCCTGCCTGCTCAGGAGCCGCGAGCACCGGCGAGAAGTCCTTGCCCGGCAGCGCTTGGGCGATCGCCGCCTTCTTCTCCGGGCTCGCGTTGGTGAGGGAGACCAGGGTCGGTGCGATGTCCAGGTGCGTCGTCACGGCCTTGCAGCGCTTGCCGCCCGCGTAGGCCGGGTGCGACACGATCAGTGGCACGTTGTTCTGCTCGCGGTAGGAGGTGGTGCCCTTGCCGGTCATCTGGTGCGCGCCGTCGAGTTCGCCGTGGTCCGAGGTCAGGATGACGATGGTGTTGGAGGCGAGGCCGCGGTCCTCCAGTTCGTCGAGCACCGTCATGATGTGGCGGTCGACGTCGCGCAGCGCGTTGAGATAGAAGTTGTGCCGCTTGCGCCAGCGCCATGTCTCGTTCACCGGGGTGGGGCCGGTCATCACGCTGTCCGCGATGCTGAAGTCGGTGTGCGCGGCGGGGCGGCCGGGCGCGTCGACCGCCTGGGAGAAGCTGGCCGGAAGCTCGAACTCCCACTGCGTGCGGTACATCTCGTGGTCCGGGTCGCCGGCGAGGTGGGTCAGGGCGTTTTTGCTCTGCACGGGCTGCCCCGGCTCGTCCGTGTCGTAGAACATCACGTCGTGCGGGTTGACCAGATTCACCGCGAGGAACCACGGTTTTTGCTGCGCGGCAAGTTCCGCGGCCTTGCCGCGCAGCCAGCTTGCCGCGGCGGCGGCGATCATGCCGTCGTGCAGGTAGCCGCCCTGCGTGTGGGCGATGATGTCGCCGACCCCGAGGTAATCGGAAAAGCCGTAGGCCTCCATCTCCTTGGTGAAGAGCTTGGTCGGCGCGGCGAGCGTGTTGTCGGTCTCGAATTCCCGCGTGAGGTGCCACTTGCCCTTGTAGGCGGTGTAGTAGCCGGCTTCGCGCAGCAGGTGTCCGAGCGTCTTGAGGTCGGTCGACATGCTCTGCATCCAGGGGAAGTTCGTGTTGTCGAACATCCGGGTCTGCTGGATGTGAAGACCGGTATAAATCACCGAGCGCGAGGACGTGCACACGCAGGAGTTGATGCGGTGGTTTTCGAACACGACGCCGCTCTTCGCCAGCCGCTCGTGGGCCGGCAGGCGGTAGTCGCTGGGGAGTTCATCCGGGCGGAAATGGCGTTCCTGGTCCGTCAGGATGAACACGATGTTGTAGGGGCCGCCCGCGGCCTGATTGTCGTTTGCCATGACTTCCGTTTCCTTGATCGGTTATTTCATGAGGAACGCATGGCACGGCCAAGGCGCACTCGATTCAATGCCAAGGTAAGCCAGAAGCCGGGGAGGGGGAATTGGACTTTGGTCTTATTGGCATCGATCCCCATCTGGCGTGTCAGGCGTGTTTCGCGCCGGGACATGCGGTTGGGGCGGCGACGGCGTGAGTGGGCGGGGGAATGAGACCAAAGTCTAATTGTCCCGCGCGGAGCAAGCGCCTAACTTCAGGCTTCCCTACACACGAGCGGAGCGCCGGTAGTGCCACTCAGAGCCCAGACACTGCATGTAAGCATCGTTGACGACGACGACTCGGTACGCAAGGGCTTGTCGCGTCTGATGCGTTCGGCCGGCATCCAGAGCCATGCCTACGGCAGCCCGGAAGACTTTCTGGCGGAAGTGCACAACGAAGACCATGCCTGCATCCTCATGGATATCACGATGCCGCGCATGAACGGACTGGAACTGAGCGCGCGGCTCAGGGAAAGAGGCATTTTTCTGCCGGTGATCGCAATCTCGGCGCGCGACGACGACGACACGCGTCAGCTGGCCCGCGACCTGGGCGTGCGGTTTTTTCTGCGCAAGCCCGTGGACGACCAGGCCTTGCTGGATGCGATCTCATGGGTGGTACAGGAAGACGCCAGACCGTAATGACGCATGAGCCATCGCGGCCCTGACGCTCACGCGCTGGCCGCCCCGTCCTGTGCGGCGACGTCCCCGGCAAGCGGCAGGGTGAAGTGGAACGTGGCGCCACGGTCCGGGTTGGCTTCGGCCCGGATGGAGCCGTGGTGCGATTCCATGATCGAGCGGCACACTTCCAGGCCCACCCCCAGGCCCTGTGGCTTGGTCGTGTAGAAACCTTCGAATATCCGGTCCAGCATGTCTTCTGCAATGCCGACGCCGGTGTCCCAGATCGATACTGCGGCCTTGCCGTCGGTGCGTGTCGCCTCGATTCGCAGCCTGCGTTCGCCTGCCGGTTGTTCCTCCATAGCGTCCAGGGCGTTGATCGTCAGGTTGAGGATCACCTGCTGGATTTGCGTCTTGTTGGCCCGCACGGTCAGATTCGTTTCCAGCCTGCGCTCGACCTCCACGCCGTGCCGGATCACCTCGCTGTGCAGCAGTTCGAGAACCTCTTCGATGCACTGGCCCAGATCGACGTCGGCATAGGGGGTTTCCTGCTGCTGCAACATGGCGCGCAAGCCGTTGATAATGGTCCCGGCGCGTTTGTCATCCCGCACGACATCCTGAAAAATCTCGCGTATTTCCTTGAGGTCGACCTGATCATGATCGAGGAAGCGCAGGCCTGCCTGGGCATTGTTGAGGATTGCGGCCAGCGGCTGGCAGATTTCGTGGGCGAGCGAGGCAGAGATGGCGCCCGTGCTCGCCACGCGGTCGGTGTGCCAGATTTGCCGGCGGAACTTGTGCAGCGCTTCATCCTTCTGCCGGGTGTCGGTGATGTCGATATACACGCCGCACACGGCGTAGGGAGTGCCGTCCTGGCGCAGCAGCGGAAACTGGTGGGTTTCATAGATGCGCGGCGCGCCGTTCCCGTCCAGAACGTGCTCGCGTTCGACGTCCTCGCCTGTTTCGACCGCCTGTTTTTCATCGATGCGGAAGCGCCGCGCCTGCTCCTGGGGGAGCGTCTCGAAAGCGGTCTTGCCCAGAATGGCATCGTCGTCGACATGGAACAGCGTTTCGAATCCGCGGTTGATCAACTGGAAGCGCCCGCGCAGATCCTTCAGACAGATCGCCACGGGCAGGTGATCCAGCACGTCACGCATCCGCCGTTTGTCATTGCGCGATTCCAGCGTCATCTCCAGGTCCATCATCACCAGCATGGAGAGGAAGCCGAATTCGCTC
>JAABQU010000004.1 GCA_011391285.1 Thiobacillus sp.
CTGGTGGGCTATACCAACGCCGGCAAGTCCACCTTGATGCGCGCACTCACCGGCAGCGATGTCCTGGTCGAAAACAAACTCTTCGCTACGCTCGACACCACCGTACGCACCCTCCAGCCCGAGAGCCGGCCGCGCGTACTCGTCAGCGACACGGTCGGCTTCATCAAGAACCTGCCGCACGGCCTCGTCGCCTCGTTCAAGTCAACGCTCGAGGAGGCGCTTGATGCGTCGCTGCTGCTCCACGTCATCGACGCGAGCGATCCCGGGTTCGAACGGCAGCTCGAGGTCACCGACGAAGTGCTTGGCGAGATCGGTGCGCAAGACGTGCCGCGCATTCGCGTCTTCAACAAGATCGACCATGTCGGCGACGCGGCGGCGCAAGCCGAACGCGAAGCGGCCCTGCGCGCCCAGTACCCGGATTGCATCGTGATGAGCGCGCGTCGCGCTGGCGACATAACGTTGCTGCGCGAAGCGATAGTCGGGTTTTTCCAGCAGGGCCTCGTCGAGGCCGAGCTTTTCCTGCCCTGGTCGGCACAGCAGGTGCGCTCCGAAATCTTCGCGAACTGCGAGGTGCTGGAGGAGCGTGCCGACGGTGAAGGCGCGTTCTTGCGCATTCGCGGCGAGCGCGAGGCCGTGAATGGCCTGTGCGATGCATGGCGAATTGGTGATTGAAGCCAGGAACGGACATTCACCGCTATGAGGCCTTTTCCGGGCGCGATGGAGCGTTAAGTCAGGCTTAATGTTCGCGCCCCATAGTGAACGCATATCAACTACGTTCGAAAGGGGCTCACATGAAACTTGTCATCGTTCCTCTCTTTGTCCTGTGCCTTGGCGCAGCACAAGCTGCCACGCCGACGGAACCTCAAACGGAATCCTGCGAGACGATCAGGGCGCAGATCAAGGCGCAGACCGGTGTACTCACCAAGCCGGACACGGTTCTCCTGGGCAAGGTTGGCGCAAACAAGAAATGTCGTTTTACTTCAGCCGAGGCTTACCGCGCCGCCTGGGGCGACAAGCCGATGCCAAAGGACGATCGACGCTCGAGGAAGCGCGAAGACGATGATCGTTGAGACGCTCGTCGGGAGAATGCGCCAGGTCTTCGGCTAACCACCGCCTGGCGTCGATGTGCAAAACTGCCACATTAAGGTAAGGTGCCGCCGTAAATGACCTCTGCCTCCCTGCTGCTCTGGATTGTGTTGGGGATCGCGCTGCAACTCGCCTTGTGGCTCGGGGTCAGTTTCTGGCGACATTGGTCCGAGTATCAGGTACTGCGCACCGGCTTGCAGGTTCCTGAAGATGCTGGCGCCTTTCGCGAGTTCCGTTCGTCGTCATTGGCCGAACGGGCCTCCGTGGCGTCATGGACCGGCTTCAGGAGCTTTCGTGTCGAGCGCAAGGAAGTCGCAGACGGTACCCGGTCGATCTGCTCGTTCTACCTGGTGCCAGAGGATGGCTTGCCGCTTCCTGCGTTCCAGCCCGGCCAGTTCCTCACCTTCCGTCTCGATGTGCCGACACCGGACGGCAGGACGGAACAGATCACCCGCTGTTATTCCCTTTCGGATGCGCCACATTCGGGCGTCTATCGCGTTTCGATCAAGCGCGTACCGGCACTGGCCGGGAGCACTTTTCCGCCGGGCCGCTCATCGAACCATTTTCATGACCACGTGAAGGTCGGCGACCGGCTGCAAGTAAGAGCACCCGGCGGTCATTTCCACATCGACCGCAGTGATGCACCGGCCGTGCTGATCGGCGGCGGCATCGGCATTACCCCCGTTTTGTCCATGTTGAACTGGTGCGTCAAGGAACAGCCCGGACGGGAAATCTGGCTTTACTATGGGGTACGCAACAGCAGCGAACTGATCGAACGCTCCCACCTCGAGGCACTTGCCGCGGCGTTTCCGAACTTCCATCTGCGCCGCTGTTTCAGCAATCCCCTGCCTGAAGATCGGCATCACCGTGACTATGAGCATCCAGGGCGCGTCGATGTCGCTCTGTTGCGCGCCGAACTCCCCCTCAAGCCCTACCACTTCTATGTCTGCGGGCCGACGCCGATGATGGAAGGCCTGGTCACCGCCCTGGACGCGTGGGGCGTGCCCGAGGCCCGCATCCACTACGAAGCCTTTGGCCCGGCATCGATCAAGCGTTCTCCGGCTACTGGGGACCATGAAATTGCCCCGACGCCTTCAAGCGACATCCTGGTGACTTTCGCCAGGTCCGGCAAACAGCTTCCCTGGCAACCGGGCCGGGGAAGCCTGCTTGAGTTTGCCGAGGCCAGCGGGATCAGGGTGGACTCGGGGTGCCGGGCAGGAAGTTGCGGCGCCTGCCAGACCACGATCAAGGCGGGGGAAGTCACTTACGGGCAGGCGCCGGACTTCGATCCCGAGCCGGGCAGCTGCCTGCTATGCAGCTGCACGCCCAAAACCAGCGTGACCCTGGAGGCCTGAATGACGAGCAATCTCTGGCGCCAGCACATCCTTCCATTCACGCTGCTCGTCGGTCTGCTTGGTGTGGCGACCCTCGTCGGTGATTACCTGCTGCACCGTTTCAATCTGATCTGGGTGGGGCGCTACCTCGGCATTCCCGGCACGCTGCTGATCATCGGCTCGTTGTTCTATTCGCTACGCAAGCGAAAGATGATCTCGTCCGGGAATATCAAGTCATGGTTGAGCATGCATGAAGTCGGCACCTGGCTCGGGTCATGGATGGTGCTGCTGCATGCCGGCATTCATTTCAATGCCATCCTGCCCTGGCTGGCCACCGTGGCGATGGGGGTGAATGTCATCAGCGGCATGGTGGGCAAAATGCTCCTTGGGCGCGCGCGCGAGCACGTCATCGGGCAGCGGGACCACTATCAGCTACGGGGCATGTCGAAAGACGACGTCGAACGGGCGGTGTTCTGGGATGCGGTCACGCTGGATGCCATGGCGAAATGGCGCAAGGTTCATATCCCGATCTTCATCGTCTTTGCCGTCCTGGCGCTGGGCCATATCGTCAGCATCTTCCTGTTCTGGGGATGGGTATGAGCCGCACCGTCAAGTGGATTCTTGCCGCCAACCTGATCGTGTTGGCGATCCTGGCCTTCGCCTATCCGCATCTGATGGTCGGCCCCGGCAAACTGATTCCCGGTCATGGCAAGCTGGAAACGGATTGCTTTGCCTGTCATGTGGCATTCCAGGGGGTCGAGTCGGAGCGCTGTGTGACCTGCCACAAGCCGAAGGACATCGGCAGGCTCACGACCGCCGGCTTGCCGGTCTTGAAACCGCTCACCTCGACGCCATTCCATCAAAAGCTGGTCAGTCAGGATTGCGTTGCTTGTCACAGTGATCATTCCGGGGTGAAGCGCTTCCGCCCGGCGGGGCAATTCAATCATCGCTTGCTGGAGAAAGCGACACGTGATGAGTGCCACGGTTGCCACAAGTCACCCAAGGACAGCCTGCATGAACAGATAACCGGCAACTGTGGCCAGTGCCATGGCCAGGACAAATGGACGCCCGCGACCTTCGATCATGCGAAGTATTTCGAGCTGGACCGTGACCACAACGTGAAGTGCGTGACCTGCCACGTCCGCAACGACTACAGCCGCTACACCTGCTATGGCTGCCACGAACACTCACCCGAGAAAATCCGTCGTGAGCACATCGAGGAAGGCATCCGTGATTTCGACAACTGCGTCGAATGCCATCGCAATGCGGACGAGCATGACATTCGTGGCGATTTTGGCAAGTCCAGGAGTGAAGGCAAGGGGGGGAGGGAGCGGAAGCGGGGGAATGACGGCGATTGATGCACTCCCGCTCCAAATAAAGCCGCTCTGCTGCCAGGCCGGAGTGAATCGTACAGCGCGCTGGCGGATGGCGGTTCCACTTCGGATTGCCGACCTTCATGATGCCGGGAGCCGAGCGTTCGGTGAAGGGCGTTTGTCACCGTCCCGCCAGCGCCGACATTTCAGTCTGCCGGCAAACTCAGCCATGCCTCCAGCCCTCCCCGTCGCCGCCGCCGAATCGCACGACCACCAGCACGAGGCGACGCCGGCCAAGCTGCAACTGAACGCGGGGCAAGAAGTGGGCGACCGATGCGCCGCTGCGCCAGGCCATGGCCGCCATGCGCGCCGACCTGGCGGGTGCCGCCGACTGACTGCCGCCACATGACCAGGTCCGTGCTGTCGAAGGAGGGATTGTTGGGTAACACCATCGCGCTGAAGGCGGTCGCGGCGCTGGTGGTGCTGCAACTGGCAATGACGCACCTGCCGTTTAAACAAGGGTTGTTTGGCACCGATCACCTCGATGCTGAAACCTGGCTGCGCGTCGTGGCGGCGGGGATGCTGGTGTTTGCCGCCATCGAAATCGAGAAGCTGTTCTGGCGCCGTCGGCCGGCGCCATAGGAAGTCGGCGCTGGCGGAACGGCATACTGTGGCGGGTGTCATGCAAAAATGGCGAGTATGAACACGTTTGCATTGATCGGCGGCCTGGCCGGCGGTGTCGGCCTTTTTCTGCTCGGCATGGGGCTGATGACCGACGGCTTGCGGCTGGCCGCCGGCCCCGCCCTGGAACGTATCCTCGCGCATTCGACCAGGACCCGTGCGCGCGGGCTGGCCTCGGGCATTCTGGTCACGGCCCTGGTGCAATCGTCAAGCGCGGTGACGGTCGCGGCCATCGGCTTCGTCAACGCAGGCCTGCTCAATCTCTCGCAAGCCGTTTGGGTGCTGTTCGGCGCCAATGTCGGCACCACCATGACCGGCTGGCTGGTGGCGCTGGTCGGCCTCAAGTTCAAGATCGAGGCGCTGGCTCTACCGCTGATAGGCGTCGGCATGCTGCTGCGCCTGACCGGCGAAGGGAGTCGGCGTGGCGCCGCCGGCATGGCGCTGGCCGGCTTCGGCGTGCTGTTTCTTGGCATCGACATGCTGAAGGAAACTTTTTCCGGCCTGTCGGCAGACTTCAGGTTGCCTGAGGGGGACAGCGCAAGAGACATCCTGTTGCAGGTGGGTATCGGCATCCTGCTCACGGTATTGATGCAAAGCTCCAGCGCGGCACTTGCCATCGCCCTGACCGCCGCCCAGGGCGGCTTGCTGACCGTGCAGGGGGCGGCAGCCGTGGTGATCGGCGCAAACATCGGCACCACTGTCACGGCACTGATTGCCGCGCTGGGCGCCACGCCCAATGCCAAGCGCGCAGCTGCGGCCCACATTTTGTTCAACCTGCTGACCGGCATTGTCGCCCTGCTGCTGTTGCCCTGGCTGATCGGTTTTCTGACGGTACTGCGCGAATGGCTGGGGCTCGACTCGGCGCCAGCCGCGCAGCTGGCGCTATTCCATACCGTGTTCAATGTTCTCGGCGTGATCCTGATCTGGCCGGTCGCGGCGCACATGACGCAGTATCTCGAGGCCCGCTTCAAGAGTGCCGAAGAAGACGAAGGCCGGCCGCGTCATCTCGACAAAACCGTTCTGGCGGTACCGGCACTGGCGCTCGATGCGCTGGAGCGCGAGGTGGGGCACATGGGTGGCATCGCGGTGGCAACGGTGCGCGCTGCTGCCGCCGAATCGAGCGGCCTCAGCATGGTCCGCGAAAAAGCCATCGTGGCGCGTCTCAATCAGGCCATCGCCGACTTCATCGTGCAACTCAATCGTACCGGCATGCCGTCCGATAGCGCACGGCGCCTGCCGGAAATCCTCAGGCTGGCGCGCTATTACGAGGCAGCGGCGGAGTTGGCTGCGGAAGCCGCCGCAGCACGTGGGGAGGGCGAAGTGCCACTTCGTGAAGCCGAGGAATTCCGGCACGCGGCTTTGGCGCTGCTCGACCTTTGCGGCGACATTGCCGAGAGCACGGAAACGACGCGTATCGCAATGGCCCGGGAGACCATGGAAGCCAGCTATCAGAACCTCAAGGCGCGCCTGCTGGAGGCCGGCGCGCAGGAGCATCTGCCAGTGACCACCATGGATGCGCAGCTTCGCGCCGCCAGCAGTCTGCGTCGCGCACTCGATCAGGTGGCGAAGGCGGCAAGCATGCCGACGGGACACCGTGGCCATGACGCGAACATCGGGATAAAAGTCGGCGCTGACGGGACGGCGCCATGAATTCCCGGCTTCTTCTGCGTGGCCTGTTGTTCGCTTCCCTGTGGTGGATATTGGCCGAAGGTCGCGTCGACGGCTGGCTACTTGGCGCCGTCGCCGTCGCCGCCGCGACCTGGGCGAGCATCGCGCTATGGACACCGGCTGCGCATGGCATACGGCTCGCCGCACTGCCGGGGTTTCTGGCATTTTTCCTCGTCAACTCCGTGCGCGGCGGTTGGCAAGTCGCGCTTATCGCCCTGCGCGGGCGCAAGGCGTTGCAACCGGCATTCCTTGAATTGCCGTTGAATGTGCCCGCCGGGGCGCCGCAAATCCTGCTGACTGCCGTGCTCGGCCTGATGCCGGGCACGGTGGGGGTCGAACTGGCCGACAACCGGCTGCGCCTGCACACGCTGCACCAGGACTTGCCTGTTGTCGCCGAAGCGCGGGCGCTGGAGCGGTGCGTCGCCGCCCTGTTCGGAGTTGAGGCATGAATGCTCTCGATTTCGCCGTCGCGCTGTTCCTGCTCGGCAATCTGGTGCTTGCCTTGCTGGCGGCGGCGCGTGGGCCGACGGCGGCCGACCGCATGCTGATGGCGCTGCTGTTCGGTTCGACCGGCACGGGCATCCTCGTGTTGCTGGCGCAAGCGATGGGCATGCCCGCGCTGGTCGATGTCGCGCTGGTACTGGCGCTGCTGGCGGCCATCGGTGGCATCGCCTTCGCCAAGCGCGCCTGGCAGGGGGATGGCCATGATTGAACTGGTCCTGCCCTGGATCAGCGGTGTCCTGCTGATCGTCGGTGCCTTCTTCTACGCCGCCGGAACCCTGGGCCTGCTGCGTTTCCCGGATGTCTACAGCCGCCTGCATGCGCTGGCCAAGGCCGACAACCTCGGCCTGGGCTTCGTGCTGCTCGGCCTGGCCCTGCAAGCGCAGAGCATCGCCGCCGGCCTGAAACTGCTGCTCATCTGGCCGCTGGTGCTGGCGGGCAGCGCGGGCGTCAGTTATGCCATCGCGCGTCGCGCCGACAGCCTCGGCGTCAAACCGTGGCGCAAGGATGCGCCATGAGTCTCGTATTCGACCTGTTGCTGGCGGCGGCGCTGCTGTGGAGCGGCGGGCGCTGCCTGTCCGTTGACCGGCTCGATCGCGCCATTGTGCTGTTCATCGCCTTCGGCCTGCTCATGGCACTGGCCTGGGCGCGGCTGGCCGCGCCGGACATCGGACTGGCCGAGGCAGCCATCGGCGCGGGGCTGACCGGTGCGCTGCTGCTCGATGCCTATGGCGCATTGAAGCGGAGGAAACGATGAAGCGCTTCGTGGTGGGTGCGCTGGCCATGGCTTTCGCCGTCCTGCTCATCGGCGGGATTCTGGAGCCCCTGGCGGATGGCGTCGATCTGCGTGTCGCCGTGGCTGCCAACTTGACGGCCAGCGGCGTCGAGCATCCGGTGACCGCCGTGCTGCTCAACTTTCGCGGCTACGACACGCTGCTCGAAATCGCCTTGCTGCTGCTGGCCCTGATCGTCATCCTCGCCAGCGGCATTGATACCGCAAGCGATCGGCCACGCGCCGTCAATCCGGTCCTCCAGATCCTGGCGCGACTGACCGCGCCCTTGATGATCGTCGTCGCCATCTATCTGCTCTGGGCCGGCGCCTTCCGTCCGGGCGGCGCCTTCCAGGCCGGCGCCGTGCTCGCCGCCGCTGCCGTACTGCTGCACCTGACCGGGCTACTGCCGAGTTGGCGGGTGCCGACGCTCAGGCTGCGGTGGGGCCTGACGGCTGGCTTCCTGATTTTTCTCGCCGTCGCGGCCAGTCTTCTGTCTCAGGGCGCCTTGCTGCAATATCCGCCAGCGCTGGCGGGAAGGCTGATCCTGCTCATCGAAGCGGGCCTGACGATCTCGCTCGGCCTGATCCTTGCCGGGCTGTTCCTCTTCCTCTCGCGCGATCCGGGAGATGACGCGTGAGCAGCGGGCTGTTGTTCGCCTGCGCTGGCGCGGTCCTGTTCGCCATGGGGATCGCGGG
>JAABQU010000005.1 GCA_011391285.1 Thiobacillus sp.
CGGCAGTTGGGCCGGCTGCTGACCACGCAGCCGGCGGAGCGCTTTTATCAGAAGGGCCAGGCGGCGAACCGCAACCTCTGCTATCTGAAAATGCTGCAACTCACGCGGGACCGGGACCGTACGCTGTATTACCTGGTGGACAGCGACCAGTCCTTCCTGGTCAACCGGCAGACGGCCGCGGGCGAGGTGTTCGTCCCGGCGCTCAACTACTTCCATACCATCGACCGCATTTTCCGCAGCACCGACATCCGCATGCTGACCGGCAAGCTGGTCGGCGATCCACCGGTGTCGCCGGCGGTGATGGCGGCGAATTTCCTCGACGACGTGGTGGCGTTCCTGCAACGCATCGCGGCCTGTGACCCGCACGCGGCGTGCAGCTTTCACCCGCAGGAGGCGCCGCTGCCCGGCGACGCGGCGTATCACGACATGGCGAAGCTGTTCGGGCTCGATCCAGGTGAGCAGCATTTCGACTACCGCTGCCCGCTCGAAGGCGCACACGATCACACCGCCTGCCTCGCCGGCTTCGCCGGGCGCCTGCACGCCTTCTTCCTCGGCGAGCACCTGACGCGCAGGACCGTGTTCCGCTATACCGGCTCGTTCATGGACTTGGCGCCCGCGCGCACCATCTACCCCGGCAACACCATCGTCGACTTCGACGGCCTCAGGTACATCATCCCGTTCGGCCACCTGCGTCTGCGCATGTCCGGTCCCACCGCGGGGCGCCTGATCCAGGCCGAGATCGGAGACCGCTTTGCCTCGGCCAACCTGCCGATGCTGCACCGCCGCACCGCCGCGGACGACGTGCAGGACGAATTCCGCCCCGGCGTGGAGCATCGCGAGGACGCCGCCATCGACATCGCGGACGAATTCGAGCGCCAGTTCTTCGGCGATGTGATGCTGTTTTCCGTGGTGGCATGGCTGAAGCACCACGAGCTTGCGCAGCTCGACGACGGCGTTCAGCTGAAAGAGGTGGTCCTGCAGGTGGAGGCCGACCTCCTGGAGATGTACGCGGCGAAGCATCAGGCGGTGATCGCGCGGCTGGCCGAACTCGAAGGCTGGCTTGCCGATGCACCGCCCGCCTGGCGCGGTTCCCCGGCCCTGCGGCAGCTGGCGCAGTTCCTGCGCAACATGCAAGCGAACTTCGGCGACGCGGCCCCCGCCTGGCAGCAGATCCAGTCGGCCGAGCACCGCGAGCAGCGCAGGCAGCAGATCGTCGATGCGCTGACCCACTACCGCGCCGAACGGGCGGCCTGGGACCGGCTGGTCACGCGGTAAGCGATTCTCTGGCGTGTTCGACGAGCTGCCGGCGGCAGTCCAGGTAAGCCGACTGTGCCTGCTGCAGGGATTTCACGTCGAGCACGATGCCGGAATAGGGGGTTTCCGCGCGGATGACGCGCCCGCTCGCGATGGCGGGCGAGGAATCCCCGGCGCCCGCGAGGCCGGTGCGCGCAAACGACTGGTAGTGTTCCGTCAGGGGTGAGCCCAGTTGCAGCCACGCACCGAGCGCGGCCAGGGCGCGCGCGGTGTCGGTGCGGATCAGCGCCGCGTCGAAATAGTAGAACCGCCGGGGATACTGCTGGCCGAACGCGGCCAGCGCGTGCAGGCGCTCGATGTAGTAGGTCGCGGCACCGGTCGGGTCGGCATAAGGGTCGTAGCCCGGCTTGCGTGCGAACAGGCTGACGATGCTCTTCAGCGTGGGCTCGGGGGGCCGCAGGGCCATCAGCACGACCGTCCTGTCGGGGTCGAGTTGCTCCAGCGCCAGGGTGTAATCGTTGTGCAGCAGCTTGTCGAACAGATAGCGGCCGCCCGGCTTCGGACTGTGCTGCTCAGCGTAGTGTTGCGCTTGTCTCGCCAGATCTTCGACGGATGCATAGCTCTGGTGCATTTCGTAATACCCGTCGATCTCGGGGTGCGAGCCGAGCAGGTGCCCCACGAGGCTCGTGTAGGCGCGCATGTGGCTGAGGAGGAAGATCCGCGCGGGCGGCACGGGCACGGGCTGCAGGGTTGGCCTACCGGCGCGGCGCGTGATGACGCAGCAGCCGCTCAAGCGCCTCCTTCAGCGGGCCGTCCTCGATGCCGGCGTTGAGATCCGCCAGCCCGTCCAGTGCGGCGGGCGGCAATCCGGTCTTTTCGACGGGGTGGGTGTAGCGTGCCAGCAGGTCGGGGTTGACGCTGATGCGTACACTGGTGACCATAACCCCCAGCTTGCCGAGGCTGGCCATCAACGCATCGGTCTGGTTGCGCAGGCGGCTGGCGCCGGCGCCGCTGTCGCAGGCGAGGCTCAGGACGGTGTTTTCCAGCTGCATGACGCGCACATGACCGGCCAGCGCGGCGGGCAGGGCGCGGTCGAGCGCGGCCTGGGTGCCGAGCAGGGCGCGGGCGCGCACGGCGAGGCCGTGTGGCAACTGGCTGGCGAGCAGATCCGCGAGGCTGGAGGCGCTCATGCGCGTGACACAAGGACGTCACGGGAAGCCTGTGACGCTATGTTAAAATTCAACGATTTACCGCGTCCTGCGGACATTTCGGATTCCTCATGCTGCAATCCCTGTTCAAAAAAGTCTTCGGCAGCCGCAATGACCGGCTGGTCAAACAATACCTGCAAAAGGTGAAAGCGATCAACGCGCTGGAGCCGGCGATGGAAAAATTGTCCGACGCCGAGCTGTCCGGCAAGACCGCCGAGTTCAAGTCGCGCCTGGAAAACGGCGAGACGCTCGACAAGCTGCTGCCCGAGGCCTTCGCCGTGGTGCGCGAAGCCTCGCGCCGGGTGCTCGGCATGCGTCACTTCGACGTACAGATGGTCGGCGGCATGGTGCTGCACGACGGCAAGATTGCCGAGATGCGCACCGGCGAGGGCAAGACGCTGATGGCGACGCTGCCCGCCTACCTGAATGCGCTGCCCGGCAAGGGCGTGCACGTGGTGACGGTGAACGATTACCTCGCCAGCCGCGACGCCGAATGGATGGGGCGACTGTACGGCTTTCTCGGGCTGACCACCGGGGTCAATCGGTCGCAGATGCCCCATGCCGACAAGCAGGCGGCCTATGCAGCCGACATCACTTACGGCACCAACAACGAATACGGCTTCGACTACCTGCGCGACAACATGGTCTACCAGATGAGCGAGAAGGTACAGCGCCCGCTGGCCTTCGGCATCATCGACGAGGTCGACTCGATCCTGATCGACGAGGCGCGCACGCCGCTGATCATTTCCGGGCAGTCTGAAGAAAACACTGCGCTGTATCAGCAGGTCAACCTGGTGCCGCCGCGCCTGACCCGGCAGCAGGACGAGGAATCCGAGGGCGACTACTCGGTCGACGAGAAGTCGCGCCAGGTGCTGCTGTCCGAAGCGGGGCACGAGAAGGTCGAGGAAATCCTCACCGAGATGGGTCTGCTGCAGCCGGGCGGCAGTCTCTACGACGCCTCGAACATCATGCTGATGCACCACGTGTACGCCGCGCTGCGCGCACACGCCCTGTTCTTCAAGGATCAGCACTACGTGGTGCAGAACGACGAAGTCATCATCGTCGATGAATTCACCGGCCGCCTGATGAGCGGACGCCGCTGGTCGGAAGGCCTGCACCAGGCGGTGGAGGCCAAGGAGGGCGTGGCGATCCAGAAGGAAAACCAGACGCTCGCCTCGATCACCTTCCAGAACTATTTCCGCATGTACCAGAAGCTGTCTGGCATGACCGGCACGGCGGACACCGAGGCCTTCGAATTCCAGAGCATCTATGGGCTGGAAACCGTGGTTATCCCGACCCACCGCCCGATGATCCGCAAGGACGAGCATGACCAGGTCTACCGCACGGCGAAGGAGCGCGACCAGGCGGTAATCAACGAAGTCCGTGCCTGCCATGAGCGCGGTCAGCCGGTACTGGTCGGCACCACCTCGATCGAGGCCAACGAACAGCTTTCCGCCGAACTGAAAAAGGCCGGCCTGCCGCACAATGTGCTGAACGCCAAGCAGCATGAGCGCGAAGCCGAGGTCATCGCGCAGGCGGGCATGGCGGGCGGAATCACCATCGCCACCAACATGGCGGGACGCGGCACCGACATCGTGTTGGGTGGCAGCATCCAGAAGGAAATCGACGCGATTCGCAACGACGAGACGCTGTCCGATAGCGAGAAGGACGCGCACACCGCAGCGCTCAAGGCCGACTGGCAGGTGCGTCACGACGCCGTGCTGGCTGCCGGCGGCCTGCACATCATCGGCACCGAACGCCACGAGTCGCGCCGCGTCGACAACCAGCTACGCGGCCGTTCCGGACGCCAGGGCGACCCGGGCTCCAGCCGCTTCTTCCTGTCGCTGGAAGACCCGCTCTTGCGCATCTTCGCTTCCGACCGTGTAGCCGCGATCATGAACCGCCTGAAGATGCCCGAGGGGGAGGCGATCGAGCATCCTTGGGTCACGCGCGCGATCGAGAACGCGCAGCGCAAGGTCGAGCAGCGCAACTTCGACATCCGCAAGCAGCTGCTCGAATACGATGACGTCTCCAACGACCAGCGCAAGGTGATCTACGAGCAGCGCAACGAACTCCTGGCGAGCGCCGACATTCGCGACACCATCCGCGCCATGCGCGACGACGTGCTGAACGACGCGATCAGCCTGCACATCGTACCGGGCAGCATGGACGAACAGTGGGATGTCGCAGGCCTGGAGAAAGCCCTGGCCGCGCAGTTCACCCTCGACCTGCCGCTGGAGCAGTGGCTGGACGAGGACAAGACACTGAACGAGGACGGCCTGCGCAAGAAGATCATGGATGCCGCCGATGCCCTCTACAAGGAGAAGGAAGCCCAGGTCGGCGCCGACGGCCTGCACCAGTTCGAGCGCGCGGTCATGCTGCAAAGCCTCGACACCCACTGGCGCGAGCACCTGTCAGCGCTGGATCACCTGCGCCAGGGCATTCACCTGCGCGGCTACGCGCAGAAGCAGCCCAAGCAGGAATACAAGCGCGAGGCGTTCGAACTGTTCTCCGCCATGCTCAGCGCGATCAAGGCCGAGGTCACGCAGATCACCACCACGGTGCAGATCCGCGCGCCCGAGGACGTGCAGGCGGTCGAACTGCATGAAGGACTGACCAACGTTGAATACCAGCACCCCGGCTACGACGAAGCGCAGGATTTTGCCGAAGCCGCAGCCGCCGTGGCCGCGCCGAGTGATGCCTATCCCAAGGTCGGGCGCAACGATCCCTGTCCGTGCGGATCGGGAAAGAAGTACAAGCAGTGCCACGGCAAACTGAGCTGAGGAGTCAAGGATCATGCCCTACTATGTATTTCGAATCGGGATGTTCAAGGTGATGGAAAAGCAGGGCGAGTGGGCCACTTTCAAGGAAGCCAAGGCGCACACCAACGAACTGCGCAAGATGCTCGACCCCAAGACCGGCGACAAGATCAAGATGATCTTCGCCGAGAATGAAATCGCCGCGCAGGACACATTGAGCGCCGAGCGCGAGCTGGATGCGAGCTTGTCCGGCGACGATTGGTAAAAGCGTTTTTTCTGCGAAGTGCGCGAAGAAAAAGCTCATGATTCCAGATGGTTGGCCAGTGCCGTCTACTTGTACGTGTTCCTGCAACAGCAATTTGGCTTAAATTGATAACCTGGGTTTAACCCGCGTTTCTGACCGATGGCCGAGTACAACGAAGACGCGTACAAGCTGGCCCGCAAGGCCTACATCGAACACAGCTGCCCGTTCGAGCGGGCCTTGCTGTCGCGCTGCGTCGGCTGCGAGCGTTCGCGCAAGATCAATCTGGCCGAACGTGAAGCGATTGCCTGCGGCGATCCTGCGGTGCGCGATCACTGCCTGACGTTTTATCGGGCGCTGCACGAGAACGCGCAGTTTGCCCTGAAGATCACGCCCGATACGCCGTGGCCGTTCGGCAAGGAAATCCGGGCCCAGTGTGGCGGCGTGCGCGGCTTGGGGACGGCACTCGGCGGTGCGGGAGATGAATCCACCGATGTGGCCGCTTCCGTCCTCCAGGGACAGGAACGCTTTGGTGACTTCGACGCATTCCCCTATTCCGAGATTATGCGTGCCGTGGTGCATTACGAGCCACGCAAGCGCCGTACTTAACGCGGATTCCTGCACAGGCCGGGGAACCTCGATCACCCCGTTGCTGTCATTTGGGCACGCCCTGATTTTTGATTACACTGCCTGCGTGCGCGCCCATATCCATCGATTCCTGCTGATGCTGCTGATGCTGGCCCTGCCATTGCAGGCGTTTGCGGCGGCTTCCATGCTGGACTGCATGCTTGTGCCGCCGGCTTTGGCGGAGACTGACGGGATGATGCCGGGGTGCCACGAACCGGAACAACCGGATGCCCCACCTGCCCGGCACGACTGCAAGCACTGCGCTGCCTGTGCACTGGGATCGGCACTGCCGATCCCGGCTACCGACAGTCCTGCGATCATCTCCCTTCGCTGCGGTTTCACACCCTCCCTCGCAACCGCATTCAGTGGTTTCATCCCCGACGGTCCCGAGCGACCGCCTCGACCCGCGCTCGCCTGAGTTCCGCGCCGGCTGACGGCGCGCCAAGCCGATTCAGAGTGCGGCGGTCTCGCCGCATGATTTGCGAGGTTCATCATGTTGAAGGGTTTTTTTTGTTGTGCGGCGCCGCAGGCGCGCGCACGATTATTCGGGCTGGCGGCTGCCGCCTGGATGGCCTGGGTGCCGGCACACGCAGCCGAAGTCGCCCCCGCCGAACCGGCCGTTGCTGCCTCGTTCGAGCAGTATCGAGGCTGGCGGGACGAGCCGCTGCAGGACTGGCGCCAGGCCAACGAGCGGGTCGGCGAGATCGGCGGCTGGCGCAGCTATCTGCGTGAAGCGCAGCAGGGCAGCGAGGCTTCGGACAGCGGACACGCGCACCATGGACATTGAGGCGATCTCCATGCAGGCGAGACGTTTCACTCTGCGCACACTCGCTTTTTCCATCTTGTCTGCCACGCTGCTTGGCGGTTGCGCGGGTTTCTCGCCGGACGGCGGCTTCGATGCGATCCAGTCCGCCTCCCGTGCGCACCTCCAGAAAGACGTGGTCTGGACACGCGACGATGCCAGCCGCAGCCAGACGCAGGCGCGTGTCGACGCACTGCTGGCGCAGCCCCTGTCGGCGGATGCTGCGGTGCAGATCGCGCTGCTGAATAACCCCGGCCTGCAGGCGGCCTTCAACACGCTCGGCATCGCCGAGGCTGACTGGGTAGCGGCGCAGCGCCTGCCGAATCCCGGGCTGACCCTCGCCCGAAAGACACGGGGTTCCGAAGTGGAATGGGAGCGAATGCTGCATTTCAGTCTGGCGGCGCTGTTGACGATACCGATGCGCGCCGACATCGAGCAGCGCCTGTTCGAGCAGACCCGGCACGAATTGGTGCTGCAGGTGCTGCGGCTGGCGGCCGACACCCGCAAGGCCTGGGTGGCCGCGGTGGCCGCCGGGCAGTCGGCGCACTACCAGCAGCAGGCGATGGAGGCGGCCGAGGCCGGTGCCGAACTGGCACGCCGCATGGCGCAGGTGGGCAACTGGAGCCGCCTGAAGCAGGCACGCGAACAGGCGTTCTATGCCGATGCCGCACTGGCGGTGGCGCGCGCCGAACAGGTAAAAAAACAAACGCACGAGCGCCTGGTTCGGTTGATGGGCCTGCACGGCGCAGACAGGCTGCAATTGCCCGGGCGGCTGCCCGATCTGCCCACAGCCTTGCCGGGGCTGCCGGATGTCGAGCAGCAGGCGATGGACTCGCGCCTGGATTTGCAGGCAGTGAAGCTGCAGACCGAGGCACTCGCGAAGAATCTGGGGCTCACGCGCAGCACGCGCCTCATAAACGTGCTGGAGCTCGGCATCATCAACAACAGCTCGAACGAGGAACCGCAGCAGCGCGGCTACGAAATCAGCTTCGAGCTGCCGCTGTTCGACTGGGGAGAGACGCGCGTGGTGCAGGCCGAATCGCGCTATCGCCAGGCACTGGAGCGCGCGCGCGAAACCGCGGTCAACGCGCGTTCC
>JAABQU010000006.1 GCA_011391285.1 Thiobacillus sp.
CACACCTGGTTGCCCGACGCCCACGTCGAGGCGCCCACCGGCGGCTCGGTGGTGCTGGCGGCGATCACGCTGAAGGTCGGCGCCTACGGTTTCCTGCGTTTCATCCTGCCGATCCTGCCGGATGCCAGTGCGGAACTCGCGTGGTTCGTCATCATGCTGTCCCTGATTGCGGTTGCCTACATCGGGCTGGTCGCGCTGGCGCAGTCCGACATGAAGAAGCTCATCGCCTATTCGTCGATCGCGCACATGGGCTTCGTCACCCTCGGCTTCTTCATGTTCAGCCCGCTCGGCCTCGAAGGCGGACTGGTGCAGATGATCTCGCACGGCTTCGTCTCGGCCGCGCTGTTTCTCTGTATCGGCGTCATGTACGACCGCCTGCATTCGCGCCAGATCAAGGACTACGGCGGGCTGGTCAACAAGATGCCGGTGTTCGCCGCCTTCTTCATGCTGTTCGCTATGGCCAACGCCGGTCTGCCGGCCACCAGCGGCTTCGTCGGCGAATTCATGGTCATCATGGCCGCAGCAAAGGTCAATTTCTGGTACGCCTTCGTCGCCGCCACCACCCTCATCCTCGGCGCAGCGTACACGCTGTGGATGTACAAGCGCGTCGTGTTCGGCAACGTCACCAACCCGCACGTCGAGGAAATGAGCGACGTCAACGCGCGCGAGATCCTGATCCTGGGCCTGCTCGCCGTCCTCGTGCTGGCCATGGGCCTCTATCCCAAGCCGTTCACCGACGTCATGCACGTGTCGGTGGTCGACCTGTTGGCGCACGTCGCCCAAAGCAAGCTGCCTTAAGGTTCCCAGATGAGCGACTTCCTCACACAATTCGCCCCCGTGCTGCCCGAGATTTTCGTGCTGGCAATGGTGTCGCTGATCCTGGTGATCGATGCCGCCGTCGATGACAGCAAGCGCTACATCGCCTATGTGCTGTCGCTTGCCACCGTGGTCGGTGCGGCCTTTCTCACCGCGCGCGATTTCTCCACCATGCCGGTGCTGGCGCTGGGTGGCCTGTTCATCGACGATCCGTTGGCGGACGTGCTGAAGCTCTTCCTCTACCTGACCGTCGCCGTGGTGATGGTGTACTCGCGCGACTACCTGCGCCAGCGCGGGCTCTACAAGGGCGAATTCTTCGTGCTTGCGCTATTCGCGCTGCTGGGCATGATGGTCATGGTGTCGGCCAGCCACTTCCTGACGCTCTATCTCGGTCTCGAACTGCTGTCGCTGTCGCTCTATGCGATGGTTGCGCTGCAGCGCGATTCCAGCGTGGCGACCGAGGCGGCGATGAAATATTTCGTCCTGGGCGCGCTCGCCTCCGGCATGCTGCTCTACGGCATGTCGATGATCTATGGCGTCACCGGCACGCTTGCGCTGGCCGATATGGCGCAGATCCTGGCCGACGGCACCGACCTGCGCATTCCGCTGGTGTTCGGCATCGTCTTCATCGTCGCTGGCCTGGCATTCAAGCTCGGCGCGGTGCCCTTCCACATGTGGGTGCCCGACGTCTACCACGGTGCGCCCACCGCGATGACGCTGTTCATCGGCTCAGCGCCCAAGATCGCCGCCTTCGCCTTCGTCGTGCGCATTCTTGGGCAGGGGCTCGAATCGCAGGTGGCCGAGTGGCGCGACATGCTGGTGATCCTGGCGGTGCTGTCGATGGCAGTCGGCAACATCGCGGCCATCGCGCAAACCAACCTGAAGCGCATGCTCGCCTACTCGACCATCTCGCACATGGGCTTCATGCTGCTGGGTATCCTGGCCGGTTCGCAGAACGGCTACGGCAGCGCCATGTTCTACGTGCTGGTGTATGCGCTGATGAGCCTGGGCGGCTTCGGCATGATCCTCCTGCTGTCGCGCGCCGGCTTCGAGGCCGACAAGCTCGACGACTTCAAGGGGCTCAACCGCCGTAGCCCGTGGCTGGCCTTCCTGATGCTGCTGCTGATGTTCTCGATGGCCGGCGTGCCACCCACGGTCGGCTTCTATGCCAAGCTGTCGGTTCTGCAGGCCGTGGTCGAGATCGGCTACGTATGGCTGGCGGTGGTGGCGGTGCTGTTCTCGCTGATCGGCGCGTTCTACTACCTGCGCATCGTCAAGCTGATGTATTTCGACACCCCGCACGACACCGAAGCGATTTCCACCTGCCCCGACGCGCGTGTCCTCATGTCGGCCAACGGCCTGGCCGTGCTGGCGCTCGGCATCCTGCCGCAGCCGCTGATGGCGGTGTGTGTATACGCGATCGGCGCGTCGTTTTAGACTTGCGCCTTTGAACCAATCCGTGCCGGAGCAGGTCTGCTCCGGCGTTGCCTAGCTTTTCGGAATCACCGTGAATTTCTCTACCTCCCTGCTGCTGATCCTGGCGTTCATCGCCGCCAACCTGCCGTTCCTGTTCGGACGCGTCTTTTTCATCGTCAAACCCAAAAGTGGCACCAAGTCCTTCGCCTGGCGGCTACTGGAACTGGTCGTGCTGTTTTTCGTGGTCGGCGGCATCGCGATGCTGCTGGAAGGCAGGCTTGGCACCATCCACAAGCAGAACTGGGAGTTCTACGCAGTGAACGCCTCGCTGTTCGTGGTGTTTGCCTATCCGGGCTTTGTCTACCGCTATCTGTGGCGTCGGCGCGGGGCGTAGCCTAAATGGATACCCAGGAATTCAAGCTGCGCGGCGAGTACGTCGCGCTGTGTGACCTGCTCAAGCTCACCGGAATCGCCGGCAGTGGCGGACAGGGCAAGCTCATGATCGCCAACGGCGACGTGACCGTCGACGGCCAGCCTGAAAGCCGCAAGACGGCGAAAATCCGGGCGGGCCAGACCGTGCAGTGCCTGGGGCAGACCGTTCGTGTTGTGACGGCTTAAGGTGGCGATAAGCATGGTGCTTTATGTTGCTCATCAAGCGTAGTCGATGGTCGATGCGCTACCCATCCTGTAAGGAGATCGATATGTACGCATCTAAAATCACCCTGGCCCTCGCCGCCATCCTCTTGCCTGTATCCGTGTTCGCTTCCACCGAGTGCACCAAAGAGCCAGCGGAAAAGTGGCTATCCGAGAAGCAGGCCCAGGCGCATCTGGAGAAGGCCGGTTTCACCGTCCAACGTATCAAGCGGGGGGATGACGCCTGCTACGAGGTTTATGCCGAACGCAAGGACGGCAAGCGCGTCGAACTTTATATCAACCCGGTCGACGCGAGCATCGTCAAGGAAGAGGTGAAATAAGCCCTCTGGGCCGGCCTGCCAAGGAACACCGGCCAAGAGTGCAATGCGCCGAATGGGCGGCTTGTGGCAGGCGGCCCGTTCGGTGCTGCGGTTTTTTTCCAGCGCGTCCCTTGCGCCGCGGGCAGGGGGTTAACCGGGCGCGCCTGGTCCCCTACAGGAAACAAAACACGAAGCGTCCACGGTCGAATTCCACCGCCAGCCGCGCGCCGCGGTTGAGCGCGTAGTCCCACGAGCCCTTGGTGGCGCAGCCTTCGTGGCATTCGCTCACCCCGGCCGGCGATTCCAGATCGCGTTCGCGGTCATACCAACTCAACAACATCGTGTCGTCACCCAGCTGCTGCCGGGCGATGGCGGTCGCCAGCTTCAATGCGGCGTTGAAATCGAGGCCGAGTTCGGCCGTGTCCAGGCGCAGGGTTTTCATGGCGAGGTATCGGTGAGCGCTTTCAAGGCGCCTGGCTCCATAAATGCGCTTTCAGCGCGCCGGACTTTCATAAATGCGCCTTCAGCGCGCCGGACTTTCATAAATGCGCCTTCAGCGCATAGAGCATATCCAGGGCCGCCTTCGGGGTGAGCGTGTCCGGGTCAAGCTCGCGCAATTGGTCGAGCGCAGGATGTGGCGGCGGCTCGTCGTTGGGCAGGTGGGCGGCGAACAAGTCGCCCTGCGGACCGGGCTGCAATTGCGCGTCCTCGAGTTCGCGCAGGTGGCGGCGCGCGGCGACGATCACCGGGCTGGGAACGCCGGCCAGCCGCGCAACCTGGATGCCGTAGCTCTGCGAGGCGGGGCCGTCTTCCACCGCGTGCAGGAACACCAGGCCGGAACCGTGCTCCTTGGCGTCGAGATGGACGTTGACGAGCTGCTTGAACTCGTTGGCCAGCTGGGTGAGTTCGAAATAATGGGTGGCGAACAGGGTGAAGGCGCGGGTGGCGGTGACCAGATGGCGTGCCACCGCCCAGGCCAGCGCCAGACCGTCGAAGGTGGAAGTGCCGCGGCCGATCTCGTCCAGCAGCACAAGACTATTCGCGCTGGCGTTGTGCAGGATGTGCGCGGTCTCGGTCATCTCGACCATGAAGGTCGAGCGCCCGCCGGCGAGATCGTCGGACGCCCCGATGCGGGTGAAGATCTGGTCGACGTCGCCGATCTTCGCTAAATTGGCCGGCACCCACAGGCCGCAGCAGGCGAGGAGCGTCACCAGTGCGACCTGCCGCATGTAGGTCGACTTGCCGCCCATGTTGGGGCCGGTGATGAGCAGCATCTGGCGGCTCCGGCTGAGCGTCACGTCGTTGGGGATGAAGTGGTCGACCTGCGCCTCCACCACCGGATGGCGGCCGCCGCGGATGACGATGCCGGGTTCGCTGCTGTAGTCGGGTGCGCACAGTTTCAGCGTGCCGGCGCGCTCGGCCTGGCTCGCCAGCACGTCGATTTCGGCCAGCGCGGCGGCGATCTTCAGCAGGTCCGGCACATGCGGCGTCAGCGATTCCAGCAGGGCCTCGAACAGCGCCTTCTCGCGCGCCAGTGCCCGATCCTGGGCGGACAGCGCCTTGTCCTCGAAGGCCTTGAGTTCCGGCGTGATGTAGCGCTCGGCGTTCTTCAGCGTCTGGCGGCGACGGTAATCGTCGGGCACCGGCACCTTGTCCGCCTGCGCGCGGCTGACTTCGATGTAGAAGCCGTGCACCTTGTTGTATTCGACCTTGAGCGTGGCGATGCCGGAGCGCGCGCGTTCGTGGGTTTCCAGTTCAAGCAGGAAGGCCCCCGCGTCGCGCGTCAGCGCGCGCAGTTCGTCGAGGTCGGCATCAAAACCGTCAGCGATGACGCCGCCCTCGCGCAGCACGCTGGCGGGTTCGGGCTGGATCGCGCGTGCCAGCAGGGTATGCAGGTCGGGGCGGGCAGCGAGCGCGGCCTGCAGCGCCGACAGGCGGGCACGGTCGTCGGGCAGGACCGCTGCAACATCGGGCAATAGCGCCAGGGTGTCGCGCAGGCCGGACAGATCGCGCGGCCGCGCGTTCTTCAGTGCGATGCGGCCGCTGATGCGTTCGACGTCGGCGCAGCCTTTCAGCAGGCGGGTCAGCGTTGCGGCCGTGTCGGGCGCATCGGCCAGCACGCCGATGGCGTCGCGCCGACGGGTCAGGATGTCGCGGTCGCGCAGCGGGTGGTGCAGCCAGTGACGCAGCAGGCGCGTCCCCATGCCGGTGGCGGTGGTGTCGAGCACCGACAGCAGCGTCGGCGCCGCTTCGCCGCGCAGGGTTTCGGTGAGCTCTAGGTTGCGCCGGGTGGCGGCGTCCAGCTGCACGAAGTCGCTGTCGCGCTCGGCCTGGATGGACTGGATATGCGGCAGCGCCGTGCGCTGGGTGGTCTGGATGTAGTCGAGCAGGGCCCCGGCCGCAGCGATGGCGCGGGGCAGGTCGGCGACGCCGAAGCCGGCCAGGTCGCGGCTGCCGAGTTGCTGCGCCAGGCGGGTCTGTGCGCCGTCGGAATCGAATTGCCACGGGGCGAGCCGGCGCACCGCGCAGGCCGCGCCCTCCAGGGCGTAGTCGTCGGGCGCGAGGATTTCCGCCGGCCGGACGCGCGCCAGCAGGGCGGGCAGGGCGGCCGCATCGACCTCGGTGACCTGGAAGCGCCCGGCGGCCAGGTTGAGCCAGGCCACGCCGATCGCTTCGGGTCCCGGTGCGACCGCCAGGATCAGCGTGTCGCGCGTTTCGTCCAAGAGGCCGGAATCCGTCAGGGTGCCCGGCGTCACGATGCGCGCCACCTGCCGGTCGACCGGTCCTTTGCTGGTGGCGGGGTCGCCCACCTGTTCGGCGATCACCACCGATTCGCCCAGCTTCAACAACCGCGCCAGATACTGCTCGGCGCTGTGGTAAGGCACGCCGGCCATCTTGATCGGGCTGCCGGCCGAGGCACCGCGCGTGGTGAGCGTGATGTTCAGCAGCCGCGCGGCCTTTTCGGCGTCTTCGAAGAACAACTCGTAGAAGTCGCCCATGCGATAGAACAGCAGCATGTCGGGATGCTGCGCCTTGATGCCCAGGTACTGCTGCATCATCGGCGTGTGGGCAGTGGGCTCCTTGGCGATCGACATGGACGGACCGGCGTCGGGATCAGACCTTCAGTTCAGGCGGCAGGTGCGGCGCGATGACCTGCAGCATCTGGCCGAAAATTTTCGGGGTGGCGGCGACGATGTTGCCGGATTCCAGAAAGCCTTCGTCGCCCATGAAGTTGCCGACCAGCGCGCCGGACTCCTGTGCGATCAGGCTGCCGGCGGCGAGGTCCCAGGGTTTCAGGTGCATTTCCCAGAAACCGTCATAGCGGCCGCATGCCACGTAGCACAGGTCGAGCGCGGCAGAGCCGGGGCGACGCAGGCCGGAGGTGGCTTTCATCATGTCGCGGAACATGTTGAGGTAGGCCTCGGCGAAGCCGAAATCGCGGAAGGGGAAGCCGGTGCCGATCAGGCATTCGGAGAGCTTGGTGCGCTTGCTGGCGCGGATGCGCCGATCGTTGAGCATGGCGCCGCGGCCGCGGGTGGCGGTGAAGAGTTCGTTGCGCGCGGGGTCGTACACCACGGCCTGGGTGATCTGGCCCTTGTGCTTCAACGCGATGGAAATCGAATATTGCTGCAGACCGTGCAGGAAGTTGGTGGTGCCGTCGAGCGGATCGATGATCCACTGATAGTCCTCGCCGTTTTTGGCGTCGGCCGCGCCAGACTCCTCTGCTAAAATCCCGTGGTTTGGGTAGGCGTCGAGCAGGGTTTCGATGATGGCGCGTTCGGCCATTTGATCGACCTCGCTGACATAATCGCGATCCTGCTTGCTGCGTACGGTGAGCTGGTCGAGGTCGAGCGAGGCGCGATTGATGATCGCCCCGGCTTTGCGAGCGGCTTTCACCGCTGTGTTGAGCATGGGATGCATGATGTCTGGCTACAAATTCAAAGAACGAGTTCGGCATTTTACTTGATGACTTCATCCGATCCTAAACTTCTCGCCAATATTCGTATCGTGCTGACGCGCACCAGCCACCCCGGCAACATCGGCGCGGCGGCGCGGGCGATGAAGACGATGGGCCTGTCGCAGCTTTTTCTTGTCGAACCCGCCGTATTTCCGAACAGCCAGGCCGACGCGATGGCTGCGGGTTCGACCGACCTGCTGGCGCAGGCGCGGGTGTGCGCCACGCTGGCCGAGGCACTGGTCGACACCACGCTGGCGCTGGGCGTGTCGGCGCGCCGGCGCGACATCGTGGCCGAGGTGCTGACCCCGCCCGAGGCGTCGATTCGCCTGCTGACCGAAGCGCAGACCGGACCGGTTGCTCTGGTGTTCGGCAACGAGACCAGCGGCCTGTCGAACGAGGAACTGGGCCTGTGCCAGGGCCTGGTGACGATCGCCGCCAATCCAGAATACAGCTCGCTCAACCTGGCTGCGGCGGTGCAGGTGCTGAGCTACGAAATCCGCCAGGCCTGGCTGGGGCATGCGCCGTGGCCGCAGCCGGAAATGGACGCGGCGACAGGCGAGGAATTGGAGCGGTTCTACGGCCACCTGGAAACCGCCCTCGCCGAATTGAAGTTCCTCAATCAGGGTTCGCCCGGCAAGCTGATGCTGAAGCTGCGTCGGCTGTTTGCGCGCACCCGGCTGGCGAAGGAGGAAGTGAACATCCTGCGTGGGATCCTGACCGCCGCGCAGGGGGCCCAGCAGGTCGCGAACCGGGCACGGAACCGCGACACTGAATAGTTGACTAAATTACTGGGAAAT
>JAABQU010000007.1 GCA_011391285.1 Thiobacillus sp.
CGATCTTGTTGGGTGCAAAACCGACCACGGCGCCGTTGCGGCGGATGATCTTGTAGTCGGCATAGCGTGTGTCGATCACCACCGGTTCGGCAGTTTGTAGGGGAGGAATGGGCGGATGCGCGACAGATTCGGTGGCGACGTTCAACATCGGGGGGCTCCTTTATGGGTGTATCGAAAATCCGGACTGCTGCGCCAGTGCGTGAAATCCACATCTTATGCACAGCTTTCCAAGCGCCCGCTCACAGGCTTATTCACAACATATTGTGGTACGGGCGCGGTCCGGATACAAATTCTAGGTCCAAGGACCAAACTGTCAACCGCGTAGCCGGTTTTTTCTGAGCGGTATTTTTCCCGGTCCGGAAAATCCTGCGGTGAATCAAGGTCCTGGCTATAGAAGATGCCAAAAAATTAGACATGGTCCATAGCTGGTGCGGGCTGGCGCACTGAAACGGGCCGCCAGGCTGGTAAATGCGTGGGAAATTCAGCTTATTAGCGAGTGCGCATATAACCTGTGCTGCGCAAACCCTGCTGAATCTTTGCTCATCCGTGCACAACGGTGGGTGCCCGGGCGGCGCCGTCACGTCAAAACGGGATGCACCGGACACCCTTAAGGCGATCAGGGGATTGTTGTTATGATTGCGCAAAAATCCTGTTCCCGGTTGCCGGGCTCCCACCATGCGCCATACCGCTGTCCTGCTGATTTCCTGCCCCGACCAGAAGGGACTGGTCGCCGCCATCGCCGATTTCCTGCTGTTGCACAACGCCAACATCCTGCATGCGGACCAGCATCAGGACGCCGAACTGAAACTGTTCCTGATGCGGGTGGAATGGGACCTGGCGGATTTCAACCTCGATCTGGCCGGGTTCGGCGCTGCGTTCGAGCCGATCGCCACCCGCTTCGGCATGACCTGGCGGCTCGCCGAATCAAGCCGCAAGCCGCGCCTGGCGGTTTTTGTGTCGAAGTTTGACCACTGCCTGGCCGACCTGCTGTACCGCTACCAGAGCGGCGAACTGCACT
Organism: Thiobacillus sp.; assembly: GCA_011391285.1. The sequence goes on from JAABQU010000007.1 coordinate 1,019, forward strand.
GCGAGCTGCCGATCATCCTCAGCAACCATGATGACACGCGCTGGCTGGCCGATGCCTACCGCATCCCCTACCAGCACCTGACAGTGCTCAAGGATGCCAAGCACGAGGCCGAGCAACTGCAGCTGGCGATCCTGCGCGACCAGAAGATCGACTTCATCGTGCTGGCGCGCTACATGCAGGTGCTCTCGCCGGAATTCATCCGTCACTTCCCCAACCGCATCATCAACATCCACCATTCCTTCCTGCCCGCATTTCACGGCGCCAAGCCGTATCACCGGGCGTTCGAGCGCGGCGTGAAACTGATCGGCGCGACCGCGCACTACGTCACCGAAACCCTCGACGACGGCCCCATCATCGAACAGGACGTGGCGCGCATCTCGCACCGCGACAGCCTCGACGACCTGATCAACAAGGGCGCGGACCTGGAGAAAGTGGTGCTGTCGCGCGCGGTGAAATGGCACCTCGACAACCGCGTGCTGGTGTACGCCAACAAGACCGTCGTGTTCGACTGAATCGGCATGCTCAATTTCATCGTCCCGGATACCGACACGGGCCTGCAGCACACCGTCGAAACCCGGCCAAAGGCAGTTGCAGCATGGCTGGGCCGCCTGCCCTTTGCCAGCCCGACGGAATCCGCACAGCAGCTGGTCACGGCCTTGTCTGCGCTGAATCGCCACCCGCTGGGTACAGACGATCGCCAGGCGCTGCTGGCGCTATACCGACCTGTGCTGGCGCGCGCCGCTGCCAGCCTGGAAGCGCTGCTCGCCGAATCCGGCGTGCCACCTTACGCGCAGCAGAGGCAAATCGGCGCCCTGCTGCGCGAGCTGCATGTCGAACACAGCACCGGATACAAACAGGTGCTGCAGGCACTGACCCACCAGCGCTTCGGCCGCGCCAACTCCAGGCGCATGGCCGAAGTCATCGCCCGACTGCTGGCTGCGCTGAAGGATATCCAGAGCGCCTGCGACCTGAGCCATATGCTGCCGCCAGCCGAGGTGTGGCGGGACATGCACCGGCTCCACGCTTTTGCCCAGGCCTCGGACCTGGCTGACCACGCGGTGGATGGTGCGCCGGCTCCTAGTCAGGTCTACTGTCAGGCACTGCTGCTCGCGCTGGCCGACCCGCCCCGCATGAGCCACGCGGAACTCGTCCATACCCGGCTGTATCTGGACCAGTTTGCCGGGCTGGCGCGGCTGACCCAGGCCCCGGTTTCACAACGTGGCTTTGCGATCCGGATCGATGACGATGCCCCGCCGAGCCATCTCGTGGCCAACCTGGATGACTGCGGACTCTGGCTCGACACCGATGTGCTGTGCCGCCACCTGCACGAAACCGTGATTCGGCTGCGCAACGGCGATAAGCCAGACCGCATCGGCCTGCCGGCGGGGATGGAAAGCGGGCCCAGCCAGACACTGTGCAAGCGTCTGCTCAAACAGTGGGGCACCAGTACGCAGCGCGCATTCAGGCGTTTCGCCACCCCTGACAGCACGATGAGGATCGTCGCCGGCGTGAGCACCATCCACCGGCTTCTGGACCAGATTCCGCACGCGCTCCAACCCGATGCGATGGAAGCGGACTACCTGCCGATCCACGATGTCGGACTGGCGCACCTTGCTACGCCGGTCGTCGTCAACGCCACCGAGTGGAAGGTCATTAACGACAGTGCGGCCGGACTTGCACTCAGCGGCACCCCGGATGCCCCGCTGAACCTGAAGGTGGGCGATCCGCTGGCCCTGCGAGCCGAAGATGCATCGACGTGGTCGCTGGGGGTGATCCGCTGGATCCGCATGCGCGATGTGCGCGAAGTCGAACTCGGCGTCGAGCGGCTGTCGCCGCAGATCCAGCCGGTGTGGGTGCGCCCCATGCGTGGCCATCGCAAGGGCAGCCCGGAGCCGGCGCTGTTCGTTCCCGGTCTGGACGCACTGCAGCAGCAAGACCGCCTGCTGCTGCCGCGCCACCTGTATCAGCCTGGCATGGACGCCGAAGTCTGGCACGATCCGCACCAGTACACGCTCACCTTCGGCCGCTGCCTGGAGCAGGCCTCCGGCTTCGACCTGATCGATTTCACCATTTTTGCAGGCAAGCAGCCATGACCGACATTCTTGTTCTGTATTACAGCGCCGGCGGCAGCGTGCGCGAGATGGCGCAGCTGCTTGCACGCGGCATCAACCAGGTGGCGGGCGCCTCCGCCCGCGTGCGTACCGTGCCGCCGGTGGCGCCGCGCACCGAGGTGGCCGAGCCGCCGGTGCCGGACGCCGGGGCGCCCTACGTCGAACTCGTCGACCTCGAGCAGTGCGCCGGCCTTGCGCTCGGCTCGCCCACCCGCTTCGGCAACATGGCGGCGCCGCTGAAGTATTTTCTCGACACCACCGGCGCGCTGTGGGCCAAGGGCGCGCTGGTCGGCAAACCCGCCGCGGTGTTCACCTCCACCGCCAGCCTGCACGGCGGCCAGGAAACCACGCTCACCAGCATGATGCTGCCGCTCTTGCACCACGGCATGCTGATCGTCGGCCTGCCCTACACCCTCGCCGAGGTGAACCACACCGCGAGCGGCGGCACCCCCTACGGCGCCAGCCACTGGGCCGGGCCGAACGACGACAAACCGCTCACCGACGACGAACGCGCGCTGTGCATCGCGCTCGGCAGGCGGCTGGCGGAAACTGCGGTGAAGCTGGCAGCATGAGCCACCCGGCGAGGGCCCCGCGCAGCGGGATCGACGGCAGGCGAATGCTGCAGAGGCCGATATGAGGCAGCTTGCCCTGAAACAGACCTGTGCGAGGCCGAGCGCATGAACCACCCGGCGAGGGCTCCCGCGCACGGGATCGACGGTCGGACGAACGCTGCCGAGGCCGCTATGCAGCCATCTGATCCGGAGAGGGCACGCGTGAGGCCGAGCGCATGAAAACCCTGCAAACGCTCTCCAGCGTCAGCCTGATCGCGCTGATTTTCCTGTGCCTGGCGTGGGAACTGGTGCTGGCGCCGATCCGCCCCGGCGGCTCTTCGCTGGCGCTCAAGGCGTTGCCGCTGCTGCTGCCGCTGATGGGCGTCCTGAAAGGCCGCCGCTACACCTATCAGTGGGCGCCGATGCTGGTGCTGGCCTACTTCACTGAAGGCGTGGTGCGCGCATGGTCGGACAAAGGCCTGTCGGCCTGGCTGGCCGGCGTGGAAGTGGCGTTGTCGGTGGTGTTCTTCTTTGCTGCGATCTACTACGCCAAGCTCAGCGCGCCGTCGCGGCTCGCCCAAACTAAAAACGGCTGACGCTTATTGCGCGGCGGGCAGCGTCAGGATCGCCCGCAGCCCCCCCAGCGGCGAATTGGCCAGCACAACCTGGCCGCCATACATGCGTGCCAGGTCGTCGACGATGGCCAGCCCGAGCCCGCTGCCGGGAACCTGCTGATCTGCCCTGACACCGCGGCGAAGCATGGCCTCCCGCTGTTCCACGGCGATGCCCTTGCCGTCGTCGTCGACGTGGATCACGAGCTGGTCCTGTTCGATGCCGGCGTCGATCTCGACGCGGTGCGACGCCCACTTGCAGGCGTTGTCCAGCAGGTTGCCGAGCATTTCCTGCAGGTCCTGCTCCTCGCCGCGAAACGCCAGGCTTGCCGGCATCGGCTGGACGACCAGCTCAAGATCGCGCCCGGCATGAATGCGCCGCATGGTCCGCACCAGCCCCTCGACGATGGGATTGAACGGCGTCCGGGCGCCCGGCAGGCTGACCGCGGCGGCCGCCTGCGCCCGTGCCAGGTGGTAATCCACCTGCCTGCGTGCGGTCTCGACATGGGCGACCACCAGACGTGCCAGCGCCTCATCCTTGCCGTCGGCGGCATTGGCGAGAACGCTCAAGGGCGTTTTCAGCGCATGGGCAAGATTGCCCGCCTGGGTGCGGGCACGCTCGACAATTTCGGCGTTTCGCGCCAGCACGGTGTTGAATTCCTCGACCAGCGGCATGATTTCCGCCGGGAATACCCCCTCCATCCGCTGCACTTCACCGCGGTGCACCCGCCCGAGCGCAGCGCGCAGTTTCCGCAGCGGCGCCAGTCCGACGAAAACCTGAACCAGCGCCGCCAGCGCCAGCCCGAGGCCCAGCACGCCCAGCGCCAGCCACAGCTCCTTGTTGAAGCGCGCCACCGGCTCGATCATCAGGCTTTCGTCGGCGGCAACGATCAGCCGCAGCGGCAGCGCGTCGATCCGCACGCTACGCTCGACCATCCCCAGCATCTCTCCTTGCGGACCGGCGATGCGGTGCTGATGAACGTCCCCGCTGGCGGGCGTATCCACAGGCACGCGCAGCACCTGATCCCAAAGGGAGCGCGAGCGCATCACGGCCGGGCTTGCCGAAAGACCGGTGCCGGCGAGGCGGTCAATCTGCCAGTAGAGGCCCGCAAAAGGCTTGTTGAGGCGGGGGTCGCTCAGCGGCATCGCCAGCGTCGGCCGGCCCTGGTCGTCGAGCGCCAGCTGAGCGGTCAACTGGTCGAGATGGGTTTTCAGTTCGGCATGAAACTGCAGATCCACATGCTGGCGAAACAGGTTGCCCAGCCCCCAGCCGGCAACGAGGATGGTGGCGGCAATCCAGAACAGCGTGCCCAGCAGCAGGCGGAAGCGCAGCGAGCCGCGCAGGGTGGCCAGCGTCATTGCGGGTTGGCGAGGCGATAGCCCATGCCGCGCACGGTTTCGATCAATCCGGGCGGCAGTTTCTTGCGCAGGCGGCCGATGAAAACCTCGACGGTGTTCGAGTCGCGATCGAAATCCTGCGCGTAGATGTGCTCGACCAGGTCGCTGCGGGAAACCACTTCACCCGCGTGGTGCATGAGATACGCCAGCACGCGGTATTCGTGGCTGGTCAGCGTCAGGGCCCGACCCTCGACGGTGACGCGGTTGTTGCGGGTGTCCAGCGTCACCGGGCCGCAGTCCAGCTCGGCGCTGGCATGGCCGCCGGCGCGGCGGATCAGCGCGCGCAGGCGGGCCAGCAGCTCTTCCATGTGGAAGGGTTTGGTCAGGTAATCGTCGGCGCCGGCATCGATGCCGGCCACTTTTTCGTGCCAGTTGTCGCGTGCGGTGAGAATCAGCACCGGCATGGTGCGGCCGGCGTCGCGCCATTTTTTAAGCACCGTGATGCCATCCATTTGCGGCAGGCCCAGGTCCAGAACGACCGCGTCGAAGGGCTCGTTATCGCCCATGAAGTGGGCGTCGAGGCCGTTGTGCGCCACGTCGACCGCATAGCCTGCCTCGCGCACGCCCTCGGCCAGTTGCTCGGCCAGCGTCGGTTCATCTTCCACCACTAGGATGCGCATCAGCGTGCCGCTCCGCGATGGCCATCCTTGCCCTTCGGTCCCTTGATGCCGAGTAGCTTGCCATCTCGGGCATCGATCTCGAGCTTGACCAGCGCCCCGCCCGTGCGCAGCAGCTTGATCTCGTACATCCAGCGCGCGTCCTCGCGCTCCAGTTCGACTTCCATGATCTGCCCCGGATAGTCGCGTTCGACCCTTTCCAGGATCGTCCGCAAGGGCACGATCTCGCCAGATTCCAGCGCCCGGCGGGCACGATCATGATCGCGCCCGTCGCCGGCCTGACCTGCCCCGGCGCCCATCAAGGCCAGCAGCAGCGCAGCGGAAAGTGCCACGCGCAATCCGCTCAACGATTTTCTGCCTGACATCGCGGTATCCAAAATCGGTTTTCCATGGGTTTGTTTTTAACCCCGCAAGCCTGAACGCAGGATGAACGGGGGATTCACCTTCTGTTCAGTTCACTCCGCGCAAAGTGCAGCTTCACACCACGCATAAAGGAGAAAACCATGCGCCGAAAGCTTGTCGTCCCCCTGGGCGTTGCCGCCATGATCCTGTCCACCTCGCTCTTCGCCGGCCCGCGCGAAGAGCTGCTGGCTCAATACGCTACCGCAGCCAGGACAGACGCGCCAACTTTTTCCGGATTCTCCGCCGCGCGCGGGAAAACCCTGTACGCCCAGAAATTTTCCGGCGGCAAGCCCGACACGCCGGCCTGCACCGCCTGCCACGGCGAGAACCCGCGTGGCGCCGGCCGCACCCTGACCGGCAAGGACATCGAAGCCGTCGCGGTATCGGTCACGCCGAAGCGCTATACCGACGCGGCCAAAGTCGAAAAGTGGTTCAAGCGCAATTGCAACGAGGTGCTCGGACGCGCATGCACGGCGCAGGAAAAAGGTGACTGGCTCACCTACATGCTCAGCCTGTAGCGATCGAAACACACCCCATTTCACAAGGAGCACCTCATGAATATCCCCTACCGTCCGCTCGCCCTTGGTCTGGTTGCGCTCGCCTTTTCCGCCATCGTGCTGCAGCGCGCCCAGGCCGGCGGCGACGACTACTTCCCCCCGGTCGTCGACCCCGTGGTCAAGGAGGAATGCGGCAGCTGCCACATTGCCTTCGCCCCCTCGATGCTCCCGGCCCGATCATGGAAACGCATGATGGGCAATCTGAAAGACCACTTCGGCGACGACGCCAGCGTCGATCCCGATACCGCAGCCCGAATTTCCAGCTACCTCGTCACCAATGCAGCCGATACGGGCGGCAAGCGCTACAGCAGCAAACTGCTGCGCGGCCTGGCGCCGAACAGCGCCCCCCTGCGCATTACCGAGTTGCCGAAATGGGTGAGCGAACACCGCGAGGTTCCCGCCTGGGAATGGAAGCACAAGGATGTACGCACCAAGGCGAATTGCGTCGCCTGCCACGCCGATGCGGAGCGGGGCTTCTACGAAGACTGATGCGGCCCCGGCATGGTTCATGAATGCCGGATGAACGCAGGCTTCAGAACAGGTTCAGGCGCCCCCCCGCACAATGAATGCACGGTATCGATTCGACCACAACCAAAGGAGATTTTCATCATGCGCACCACGACTATTCTTTCTGCTTTCGCCCT
>JAABQU010000008.1 GCA_011391285.1 Thiobacillus sp.
TTTCTCACCGGGCGGACCGTGCCGCCCGGCACCCGTTTCGGCCGCTGAGCCGCAATCCGGCAGTGCGCCGAACCCCGCGCCTGCTATCATCCGCCGCTTGTCGCAGCGGCTGGAATCCGATGAATCAACCGACCAAGCGGGACGCTTCCCATCATGCGTAATCTGCAAAAACTGGCTGCTGGCGCGCTCGAAGAGGTGCTTGCCGGGGCGGCGCTGCACCAGGTGCTTCCGCGGCGCCTGCAGCAATTGCACACTCCGGGCGAGCGCGGTGCCCTGCAGGACATCGTGTACGGCAGCCTGCGCCAGCTGGGACGTCTGGATGCCTGGCTGGCGGCGCTGCTGGAACGCCCGTTGACCGATCCCGATCTCGGCTGGCTGCTGCGCGTGGCGCTGTATCAACTGGCGTATACGCGTGCGCCGGCGCATGCCGTGGTGCATAACGCGGTCACTGCTGCCGGGCAGGGCTGGCGCCGCGGGCTTGCCAATGCGGTGCTGCGCAATTTCCAGCGGCGCCGTGCCGAACTGGATCGTCTTGCCGATGCCCAGCCGTCTGCCCGCTGGTCGCACCCCGACTGGTGGATCGCCAGGCTGCAGGCCGAATACCCGCAACACTGGCAGGAGATCCTCGAAGCCAGCCTGTTGCACCCGCCATTCACCCTGCGCGTCAATTGTCGCCATGGCGATGCGGCGGACTATCTGCGGCGCCTGAACGAGGCTGGACTCCCGGCGCATCAAACCGGCCCGGATGCGGTCACGCTCGACCGTGCGGTGCCGGTGCACAGCCTGCCCGGCTTCGACGAAGGCGATGTGTCGGTGCAGGATGCCGGTGCGCAGTGGGCGGCACACCTGCTCTTTCCTCTGCTGGACGAACATCTGCCGGCGGACCCCTTGCGGGTGCTCGATGCCTGCGCCGCACCTGGCGGCAAGACCGGCCACATCCTGGAACGCGGCGAAGTGGATCTTGTCGCGCTCGATGTCGACGCCACGCGGCTGACGCGGGTGCAGGAAAACCTCGACCGGCTGCAGCTCGCTGCCACGCTGATCGAAGGCGACGCTGCGCAGCCCGACGGATGGTGGGACGGCCGGTTGTTCGATCGCATCCTCGCTGACGTGCCGTGCAGCGCCTCCGGCGTGGTGCGCCGCAATCCCGACATCAAATGGCTGCGCCGCCCCGATGACATCGCCCGGTTCGCCGCGCAACAGGCCGTGATGCTGGAAGCGCTCTGGCGCCTGCTGGCCCCGGGTGGTACATTGCTTTACGCCACCTGCTCGATATTCCATGAAGAAAACGATGGGCAGGTTCAGGCGTTTCTCGCGCGCCACGCGCAGGACGCCGAGCGTTGTCCGCTTCCTGCCCCCTTGTCGAACGGGTCGCTGCTGCCAGATGCCGAGCATGATGGATTTTTTTACGCCTTGTTGCACAAGATCTGAGCCCGCGTTCCGCTGGCTGGCCTGGCTGTTGCTGGGCTGTTTTCTGGCTGTCGCCGGGAGTGCGCAGGCCGCTGATAAAAGCACGGTCAGGCAGGCCGTCATCCGCGCCGTCCCGCAAGGCTATGTGCTGGATGCGGACATCAATATCGAGCTCAATCCCACGCTGGAGGACGCACTTTCCAGGGGCATCAGTCTGCCCTTCCTGATGGAACTGGAACTGACCCGCCCGCGCAACTGGTGGCTGGACGAGGACATCGCCGAGTCGGTGCGCAAGCTGCGGATTTATTACCACCTGCTGCTGCGCCGTTATGTCGTCGAAACGGGCTACACTACGCAAACCGTTGCCACGCTCGACGAGGCACTGGCCAAACTCGGGGCGGTGGTCGACTGGCAGGTGCTGGAACGCGGCGCCCTCAGGACTGGAAAGTCCTATGATGCCCGCCTGCGCCTGCGGCTCGATACCGCAAAGCTGCCCAAGCCCCTGTCGATCGGCGCGGTAACCAGCGACAGTTGGGAGCTGGCGACCCCCTGGTTCGAGTGGTCGTTCGATGCGCCTGCGGCTCCTCCCGCACCCTCTGCCCCGTCACCCCTGCCCTGATGCGCAGTCTGATCGCCGCCACCCTGACCCTGGGTATCGTGCTGCTGTCGCTGCTGTTTCATGCCAGCAGCGACAGCAGCGCATTTTCGGACATTCTGCCCTCCCTGTTCATCGGCGGTGGCGTGCTCGGCGTAGCGCTGCTGGTTTTGCTGGGCTGGCGCCTGTGGTGGCTGCAAAAACGCATCCGTCGTGGTGTGTTCGGTGCCAAGCTCACGTTGAAGCTGCTGCTGATGTTCGGTGTTGTCGCCATGCTGCCTGGCCTGGTCGTGTATGGCGCCTCGGTGTTCTTTCTCAATCGTTCGATCGAAACCTGGTTCGACGTGCGGGTGGACAACGCGCTGACTTCCGGCGTCAACCTCGGTCAGGCCGCACTCGACGATCTGCTGAGCGAACTCGACAAGAAAGCCCAGCGCATGGCCTTGACGCTATCGGATGAGGGCATGGGCTCGATCATCACCAGCCTCTCGACCCTGCGTGAACAAAGCGCGGTACAGGAACTGACCCTGTTCGACGAACGCGGCGGGGTGATTGCCCACGTCAGCGGCGAACATGGCACGCTGCTGCCGGTGCTGCCCGAGCGCAGCGTGCTGTGGCAGGTGCGCCAGCAGCAGCCCTACAGCCGGATCGAGGAAGTGACCGAGCGTGGACTCATCATGCGCGTCATCGTGCCGGTGTATACCAGTTCGCTGACCAGCGAAACGCGGGTACTGCAACTGGTGCAGCCGGTGCCTGCCAGCCTGGCGCGCGATGCCCAGGCGGTGCAGCTGGCGTATCAGGAGTATCAGCAGATCGCGGTATCGCGGCTGGGGCTGAAGCGCATCTATGGTGTTGCGTTGACGCTCACCCTGATGCTGGCACTGTTGATGACTTTCGTCATTGCCTATGTGCTGTCCGAGCGCCTGGGGGCGCCGCTGCGCACCCTGGCGCGTGGTACCCGTGCGGTCGCCAAGGGCGACTTTTCGCAGATGCCGTCGGTGAAGAGCCGTGATGAGCTGGGTGTGCTGATCCAGTCGTTCAACCGCATGACGCGGCAACTGTCCGAAGCGCGCGAGCAGGTTGCGCAGAATTACCAGGAAACCGAACAGGCCAAGGCTTTCCTCGAGCGCGTCCTGGCCAACCTGTCGTCCGGCGTGGTGGTGCTCGATGAGTCCTTGCAGGTGCGCACGATGAACAGCGCGGCGGCACAGATTCTCGGCGTGGAAGCGTCGGCACTGGATGCCCGGCCGCTGCTCGGATCGGGACAGCCTGGCGAGCCGCTGCATGATTTCGGCGCGCGGGTTGCTGCGCGCTTTTCGGAGCACGAAGGGGAATGGCAGGAGCAGGTCGATTATGCCGGCCCGGGCGGCAGCCAGTCGTTGCTGCTGCGTGGTACCCGCCTGCCGCCGGGCGTCGAGCGCGGCTATGTGCTGGTGTTCGATGACGTTACCAAGCTGATCGATGCCGAACGCAATGCCGCGTGGAGCGAGGTGGCGCGCCGGCTGGCCCACGAGATCAAGAACCCGCTCACCCCGATCCAGCTGTCGGCCGAGCGGCTTGCTCGCAAGCTGGGCGGCCGGCTGGAGCCGGCCGACGCCGAGTTCCTCGCGCGCGCCACGCAAACCATCGTCAACCAGGTGGCCGCGATGAACAGCATGGTGGACGCGTTCGCCGGGTACGCCCGGATGCCGCGCGCCAAGCTCGAAGCGCTTGATCTCAATGCGCTGGTGGGGGAAGTGCTGGGTTTGTACGACACCAAGGCGCTTGGGCTGCAGCTTCATCTCGACGCCGGACTCCCGCGCATCGCGGGCGACTCCACATTATTGCGCCAGGTGATACATAATCTGTTGCAAAATGCGCAGGACGCGCTGACCGGTCATCTTGCACCGTGTGTCGAAGTCAGTACGCGCCTCAAGAACAATGCAGTTTATTTGACCGTAACGGACAATGGAGCCGGGTTTCCGGAGCACCTGATGACGCGGCTGTTCGAGCCATACGCAACCACCAAGGCCAAGGGGACGGGTCTGGGCCTGGCCATCGTCAAGAAAATCGTGGAAGAACATCACGGCAAGATCCAGATCGAAAATCTCAAATCGGGCGGTGCCGCCATCCGGATCGCGCTACCCGTTTTCGAAGCTGTCGGGGAGCAGATGTGAGCGGGCATATTCTCGTCGTCGATGACGAAGTGGGCATTCGCGAGTTGTTGTCGGAAATCCTCACCGATGAGGGGTATGACGTCCACCTGGCAGAGAATGCCGAGGCTGCGCGCGCCTTCCGTGCACAGCGCCGGCCGGATCTGGTCCTGCTCGACATCTGGATGCCCGATACCGACGGCGTCACGCTGCTGAAGGAGTGGGCCGGCGCCGGCCAGCTCACCATGCCGGTGGTGATGATGTCCGGCCACGGCACCATCGATACCGCCGTCGAGGCAACCAAACTGGGAGCGGCCGATTTTCTGGAAAAACCGGTTTCGCTGGCCAAGCTGATCGATACCGTCAACAAGGCGATCAAGCGTGGGGTGGCGCTGCCGCGGCGTGCGCCCAGCATGGATCTGTCGGCGCTCGGGCGCAGTCCGCTGATTCTCGAACTGAAAAAACGCCTCACCCAGATAGCCGGCAACACCGCTCCTGTCTTGCTGCTCGGCGAGTCTGGCAGCGGCTTCGAGATCTGTGCGCATTTCCTGCATCAGCCGGGCACCCCCTGGGTCGAGATCAAGGATCGCGCGCGCCTGGTGTCCGACCCGCTGAGCTTCGTCGAGGCACTTGGCAACGGCACCCTCTATCTGCCTGCTGCCTGTGAGCTCGCCCGCCTCGAGCAGAAGGGCCTGGGACTGCTGCTCGATCGCATCGAAGGCAGCGGTGCGCGCCTGGTGTGCGCAAGCAGCCGCAGCCTCGACGCCATGGTCGCAGCGGGAGAATTCGACAGCCGCCTGTTTTATCGCCTGTCCAGCCTGGCCATCCAGGTGCCGCCCTTGCGCGAGCATCGCGAAGACGTGCCCGAGATCGCCAACTTCATGCTGCTGCAGCTGCTGGACCAGGGTGTTTGTCCGGTGCGGCGGCTGACCACGCCAGCCATGAACCAGCTGCGCAACTTCGACTGGCCGGGCAACCTGCCGCAACTCAGCAATGTGGTACGCACGCTGGCGGTCACCGCGCTGTCGAGCGAAATCGACGCCAGCGACGTCAACCGTGTGCTCGCCCCGATGAAGCAGGCAACACCCGCCGTGGCGCATGGCATTCCGCTCGACATTCCGCTGCGCGAGGCGCGCGATGCGTTCGAGCGCATGTATTTCGAGCACCTGATCCAGCAGGAAGGCGGCAGCATGACCCGGGTCGCCGACAAGTCTGGACTGGAGCGCACCCACCTCTACCGCAAGCTCAAGCAGCTGAACATCCGGCATGGCCGGCGCCTCGACGAAGACCTGTAAAAGCGGGAATAGCGCGTGAAAATCATCATCCTTGGTGCCGGCCAGGTCGGTGGCAATCTGGCCGAAAGTCTGGTGGCCGAAAACAACGACATCACCGTCATTGACCTCGACGCCGCCCGCCTGGCGCTGTTGCAGGATCGCTTCGACCTGCGCACGGTGCGCGGTCATGCGGCGCACCCCTCGATCCTGAAGCAGGCGGGCGCCGACGACGCCGACATGCTGGTCGCGGTCACCCAGAGCGACGAGACCAATCTGGTGGCGTGCCGCATCGCGTCCACCCTGTTCAATGTGCCCACCCGCATTGCGCGCATCCGATCGAGTGATTTTCTGGGGCTGGAAGCCGGCTTTCTGGCCGAGCATTTCGGCGTCAATGACGTCATCAGTCCCGAGCAGGAAGTGACCGACACCCTGCGGCGACTGATCGAGCATCCGGAAGCCCTGCAGGTGCTCGATTTCGCCGACGGCAAGGTGCGGCTGGTGGCGGTGCGCGCCTACCACGGCGGTCCGCTGGTGGGCCATGAACTGCAGGACATCAAGCGCCACATGCCGAATCTGGAATGCCGCATTCCGGCGATCTACCGGCGTGACCGTGGCATCGTCCCCAAGGGGATCACGGTGATCGAGCCGGGCGACGAAGTGTTTTTTCTCGCGCGCAAGCAGGACATTCCCACGGTGATGCGCGAGCTGCGCCGCATGGAGCGCCCGGTCAAGAAAGTCATGATCGCCGGCGGCGGCAATATCGGGCGGCGGCTGGCGGCGCGGATAGAACGCAATTACGACGTCAAGGTCATCGATCACAACAAGACCGTCAGCAACCTGCTGGCCGAACAGCTTCACCACACGCTGGTGCTGCAGGGCGACGCCACCGACGAGGACCTGCTCGACCAGGAAAACATTGCGTCGATGGACGTGTTCTGCGCGCTTACCAACGATGACGAAGACAACATCATGTCTGCGCTGCTGGCCAAGCGCATGGGCGCGCACCGCGTGATCGCCCTGATCAACCGCTCGGCCTATGTCGACCTGGTGCAGGGCGGCGAGATCGACATTGCCATCTCGCCGGCGCAGGCGACGGTCGGTCCCTTGCTGTCGAAAATCCGCCGTGGCGACATGGTGGCGGTGCATTCACTTCGGCGCGGTGCGGCCGAAGTGCTGGAAGCGGCGGTGCATGGCGATGTCAAGACCTCGCGCGTCGTCGGCCGGCGCATCGGGGAGATCGACCTGCCCGAGGGCGCGACCATCGCGGCGATCATCCGCAACAACGATGTCATCATTGCCCACCACGACACGCTGATCGAGGCGGAGGACCACCTCATCCTGTTCGCGCTCAACAAGCGCATTATCCCCAAGGTGGAAAAACTGCTCCAAGTCGGCTTCGGCTTCTTCTGATGTCCCGCATTGCTCCGGTTCTTAATGTGTTATCCAAGGTGATCATGCTGTTCTCGATTACCTTCGTGCTGCCGCTGGCCCTTTCCTGGATACGTGACGACGGTGCGCAACGCGCCTACGACGAAGCCATTCTCATCACCTTCGTGGCGGGTGCGCTGACCTGGCTGTTCACCCGTAAATCGCAGCGCGAATTGCAGACGCGCGACGGCTTCCTGCTGGTGCTGCTGGCGTGGACCAGCCTGCCGGCGTTTGCCACCCTGCCCCTCCTGATCTACATGCCGGATCTCTCGTTCACCGACGCCTATTTCGAAACGGTGTCGGGTATCACCACCACCGGTTCCACGATCCTGTCCGGACTGGACAATCTGCCGATGTCGATCAACCTGTGGCGCGGCCTGCTGGTATGGTTCGGCGGCATGGGGCTGATCGTGCTGGCGGTCGCCATCCTGCCGCTGCTGGGTGTCGGCGGCATGCAGATCTACAAGGCCGAGACCCCGGGGCCGATGAAGGACACCAAGCTCACCCCGCGCATCACCGAAACCGCCAAGGGCTTGTATCTCATCTATGTCGGCATCACGATCGCGTGCGGATTTTCGTTCTGGCTAGCCGGCATGACGCCGTTCGACGCCGTCATTCATGCCTTTACCACGATGGGGTTGGGCGGCTTTTCCTCGCATGATGCAAGTTTCGGCTACTGGAACTCACCTGCCATCGAGGTGGTGACGGTGGTGTTCATGCTGGTCGCCGGAATCAATTTCTCCACGCATTTCCTGGCGTGGCGGCAGCGCGGGGTGGCAGCCTATCGCCACGATCCGGAGGTACGCTGGTTTCTCACCGTGGCGCTCGGCAGCGCGCTGCTGATCGCGATCTATCTGAACGCCATGCGCGTCTACCCGGATTTTTCTCAGGCGCTGCGCTTTGCCGTCTTCAATACCGTGTCGATCGCCACGACGACCGGGTTTGCCAGCACCGATTTCAACCAGTGGCCGATTTTTGCACCCTTGTGGATGCTGTTCCTGTCCAGTTTCGCCTCCTGCTCGGGCAGTACCGGCGGCGGCATGAAAATGGTGCGCGCC
>JAABQU010000009.1 GCA_011391285.1 Thiobacillus sp.
ACCTTGAGGGAGTTGACGTTCCAGGCGGCGATTTTCATGCCGCCGAGTGTAGCGCATACGACTCCACATGGGCTTTAACCCATAGCGGATCGGAGTACCCCGCAAGGGGGTGTTGAAAAGAACCCTGAAGGGCGGCCGTGCCGGCCCTTACGGGGCTGTCGCGGCCGCAGGTGCCGGCGCAGCTGGCGGGACTGGTTTCTTGCTGCCAGGTGGGGCGGATTTGGGATAGCCGGCGCGATCCAGCGCGGCTTGCCACTGGCCGGTTTCGAAGCCGTCGATCTTGTCGCTGCCAACCACGAGTACGGGTACGCTCAGGCGCCCGGTGAGTTTTTGCAGCTCGGCCTGGGCTTCAGGGCTGGACTGTGGGTCCTTGTTGCTGAAGGGTACGCCGCGTTCGCCGAGCAGTTGCCGGGCCTGGTCGCAGGGGGCGCCGCAGGCGCTGGCATAGAGGGTGATCGGGTTTTTCTCGCGCGCGGCTTTGATGGCATAGGATTCGCCGGTTTCGATGAAATTGCCCTTGAACGCTTTGTGCTGGACATCCTTGACGCTGGGTGGAGGCGGCTGGTCGCTGTACACCATGCGACCCTGTGCGTCCTTCCACTGATACAACTGGGCCGCCGACAACGGCGTGCTCGCCGCTGCCAGACATCCTGCGATGATGAGCCATCCTGCCTTCATGCCGTACTCCAATAGACGCAATCGACATTTATAACGGCAGGCATGGGGGCGAACTTTACCCGCAAGGGGTAGGCCGAAGTTGTAAAGACGACAAGTCGTCAACAACTTCGCACTAAAGCCGCTGAAGCGTCAACAACCACGCTCATGCCATACCGTTGTGCCGCAGTAGCGCGTCGATGGTCGGCTCGCGGCCACGGAAGGCCTTGAATGAATCGAGCGCCGGACGCGCGCCACCCTGGGCGAGGATTTCGCTCCAGAAGCGGTGGCCGATTTCGGGATTGAGCACGCCGCCGTAGCCCTCGGCCTCGTCCTCGAACAGGGCGTATGCGTCGGCTGACAGCACTTCCGCCCACTTGTAGCTGTAGTAGCCTGCCGCGTAGCCGCCGGCGAAGATGTGCGAGAAGTTGTTGGGGAAGCGGTTCCAGGCCGGCGGGATGATGACTGCGACTTTTTTCCGGATGTCGTCGATCAGATCCTGTGCAGTGCGGGGTCCGCTGGGGTCGAAGTCGTCGTGCAGGTGCATGTCGAAGCTGGCGAACTCGATCTGGCGCAACGTCTGCAGGCCGGCCTGGAAGTTTTTCGCTGCCAGCATCTTGTCGAACAGCGCGCGCGGCAGCGATGCGCCGGTGTCGACGTGCGCGGTCATGTGCTTCAGCACGTCCCATTCCCAGCAGAAGTTTTCCATGAACTGTGATGGCAGCTCGACTGCATCCCACTCGACGCCGTTGATGCCGGACACGCCGAGTTCCTCGATCTGGGTGAGCAGGTGGTGCAGACCGTGGCCTGCCTCGTGGAACAGGGTGATGACCTCGTCGTGGGTGAACAGTGCCGGCTTGTCGCCCACCGGCCCGGAGAAGTTGCAGTTGAGGTAAGCCACCGGCGTCTGGATGGATTCGCCCTTTTTGCGGCGGGTGATGACGTCGTCCATCCACGCGCCGCCACGTTTGGAGGCGCGTGCGTAAAGGTCGAGGTAGAACTGGCCGACGCGCTGGCCGCCGTGGTCGGTGAGCGTGTAGAACTTGACGTCGGGATGCCACACCGGCGCGCTGTCCTCGCGCACGTGCAGCCCGTAGAGCGTCTCGATCAGTTTGAACAGGCCGGCCAGCACCCGCGGCTCGGGAAAATACTGCTTCACTTCCTGATCGGAGAAACTATATCGAGCCACGCTGAGTTTTTCCGAGACGTAGGTGTTGTCCCAGGCCTGCAGGTCTGCGAGCCCCAGTTCGTCGCGGGCGAAGGCCTTGAGTTCTGCGTAGTCCTTCTCGGCGTAGGGGCGGGCACGGACGCCGAGTTCGTCGAGGAACTTCAGCACTTCGGCGGGGGTGTCGGCCATCTTGGCTGCCAGCGAGACTTCGGCGTAGCTCCTGAAACCCAGCAGTTCCGCGGCCTCGCGGCGCAGTTTGAGGATGCTGCCAATCAGCGGGGTGTTGTCGAGTTCGGACTTGCCGAATTCAGAGGCGCGGGTGACGTAGGCGCGGTACAGCTGCTCGCGCAGGTCGCGATTGTCGGCGTACTGCATCACCGGCAGGTAGGCCGGCATGTGTAGCGTGATCTTGAAGCCGGTCTTGCCGTCGGCCTCGGCCGCGGCTTGCATCATTTCCTGCACGTCGTCCGGAATGCCCGCCAGCTGGACTGCGTCGTCGATATGGAGCGCAAAGTCGTTGGTGGCGTCGAGCAGGTTTTCCTCGAACTTGGCGGACAGCTGCGCCAGCTCCTCCTGCACCTGCATGAAGCGCGCCTTCTTGTCGGCCGGCAGTTCGGCGCCGCCGAGACGGAAATCGCGCAGCTCGTTCTCCACGATCTTCTTGCGCGGGGCGGATAGTGCAGCGTAACCGGGGCTGGCCTTGAGCGCCTTGAACTTGGCGAACAGTGCTTCGTTCTGCCCCAGCTCGGCAAAATAAACCGTGATCTTCGGCAGATTTTCGTTGTAGACCTCGCGCAGTTCGGGCGAATCCATCACCGAATGCAGGTGCGACACCTGGCCCCAGGCGCGGCCCAGCTTCTCGTTGGCGTCTTCAAGCGGGGCGACGAAGGCGTCCCACTCGGCCGGGGTGTCGGCGGCTTCCGCGCATGTCACGGCGGTTCGGCAATCGGCCAGCAACTGATCGATGGCGGGGGTGACATATTCGGGCTTGAATTCGGCGAAGCGGGGCAGACCGGAGAAGTCGAGCAGGGGATTCATGGATAGTCTTTCACTAAAGAGGAGGCGGTGAATGCGGAGAGAAGGGGTCGCGCACAACGATTATAATTTGAGCCCGGCTCCGCTGTGTTTCAACCCCAAGACAACCATGGCCATAGACCCTATCGCCCCCTACCGGGGTGTTCATCCGCAACTCGCTGCCGGCGCCTGGGTGCATTCGCGCGCCGCGGTGATCGGCGAGGTCAGCCTCGGCCGCGACGCCTCGGTATGGCCGGGCGCAGTGATCCGCGGCGACGTCAATTCAATCGCCATCGGCGAGGCGAGCAACATCCAGGACAACAGCGTGCTGCACGTGTCGCACAAGACGCCGGTTAATCCGGCGGGCGGGCCGCTGGTCATCGGCGCGCGCGTCACCGTCGGCCATACCGTGATTTTGCATGCCTGCACCATCGAGGACGAATGCCTGATCGGCATGGGCAGCATCATCCTCGACCGCGCCGTGGTGCAGAAACACGTCTTGCTGGGTGCCGGCTCGCTGGTGCCGGAAGGCAAGATTCTCGAATCCGGGCACCTGTATCTAGGCCGACCGGCGAAAATGGTGCGCCCGCTGACCGCGGAGGAAATTGCCTATTTCACCTATTCCGCCGAGCACTATGTCGCGCTGGCGCGGTCGTATCAATCCTAGTTGCAAGATTCAAGTCACAAGACCAAGGAAACCTGGTGAAATATACAAAGCCGCTTCTCATCGCCGTTGCCGTACTCGCCATGGTCGGCGCGCTGGTCTACGCCCTGATGGACAGGCCGGGTGCGCCGGCGGCCACCTTCACCACCCTGGAAGGCCAGCCCATCGCCCTCGATGATCTGCGCGGCAAGGTCGTGCTGGTCAATTTCTGGGCGACCTCCTGCCCAGGCTGCATCAAGGAAATGCCGGGCATGATCGAAACCTACAAGCAGTACAAGGATCGCGGCTTCGAGATCATCGCGGTGGCGATGAGTTACGACCCACCGAACTACGTGGCCAATTTCGTTGAGACGCGGCAGCTGCCGTTTCCGGTGGCGCTCGACGTCGACGGCGAACACGCCCGTGCCTTCGGCAACGTGCAGCTGACTCCCACCAGCTTCATCATCGGCAAGGACGGCAGCATCCTCGAACAGAAGCTGGGCGAGCTGGATTTCGTCAGGCTGAAGGCCTTGCTGGACAGGGAGCTGTCCTGATGAAAACCCTTGTCGCCGTGGCGCTGTTCGTCATGCTTGGTGCATGCGGCATGAACGGTGCCGACAACACGGCTCAGCCTGCCTCGCACGCCTCCCAGGCGCTGCCTCCGGCACCGCCTCCCCCGCCGATGCCGGAGGAAGGCGGCGCATGCCCTGCTGACGTCAAGCAGTGCCCTGACGGCAGCTTCGTCAGCCGCAACCCGGTCAAAGGCTGTACCTTCACCCCCTGTCCGGGCGAAAACCCATAACTTTTTCCGCAGAGCTCTTCATCCATGGCGCAATACGTGTATTCCCTCAACCGTGTCGGCAAGATCGTTCCGCCCAAGCGGCAGATCCTGAAGGACATTTCCCTCAGCTTTTTCCCCGGCGCCAAGATCGGCCTGCTGGGCCTGAACGGTTCCGGCAAGTCCTCGCTGATCCGCATCATGGCGGGCGTCGACAAGGACATCGAGGGCGAGGCGATTCCGATGCCGGGCATCCGCATCGGCTACCTGCCACAGGAGCCCCAGCTCGACCCGACGCACACGGTGCGCCAGGCCGTGGAAGCGGGCCTCGGCGAGATCGTCTCAGCCAAGGCGCGGCTGGATGAAATCTACGCTGCCTACGCCGAGCCGGATGCCGACTTCGACAAGCTGGCCGAGGAACAGGCGAAGTGCGAGGCGATTCTCGCCACCGCCGGCGCCGACCTCGACACCCAGATGGAAATCGCCGCCGACGCGTTGCGGCTGCCGCCGTGGGATGCGGTGATCGGCACCCTGTCGGGCGGAGAAAAGCGCCGCGTCGCGCTGTGCCAGCTCTTGCTGTCCAACCCCGACATGCTGCTCCTGGACGAGCCGACCAACCACCTCGACGCCGAATCGGTCGAATGGCTGGAACAGTTTCTGGTGCGTTACCCCGGCACCGTGGTGGCGGTGACGCACGACCGCTACTTCCTCGACAACGCCGCCGAGTGGATCCTCGAACTCGACCGCGGCCACGGCATTCCATGGAAGGGCAACTACACCAGCTGGCTGGAGCAGAAGGAAGCGCGGCTGGAAACCGAATCCAAGCAGGAACTCGGCCGCATCAAGACGATGAAGCAGGAACTGGAATGGGTGCGGCAGAACCCCAAGGCGCGCCAGGCCAAATCGAAGGCGCGCCTGGCGCGTTTCGAGGAACTCAACTCGGTCGAATACCAGAAGCGCAACGAGACGCAGGAAATCTTCATCCCGGTCGGCGAGCGTCTCGGTGACAAGGTCATCGACTTTCACAACGTCACCAAATCCTTCGGCGACCGTCTGCTGATCGACAACCTAAGCTTCAGCGTGCCGCCCGGCGCCATCGTCGGCATCATCGGCCCCAACGGCGCCGGCAAGTCGACCTTCTTCAAGATGATCACCGGCCAGGAAAAGCCGGATTCCGGCGAAGTCGAGATCGGCCAGACGGTGAAGCTGGCCTACGTCGACCAGAGCCGCGATGCGCTGTCGGCCAACAAGACCGTGTTCGACGAAGTGGCCGAAGGCCGCGACATCCTCACCGTCGGCCGCTACGAAACCCCGTCGCGCGCCTACCTCGGCCGCTTCAACTTCAAGGGCGGCGACCAGCAGAAACTTGTCGGCAACCTGTCCGGTGGCGAACGCGGGCGCCTGCATCTGGCGAAGACATTGATCTCCGGCGGCAATGTGCTGCTGCTGGACGAACCGTCGAACGATCTCGACGTGGAAACCCTGCGCGCACTGGAAGACGCGCTGCTGGAATTCGCCGGCTGCGTGCTGGTGATCTCGCACGACCGCTGGTTCCTCGACCGCATCGCCACCCACATCCTCGCCTTCGAAGGCGATTCGCAGGTGGTGTTCTTTGCCGGCAACTACCAGGAATACGAGGCCGACAAGCGGCGACGCCTGGGTGAAGAGGGTGCCAAGCCGAAGCGGATCCGCTACAAGCCCATTACCCGGTAACCTGACCATGCCGAGCCGTCGCCAGGCGTTTTTGGTTTCGCGCAAGCTGCCGTGGATAGCGGGCGTGCTGGTGGCCGGTGGGGTCTGGACCGTTCTGCAATCCTTTGTCTGGCTGGAACAGGCGCGGCGCAACCAGGCCGAGCGCGCCGTGCTGCAGGCCGATGCCGCCACCGTGCGGGCGCGTCTGGAATCGGAACTGAATGCCACGCTGTCGCTGAGCCTGGGCTTGTCGACCTTCGTGCTCGTCAAGCCCGATTTTTCCCAGGCCGATCTGGCGCAGGTCGCGGCTTCGCTGATTCGCCTGCAGCCGGCGATCCGCAACGTGGCGCTGGCGCCTGACAATGTGATTCGCCATGTCTATCCGCTGGCGGGCAATCAAAAAGCGCTTGGCCTGCGTTATCTGGAAACACCCACCCAGCGCGATGCCGTGCTGCGGCTGATGCGTGAACAGCGCCCGGTGACGGCAGGGCCGGTGACGCTTGCGCAGGGCGGTGTCGGCATTATCAACCGCATTCCCATCACCTTTACCAAGCCTGATGGGGCGTCGCGTTATTGGGGGATTGCCTCGGTGGTGGTCAATCCGTATCCCGTTTTTGAACGTGCCGGCATCCGGACGGACCCTGCCGGTGCCGTACGCTATGCCTTGCGCGGCCGGGATGGGTTGGGCGCGCAGGGTGAAGTGTTCCTCGGCGAGGCTGGGCTGTTCAACGATCCTGATGCGGTGTTGATGGATGTCGTTATTCCGGGCGGTCGTTGGCAATTGGCAGCACGCGCGCTGGCCCCGGCGGACGGCTATGGTTTGTGGGTGCAGGCCTTGCTGGTGTTGCTTGCTGCTGGCGTGGGCACGCTCACGGCCTACTCGCTGTTGGTCCATCAACGCATCCGCAGTATGGCCTTGCACGATCACCTCACCGGTTTGGCCAACCGTCATCAATTCAAGCTGCGCGGGCAGGACATGTTTACGCTGGCCCGCCGCAATGACTGCCGCCTCACCCTGCTCAACATCGATATCGACGACTTCAAGACCATCAACGACACCTACGGGCATGCCGCCGGCGATGCTGTTCTGGTGCATGTCGCGAACACGCTCCGTACCTGTTGCCGCGAGTCCGATCTGCTGGCGCGGGTGGGGGGAGACGAGTTTGTGGTGCTGCTGCCGAATACCCCGGCGGGACCGCCGCTGGAGGCGCTGCTGGATCGTCTGCAGGCGGAGATGGATGTTGCGCTGCCCGGGACCGATGCCCCTATCAAGCTGCGCCTCAGTGTCGGGGTGGCGGCGTGCAGCGATGCCACGCCATCGCTGGATGCACTGATGAGCCAGGCGGACGAGTCGATGTATCGCGCCAAAGACAACGGTCGGCCGCAACCTGACCGCTGTTTATCGTGAAGCCCTGGCCGAAAGAAAACCGATGATTCTCAACCCCCTTGCCCACGCTGACCGTTATCTCACCTTGCATCCGCTGTTTGCGCGCGCATTTGAATTCTTGCGCGGCACGGATTTGAAATCGCTGCCGCCCGGCAAGCACAGCGTGCAGGGCGAGCAGATTTTCGCCATTGTCGAAGCGTGTGCAGGCCGCACGCGGAGTGAAGCGAAGCTGGAATGCCATCGCCGCTACATCGACATCCAGCTGGTGCTGGAAGGGGTCGACGAGATGGGCTGGAAGCCGCTGGCCGAATGCATGGATCCGGCGACGGATTACGATGCTGCGCGCGACATCCGTTTTTTCAACGATGTGCCATCGAGCTGGATTGCCACCCCCGTCGGGTCGTTCTGTCTGTTTTTTCCGGACGATGCGCATGCGCCGTTGGTGAGCACAGGCTTGATCCGCAAGGTG
>JAABQU010000010.1 GCA_011391285.1 Thiobacillus sp.
ACGCCACTTCGACCACGTCATCAACCTGACCGTGATCATGCAGGTGGAGAAACTGGTGCATAAAGTGGAAGCCACCCTGCATGTCAAGGGCCACGATTTCCACGCCCACAGCGAGGATGGCAATATGTACGCTGCCATCGATCTTCTGGCCGACAAACTGGATCGCCAGATTGTCAGGCACAAGGAAAAAACCTCGGATGTCCATCAGGGCAGCGGCGGATTGAAGCATCAACCGACCGAAAGTGAGACCTGAGCCAGGCCCATCGAAGCCGCACCGCCCGGAGGCCGTTTTCAGGCCTCCGGGCGTATAATTCGCGAAGGCCGGTCATTTCCCCGCCTTGTAACCCGCATGAATCTTATCGCCCCCCTCCTCGCCCCCAATACCACCCTGCTGGATCTGAGCTTTACCAGCAAGAAGAAACTGTTTGAGCATGCCGCAGAGCTGTTCGCCCAGACCTACGGGCTCAAGGCCACCGACGTTTTCACCAGCCTGTTCGATCGCGAACGCCTGGGATCGACAGCCCTCGGCTCTGGCATCGCCATTCCGCATGGCCGCATCAAGGGCCTGAAAGATGCGAGCGGCGCGTTCTACCGCCTGAAGACCCCGCTTGAATTCGATGCCCCCGACAACCAGCCGGTGTCCCTGTGCTTCATCCTGCTGGTTCCCAAGGATGCCAACGAGCGCCATCTGCAGATTCTGGGCGAACTGGCCCAGCTGTTCAGCGACAACGCCATGCGCACACAGATGCTGAACGTCGCCACGCCGTCGGAATTGATCGCGCTGCTTGGCGCATGGTCAAGCTAGGCGTGCTGGCCGGCGCATGGAGGAGACCAGCCACGTTTCGGTCGACACCCTGTTCCGCGACATCTCGGAACGGCTCGGCCTGCGCTGGGTGGCCGGTCGCAACGGCGGCTGCCGCATCCTGTCCTCGGAAACCGTCCAGAAGCCGACCCTGGCCCTCATCGGCCACCTGAACTTCATCCACCCCAACCGGGTACAGGTCCTCGGGCGTGCCGAAATGGACTATCTGCGTGGCCTGACCGAATCCGGCCTGAAGGATGCCATCGACCACCTGTACTCGACGGAGCTGGCAGCCATCGTCGTCGCGAACAACGAAGCCATTCCGGCGATTCTGCTCGATGCTGCCGAGCGCACCGAAACGCCGCTGTTCACGTCGTCCCTGGCAGGACCGGTCCTGATGTCTCACCTGGGGCATTACCTGACGCAAAGCCTGGCCGAGTCCACCTCGCTGCATGGCGTGTTTCTCGAGGTCCTCGGCATCGGCGTCCTGCTCAAGGGCGATGCCGGGGTCGGCAAGAGCGAGCTGGCGCTCGAACTCATCACGCGCGGCCACCGGCTGGTCGCCGACGACGTGGTCGACCTGAAACATGTTGCCCCCGAAATCCTGGAGGGCAATTGCCCGCCGCTGATCCGCGACTTTCTCGAAGTGCGCGGCCTGGGCATACTCAACATCCGCTTCCTGTTCGGCGAAACAGCGGTGAAGCCGCAAAAGAATCTCAAGCTCATCGTCGAACTGGTGCATCCGCAGGACATCGGCAAGGCCGGTCTGAACCGGCTCGACATGGTGGCCTCGACCGAAACCATTCTCGGCGTTGCCATTCCCAAAGTGTGCATCCCGGTCGCCGCCGGCCGCAACCTCGCCGTGCTGATCGAGGTCGCGGTACGCAATCACATCCTCAGAAGCCGCGGCATCAATCCGCTTGAACAGCTCATCAAGCGCCAGCAGGCCGCCATGGACGGGAGCGACTGAGATGCAGATCGTTCTGGTTTCGGGATTGTCGGGCTCGGGCAAGAGCATCGCCATCGCGGTGCTGGAAGACATCGGCTTCTACTGCGTCGACAACCTGCCGCTCGCCATGCTGCAGCCCCTGGTCGACTATCTGAAACGCGAAGGCCACACCCGTATCGCCATTGCCATCGACGCGCGCAGCAGCGCGAGTTTTTCGCAACTGCCCCTGGTCGCCGAAGCCCTGCGCGAACAGGGCGCCGACCTGCGGGTGATTTTTCTCGAAGCCAAGACGCTGACGCTGGTCAAGCGCTTTTCCGAAACGCGGCGACGCCACCCCCTGTCCAGCGACAGCGTCTCGCTGCAGGAAGCCATCCAGCTCGAACGCGAGATGCTCGCCGACATTGCGCCACTGGCGCACCGCATCGACACCAGCGACCTGTCCGCCGCCGCCCTGCGGATGTGGATCAAGGACCTGCTCGGACAGGATCGCTCGCGCATCACCCTGCTGTTCGAGTCCTTCGGCTTCAAGCATGGCATCCCGCTCGATGCCGACCTGGTGTTCGACGTGCGCTGCCTGCCCAACCCGCACTATGTCACCGAGCTGCGCCCGCTCACCGGCCGTGATCAGCCGGTCAGGGATTACATCGAATCCAGTCCCAACGCCATGGCATTGCTGGCCGACATCCGCAGTTTTGTCGAAAACTGGCTGCCGTGTTTCATCCGTGACCATCGCGCCTATCTGACGGTTGCCATCGGCTGCACCGGCGGTCAGCACCGCAGCGTGTATTTCGCCGAAACGCTGGCTGCCGCCTTCCGCGAGCGCGAGCAGGTGCTGGTGCGGCACCGCGAGTTGTCATGAGGGTTCGATAGTGCGCATGGGCGACATGGACCTGCGGGCAGGCGACATGGGCGTGCTGCTGGCAGGCGCCGGCCTGGTCGTTGCGCTGACGCTGTGGGCATGGGGTGGTGACCGCGGCGATACCGCTGTCATCCGCGCCGCCGGCCAGATCGTGAAAACTGCCGCGCTCACCCACGCGCAAACCCTTTCCATCGACGGCCCGCTCGGTACCACCCGGATCGACATCGAACCGGGTCGTGCCCGCATCGCACGTGATCCGTCGCCGCGCCAGCTGTGCGTCAAGCAGGGCTGGCTTACGCAATCCGGCCAGGCGGCATTGTGCCTGCCGAATCAGGTGAGCCTCGAAATCCGCGGCCGCACCGCCGCCTATGACACGCTTGGCTATTGAGTTGCCGGTCACAGCAGACGACCGCCGCATCGCGCGGCTGGCAGCGCTGGCAATCGGCCTCACGCTTGCCGAAGCGGCGCTTCCCAGCCCCGTTCCCGGGGTCAAGCCCGGGCTCGCCAACATCGTCATCCTGCTGGTGCTGCTGCAATACGGCTGGCGCGCGGCAGCCTGGGTGTCCGCCCTGCGGGTGCTGGCCGGTGGCCTGCTTCTGGGCAGCCTGTTTGCGCCGGGCTTCTGGCTGTCGGCCTCCGGCGCGCTCGCCAGTCTGCTGGTGCTTGGTTTGGTGCGCCATTTGCCCAGCCGCCATTTCAGCCCGGTCAGCCTGTCGGTACTGGCAGCCTTCGGCCATATCGGCGGACAACTCGCGCTGGCCGGCTGGTGGTTGTTGCCCAGCGCGGCACTGATCAAGCTGCTGCCGGTGTTCGCCGCCGCCGCCCTGGTTTTTGGCACGGTGAACGGCGTCATCGTGGCGCGATTGCTTGCCGCCCCAGCATCAGACAGGCGACAATCCGCGCCATGCATACGCCCCTGAATACCGTCACCCTTGCGCTGTCCGGCGCCTCCGGCATGGCCTATGGCCTGCGCCTGCTCGAATGCCTGCTGGCTGCCGACATGCGCGTTTACCTGCTGGTATCGCAGGCCGCCCACATCGTTGCCAAACAGGAGCTCGGCGTAGCGCTGCCGGCCCGCGCCAGCGACCTCGAAAGACAGCTGTCCGAAGGGCTCGACGCACGCGACGGCCAGCTGCGCGTGTTCGGCCGCGACGACTGGAATGCGCCGGTCGCATCCGGCTCCAATCCGGCCGACGCAATGGTGGTGTGCCCGTGTTCGATGGGCACGCTTGCCGCGATCGCCCACGGCCTGTCGGACAATCTGATCGAGCGTGCCGCCGACGTGATGCTGAAAGAGCAGAAGAAGCTGATCCTGGTGCCGCGCGAAACGCCGTTTTCCAGCCTGCACCTGGAAAACATGCTGACGCTGTCTAGAATGAACGCAGTGATCCTGCCCGCCAACCCCGGTTTCTACCATCGCCCCCAACATGTCGAGGACATCATCGATTTCATTGTCGCGCGCATTCTCGATCAACTGGGCATCGAGCACACGCTGATGGCGCGCTGGGGGAACGAACGGTGAGCGTCGCATCGAAACCGTCGAGGCTGCCCCTGTTTCCGCTCAATACCGTGGTGTTCCCGGGCGGACGGCTGCCCCTGCGTATTTTCGAGCAGCGCTATCTCGACATGGTAAAACAGGCGATTTCCGACAACACGCCGTTCGGCATCTGCGCACCCGCCTGGGGTACGCCGGTGGGGGCCCCACCACTGCGCGGCGACCCTTCCTCAACCACCCGCGAGAGCACGGAGACAGGCACCCCGGCCGCCCCCCATGCCGTCGGCACCCGCGTGCGCGTGACCGACTGGGACATGCCTGAAACCGGCATCCTGCACATCGACACGCAGGCCGAGGAGCGCTTCGTCATCCGCAGCACCGACACCGAGCCCGGCGGCCTCATCGTCGGCAGCGTGGAGGCCGTCAGCAGCGAAGTCACTACCACCGTACCCGACGAACTCGAACTCGCAGTCGAAATCCTGCGCCACATCGTCAGCGAATACGGTGACGCCCGTTTCCCGGCGCCGCACGAATTCGACAACGCAGTATGGGTCGGCTACCGGCTGTCCGAAGTGCTGCCGCTCAAGCTCAGCATCAAGCAAAGCCTGCTGGAAATGAACGACAGCGTGATGCGCGTTCGCATCCTCACCGAATTCCTCAAGAAGCAGATCAACTGATGGCGCGCTTCTATCCTGTCATCGAAGGCAGGCATCGCGACTTCATCGCTGCGCAGAAACTGTTCTTCACCGCCAGCGGCACAGCAGACAGCCGCCTCAACCTGTCCCCCAAGGGCATGGACAGCCTGCGGGTGCTGTCCAACAGCCGCGTGGCCTATCTCGACCTCACCGGCAGCGGCAACGAAACCGCCGCCCATCTGAAGCACGATGGCCGCATGACGATGATGTGGTGCAGTTTCGACGCCGACCCGCTGATCCTGCGGCTGTATGGGCGCGGCCGCGTGGTGCGTCGCCAGGACGCCGAGTGGGGAGAACTGCGCCGCCACTTTCCCGTCCTGCCGGGCGAACGCCAGATCATCGTGCTCGAAATCGAATCCGTGCAAACGTCGTGCGGCTACGCCGTGCCGATGTATGCCTTCAACGGCGAGCGCGATACCCTGGCGCGATGGGCCGAGAAGAAAGGACCGGTCGGCCTGCTGGATTACTGGCGCGAGAAAAACCAGGTCAGCATCGACGGCCTGTCCTCCGGCCTGTTGGAGAATGCACCATGAAACGGATCCTGATTCCACTGGTGGCGATTTTGACCGCCTGCGACCCCGCCCCGCCGCCACAACCCGAAGTCGAGCGCCAGCCCAACCCGGCTTTCGAAGCGCAGATCAAGGCCATGGAAAAAGCGCGTGCGGTGGAAGCCCAGGTAATGGAGGCAGCAGAGGCACAGCGCAAGCAAATGGATGAGGTCTCACAGCAGTAAGCCCATGCTGAAATGGTTGCTCACCCTGATTGCAGCCTTGCTGGTGCTGGGCCTGCTCACCCCCTGGCTCAACCGCCTGGGGCTCGGCCGGCTGCCGGGGGACCTGCGGGTGAAACACGCGCGCGGCACCTTCTACTTCCCCTTCACCAGCGTCATTCTAATGTCGCTTCTGCTGTCGCTGCTTGCCTGGCTGTTCGGCCGATGAACAAGGCCTTTGTGAAGGAAACCGACGCGCCGGACGACGATGAAGACGACGTCGCCGCTCTCGCCCTGCCCGCCGGTTCGAAAAACTACATGACCCCCGCGGGCTACGCGCGGCTGGATGCGGAGTTCAACCAGTTGTGGAAGGTCGAGCGGCCCAAACTGGTGGAAACCATCTCATGGGCGGCAAGCAATGGCGACCGCTCGGAAAACGGCGACTACATCTATGGCAAGAAGCGGCTGCGGGAAGTCGATCGCCGCATCCGCTTTTTATCCAGGCGGCTGGAGCATGCCGAAGTCGTCGACCCCGCCAGCCGCGAGCAGACTGACCAGGTGTTTTTCGGCGCCACCGTCACCGTCGCGGATCAAAGCGGCAAGGAGTCCACCTATGCCATCGTCGGCGTCGACGAGGCCGACGCCGGATGCGGCCGCATTGCTTGGATCTCGCCGATGGCACGCGCGTTGCTGAAAGCGCGCGAAGGCGACACGGTAAGCGTGCAGACGCCGGACGGGCGTCGCGAGGTGGAGATCGTCGAGGTACGCTACCAGGCCATAGCCTGAGCCAGGCTCAGTACAGCAGGCTGGAAAGCGTGCGCCGGTAGCGGCTCACCCGCTCGTCGCCATCCAGCAGGTTGAATACCGCCAGTAGGGTCTTGCGACCGATGTCGCCTTCGAAGCCGCGATCGCGGCGGACGATTTCCAGCAGCTGATCCATGCCCGCCTCGTATTGCCCGGCGGCAACCAGCAGATTGGCGAGCTTCAGGCGTGCGGCCAGATCGTTTTCATTCGCAGCGACCTGTGCGGTCAACGCTGCCACGTCCTCGCCGGCCACGCCCATGAATTGCAGCCGCGCCTTCAATTGCGGCACACGTGGATCGGCATCGTCTGCCACGCTGCCAAGCAAGCGCCGCGCCTCGTCCGCTTCGTTCAGGTCGAGCATGATTTCAGACGCATCGAGCCGCACGCCGACATGGGTGGGGTCGATTTTTGAAGCATCGGCCAGTTTCTGCAACGCACCGGGCAGGTCGCCCGCGACGCGCAGCTCGGCGGCCTGCGCCCGCAGCTCCTCAGCAGGGCCTGGGACCAGGCGGTCTAGGAAGGCGCGCACCTCGCCTTCCGGCAGCGCACCGGAAAACTCATCGACCGGCTCACCATCGATGAAGGCCTTGACGCTGGGAATGCCGCGCACGCCATAGCGTGCGGCGAGTTCCTGGTTGTCGTCGGAATTGATCTTGGCCAGCAGGAATTTGCCACCATATTCGGTCGCAAGTTTTTCCAGGATGGGCTTCAGCGACTTGCACGGCCCGCACCAGGGTGCCCAGAAATCGACCACCACTGGACGCCGCTTCGATTCCTCAAGAACGGATTGCGCAAAGTCGGCGAGGCCGACATCGAGGGCGTGTTCGGACATGCCGCCTTCCTTCAGATCTGCCTGGCCAGTTCGGCTGCCATGCCGGTATACGACGCCGGCGTCATCGTTTTCAGCCGGCCTTTCTCGGTGTCGGGGATCGCCAGGCCGTCGATGAAGGCATGCAGCGTCTCGCGGTTGATGCCGCCCTTGCCGCGCGTCAGTTCCTTCAACTGCTCGTAGGGATTGGCCACGCCATAGCGGCGCATCACGGTCTGGATCGGTTCCGCCAGCACGTCCCAGTTGGCGTCGAGATCGGCTGCCAGCGCGGCCGGGTTGGCTTCCAGCTTGGAAAGGCCGCGCAGGCAGGATTCATAGGCCAGCAGGCTGTAGCCGAAACCGACGCCCATGTTGCGCAGCACGGTGGAATCGGT
>JAABQU010000011.1 GCA_011391285.1 Thiobacillus sp.
CCGCCGGCGGGCGCGGACTTGACGATGTCCTCGAGCGGCTTGCTCTCGAAGTCGGTGCCCTTGATCAGGTTGTTGAGGTTGGTGACATAGGCCTGGTGGTGCTTGGCGTAGTGGTACTCGAAGGTTTCCTTGGACATGTGCGGCTCGAGCGCATCCATGGCAAAAGGCAGTGCGGGCAAGGTGTGTTCCATAACTATCTCCTGATATTGAACAAACGTTAAATGATAGTAGCTCGGCCAGGAAATGCAGATGCCGCAATGGCAATAGGGTTTCGGCCGCCGCAAAGAAAAAGGGCCGGTGTGAGCCGACCCAGATTCTTTTGATTTGTTGGTCGGGGCGAGAAGATTCGAACTTCCGACCCCCTGCACCCCATGCAGGTGCGCTACCAGGCTGCGCTACGCCCCGACGAAGCCCGAGATTCTAACAGAGGAGCGACGTCCGGCGGAAGCCTGTCAGCCCAATATTTTCAGGATGGCGGTGATTTCGGTACGCAGCTTGGCGACATCCGGCGCATTGGCGACCGCTGAGGTCACCGGTTCGGCCGGGGCGTCGGCATCGTGCTCGAGGCGCTGACGCGCGCCGCTGATGGTGAAGCCTTCTTCGTACAGCAGTTCGCGGATGCGGCGGATCAGCAGGACTTCGTGGTGCTGATAGTAGCGGCGGTTGCCGCGCCGCTTGACCGGACGCAGCTGGGTGAATTCCTGCTCCCAGTAACGCAGCACGTGCGCCTTGACGGCGCACAACTCGGACACTTCACCGATGGTGAAATAGCGTTTTGCCGGGATCGGCGGAAGGTCACTCTTCGCTGGGCGTTCCAACTTGGGCGCCTTCGACCTGGGACTTGAGCTTCTGGCTGGCGTGGAAAGTCACCACGCGACGCGCGGAAATCGGCATTTCTTCGCCGGTCTTGGGATTGCGGCCGGGACGCTGAGGCTTCTCGCGGCACTGGAAATTGCCGAACCCGGACAGTTTGACGATGTCGCCCTTCTCGAGCGACACGCGGATTTCGTCGAAGAAGGACTCGACGACGTCCTTGGCTTCGCGCTTGTTCAAACCCACTTTTTCAAACAGCAGTTCGGCCAGATCAGCTTTGGTGAGAGTGGTCATGCTTGTTATGTTGTGAAGGAGGGTTGGTGAAAGATCGCGTCACGCACGCGCCAACAAAATGGTTGTTGCGTCAAGCGCGCGCCAACTGTGTTTTCGCGTCACGCACGCAATGTGGCATTGCACTTATAAAGCGCGGCATTGACCAGTTTTTGCACGGCATCTTCCACTTCCTGATCCGTTAATGTGCGTTCAGTATCTTGCATAACTACCCGGATAGCAAGGCTTTTTTGGTTTTCAGGGACGCCTTTTCCGCGGTATTCGTCGAACACATCGATTGAGCGAACCCCGTCGGCTGCAGCGTCGCGCAGCACCGCCAGCAGTTCTCCGGCCGGGGTATGGGCGTCCAGCACGAACGCCAGATCGCGCCGCACCAGCGGGAATCGCGACAGGCTTGCATGGCGCGGCAGACTGCGCTGCGCCAGCACCTGGCTGTCGAGCTCGAACAGCACCGGCACGATGGGCAGGTCGAACGCCTGCACCAGACGGGGATGCAGCGCGCCGATCCAGCCGATGGCCCGGCCATCGGCCCACACTTCGGCGCACTGGCCCGGATGCAGCGCGGGGTGCAGAGCGGGCCGCGACTCCAGCGCATGGCCGAGCAAGCGCTCCAGGTCGCCCTTGAGATCGAAGAAATCGACACGGCGCGCGGCCGCCCCCCACTGCTCGGGCAGCACGTCGCCATAAGCCAGACCACCCAGTTTCATCGGCTGCTCGGTCTGCGAACGGTACACGCGCCCCAGTTCGAATATGCGCACCCGCGTCTGCTGGCGGTTGAGGTTGTGACGCAGGGTCTCGATCAGGCCGCCCCACAGGGTGGTGCGCATCGCCGACAGCTGGCTGGCCAGCGGATTGGCGAGCGGCAGCGGACGGGCATTGGCGTCGAGCGCGGTCTCCCACGCCGGGTCGACAAAGCTGTAGGTGATGACTTCCTGATAATCGAGGTCGACCAGCATCTGGCGCAGGCTGTCATCGGCCAGCAGCGTTTCGTCCTGCGGCAGCATGCGCGAGGGCGCGGCGGGCGGCTGGGCCGGGATGTTGTCGTAGCCGTACAGGCGAACCGCCTCTTCGATCAGGTCCTCCTCGATCGCCAGATCGAAGCGGAAGCTCGGCGGCGTGACGATCAGTCGATCGTCCTGGCGTTCGACGCCCGCACCCAGCGCGACCAGACCGCGCACCACCTCATCGGCGTCGATTTCGACGCCCGCCACGCGCTTCAGCCGCGCCAGCCGCAGGGTGATCGGATCACGGCGCGGCAACGCGGCCGCCGCCTCGGTGATCGGGCCCGCCTGGCCGCCGCAGATGTCGAGCAGCAATTGGGTTGCGCGCTCCATCGCTCGGCGGGTGGCACCGAAATCGACGCCGCGCTCGAAGCGGTGCGACGAATCGGTGGACAAGCCCAGCCGCCGGGCCCGGCCGGCAATCGCCGCCGGGGCGAAAAACGCGGCTTCCAGCATGACGTCGACCGTGACGCGTTCCACGCTGGTCGGCAGCCCGCCCATGATCCCGGCCAGCGCCACCGGGCGGCTGGCATCGGCGATCACCAGCATGTCGGGCGCAAGTTCGACGGTCTGGCCGTTCAGCAGTTCGAGTGTTTCACCCGGGCGGGCGAGCCGCACCTCGATGCCGCCATTCAGGCGCGACAGGGCGAAGGCATGCATGGGCTGGCCGAGTTCGAGCAGCACATAGTTGGTGATGTCGACCGGAGCCAGCAGCGGACGAATGCCGCTGCGCTCCAGCCGCTCCGCCATCCAGCGCGGGGTGGTGGCCTGCGCGTCGATACCGCGCACCACGCGCGCGAGATAGCGCGGGCAGGCCTCGGTGTCCGACACCTGCACCGCAACCGTGTCGCCGATGCGCTGCTCAGGCTCGAAGATCTGCGGCAGCCGCACCTCGGCGCCGGTAATCGCGCCGACCTCGCGCGCCAGCCCCTGCATCGACAGGCAGTCTGCGCGGTTGGGCGTGAGCTTCAGCGTGATCAGGGTGTCGTCCAGATTGAGCCAGTTGCGAAAATCCTCGCCTACCGGTGCGCCGGCATCCAGCACCATCAAACCCTCGGCCGAGCCTTCCAGCCCCAGCTCCCGGGTCGAGCACAGCATGCCGAAGGACTCGACGCCGCGCACCTTGGCGACCTTGATTTCGATCCCGGGCAGCTTCGCCCCGGGACGGGCGCACGGCACCTTGAGGCCAGCCGCCGCGTTGGGCGCGCCGCACACGATGGTGACTGGGGACGTTTCGCCGACGTCCACCTGGCACACGCGCAAACGGTCTGCATCGGGATGCTTGTCCGCCGACAGGATCTCCGCCACCACCACGTTGTTGAAAGGCGGCGCGGCCGGAGTCAGGGCTTCCACCTCGAGCCCGGCCATGGTCACGACATGGGCGAGCTGGGCGGTATCGAGCGCGGGATTGACCAGGCTGCGCAGCCACGATTCTGGAAATTGCATGATGTATTCGCTCTAATTAATTGAATTGCCTGAGGAAGCGAAGGTCATTCTCGAAGAAAAGCCGCAGATCATCGACGCCGTAACGCAGCATCGCGAGGCGCTCGACACCGAGGCCGAAGGCAAAGCCGACGTAGCGCTCGGTATCGATGTCGACGTGCCGGAACACGTTGGGATGCACCATGCCGCAGCCCAGCACTTCCAGCCAGCCGGTGTGAGAGCACACCCGGCAGCCCTCGCCGCCGCACATCACGCAGCCGATGTCCATTTCAGCGGACGGCTCGGTGAAGGGGAAGAATGACGGACGGAAGCGCACCGGAAGGTCGTCGCGCTCGAAGAAGTTGCGCATGAAGTCGGCCAGCACCCCCTTCAAGTCGGCGAACGACACCGTCTCGTCCACCCACAGGCCTTCGATCTGGTGGAACATTGGCGTGTGGGTCACGTCGGAATCGCAGCGGTACACCCGACCCGGCGCGATGATGCGCAGCGGCGGCTGGTGACTTTCCATGTAGCGAACCTGCACCGGCGAGGTGTGGGTGCGCAGCAGCTCGCCCGTCTGCAGGTAGAAGGTGTCGTGCATCGCGCGCGCCGGATGGTCTTCGGGGATGTTGAGCGCGGTGAAATTGTAGAAGTCGGTCTCGATTTCCGGCCCCGTCGCCACCTCGAAGCCGATCGAGCGGAACAGTGCCTGGATGCGCGCCAGCGTGCGCGAAACCGGATGCAGCCCGCCTCGCCCGGCGCCACGCCCCGGCAGGGTCACATCCAGCGTTTCGGCGGCCAACTGGCGATCCAGTTCGGCCTGCTGCAGGGCATCGCGACGACCTTTCAAGGCTGCCTCGACCGCCTGCTTGGCCTCGTTGATGCGGGCACCGGCGGTCTTGCGCTCGTCGGCGGGCATCGCACCCAGGCTTTTCAGCAGTTCGGTGAGTTGGCCGCTCTTGCCGAGATAGGCCGCCTTGACCTGCTCCAAGGCCTGCAGATCGGGGCAGGCCTGAATGGCGGCAAGTGCGTCGGCAACGACTTCGTTTGGATTGCGCATGACGGTTTGGAAAATCTCAAATTTGTCCACGAAGGGCACGAAATTCACGAATCAAAACAACAGTGTTCAAGCGTTTCTTCGTGTGCTTCGTGGATAAACGTTTTTGTTGTTAAGGCCGCACCAACAAAAAAAGGCCTTGCGGCCTTTTCTTGTTGCTTCGGTGCTGCTTACGCAGCGAGCTTGGCCTTGACCTGATCGACGATCTTGGCGAAGGCATCCTTGTCGAAAATCGCGATATCGGACAGCACCTTGCGGTCAATTCCGATCTCGGCGCGCGACAAGCCGTTCATGAACACACTGTAGGTCAGACCGTGCTGACGCGAAGCGGCATTGATACGGGCAATCCACAGTGCGCGGAACTGACGCTTGCGCTGACGACGGTCGCGATACTGATACTGACCCGCCTTCATCACGGCTTCATTGGCGACGCGGAATACGTTCTTGCGACGACCGCGATAGCCTTTGGCGGCATCGAGGATTTTCTTGTGGCTGGCGCGGGCGGTTACACCCCGTTTGACGCGTGGCATGGTTTCTCTCCTTTATGCGTAGGGCAACATGCGGGCAACCGACTTGTGGTTGCTGGCGTTGACAGTTTCCATGCCGCGCAACTGGCGCTTACGCTTGGTGCTCTTCTTGGTGAGAATGTGACGCATGAACGCGTGCGAGCGCTTGAATCCGCCACCGCCCAGCGCACGGAACCGCTTGGCGGCGCCGCTCTTGCTCTTCATCTTAGGCATGATGCTTCCTTTTATCTCATGCGGCCAGGTGATCCCACGGCGTGGAATGCTTCACCAACCCGACAGCACGTATTGTGTGGCGTTTTTGGCCCCGGCTTGATCCGCCAGGAACCGAGACACGCCGGCCTCGTAACTTAAATCTTCTTTTTCGGCGCCAGCATCATCACCAGCTGACGGCCTTCCATCTTGGGGAACTGCTCGACCACTGCCAGTTCGGCCAGATCCGCCGACACGCGCCGCAACTGGGCCATGCCGATTTCCTGGTGGGCCATCTCACGGCCGCGGAAACGCAGCGTAATCTTGGTCTTGTCGCCTTCTTCAAGAAACTTGATCAGGTTGCGCAGCTTGATCTGGTAATCGCCCTCGTCGGTACCCGGACGGAACTTGATTTCCTTGATCTGGACCTGCTTCTGCTTCAGCTTGGCTTCGTGCTGCTTCTTGCTTTCCTGGTACTTGAACTTGCCGTAGTCCATGATCTTGGCCACGGGCGGCTGTGCCGTCGGCGCAATTTCAACCAGATCCAGGTCAGCTTCTTCAGCCTGACGCAGCGCGTCGTAAATCTTTACGATGCCGAGCTGCTCACCTTCCACACCGACCAAACGCACCTCAGGGGCTGTAATTTCGCCATTGATGCGTGTCTGTTTCTTTTCTGTCGCGATGAGTCGTTCTCCAAATAAAAACCTGACGCTTGGCGCCGAGGCAAAAAGGTCAAACAAATAAAGAAGGCGCTGGGCCAGTTCCTGATTATAGGAGGCCCCAACGCCTTGTTTGACCGCTGTTACTGGCGCGCCAGCGTTTCCGCTTTCAGGCGCGCAATCAAGTCATCCAAACCCAGCTGCCCCAGATCCTGGTTGCCGCGAGCGCGGACGGAAACCAAACCGGTTTCCATTTCCTTGTCGCCGACGACCACCTGATACGGCAGCTTCTGCAAGCTATGTTCGCGAATTTTATAGTTAATTTTGTTATTACTCAAGTCCGCGACGGCGCGGAAGCCTGCCTCGCGCAGCGCCTGGGTGACTTTTTGGGCATACCCGGCCTGGTTTTCGCTGATATTCATCACCATCACCTGCACCGGCGCCAGCCACAGCGGGAAGTTGCCGGCATGGTGCTCGATCAGGATGCCGATGAAGCGCTCCATCGAACCCAGGATCGCGCGATGCAGCATCACCGGGGGCTTGCGGCTGTTGTCCTCGTCGACGAACTCGGCGCCGAGGCGCACCGGCAGGTTGAAATCAAGCTGGATGGTGCCGCATTGCCACAGCCGGCCGAGCGTGTCCTTCAGCGTGAATTCGATCTTGGGGCCGTAGAAGGCGCCCTCACCCGGCTGCAGGTCGTAGGCCAGGCCATTTTTGTCCAATGCCGCCGCCAGCGCAGCTTCCGCCTTGTCCCAGCTTTCGTCCGAACCGACCCGCTTGTCCGGGCGGGTCGACAGCTTGACCAGCACGTCATGGAAGCCGAAGTCGACATAGACCTTCTGCAGCATGACGATAAAATCGGCCACCTCGGCTTCAATTTGGTCTTCGGTGCAGAAAATGTGGGCGTCGTCCTGGGTGAAGCCGCGCACCCGCATGATGCCGTGCAGGGCGCCCGACGGCTCGTTGCGATGGCACGAGCCGAACTCGGCCAGCCTGAGCGGCAGGTCGCGGTAGGAATGCAGGCCGCTGTTGAAGATCTGCACGTGGCCGGGGCAGTTCATCGGTTTCACCGCATAGTCGCGGTTTTCCGATGCGGTGGTGAACATGTTGTCCCGGTAATTGTCCCAGTGGCCGGATTTCTCCCACAGGCTCTTGTCCATCACCGCCGGAGTGCGCACTTCCTGGTAGCCGTACTCGACGAACTTCTGCCGCATGTACTGCTCGATCTGCTGCCACACGATCCAGCCCTTGGGATGCCAGAACACCATGCCCGGGGCCTCGTCCTGCATGTGCAGCAGGTCGAGCTGCTTCGCCAGCTTGCGGTGGTCGCGCTTCTCGGCCTCCTCCAGCCGGTGCAGGTAGGCATCGAGGTCTTCCTTCTTCGCCCACGCGGTGCCGTAGATGCGCTGCAGCATCGGGTTCTTCGAATCGCCGCGCCAATAGGCGCCGGCCAGCTTCATCAGCTTGAACGCGCGCGGCAGCTTGCCGGTCGACGGCAGGTGCGGGCCGCGGCAGACGTCGAACCAGTCGCCCTGGCGGTAGATGGAGAGTTCCTCGCCCGCCGGAATCACCTCGTCGATGATCTGCACCTTGTAGGTCTCGCCCAATGCGGCGAAGGCCTTCTTGGCGTCCTCGCGCTCCCATACCTCGCGCTGGATCGGCAGGTCGCGCTTGACGATCTCGTCCATGCGCTTTTCGATCGCAACCAGATCGTCGGGCGTAAACGGCTGCTCGCGCGCGAAGTCGTAGTAGAAGCCGTCCTCGATCGACGGGCCGATGGTGACCTGGGTGCCGGGGTAGAGCTCCTGCACCGCCTGCGCCATCACGTGCGCGGCGTCGTGGCGGATCAGGTCCAGCGCCTCGGCGTCCTTGGCGGTCACGATGGCCAGCGCCGCGTCGGCGTCGATCAGGTGGCTGGTGTCGACCAGTTTGCCGTTGACCTTGCCGGCAAGCGCTGCCTTGGCGAGACCCGCGCCAATGCTGGAAGCAACCTGTGCGACCGTGACCGGCGCCTCGAACTGCCGGACCGAACCATCGGGAAGCGTGACGTTGACCATGAACCCAACTCCAGAATGAAAAAAAGCGCGGACCGGCCGCGCTTTCGGATACTACAAGAAGATGCAGAAATTATCTGCGAACAGCAATGCGCCGGGGCTTAACCAGTGACATCCCTGCAAGTTCGCGGTGACATTTCGCAACCTCCGTGGGCCGTTCAGCCCCTCTTGAAACTGGCCATCCCGGCCCTGTAAATATTGGTAGGCGCGATTGGACTCGAACCAACGACCCCCACCATGTCAAGGTGGTGCTCTAACCAGCTGAGCTACGCGCCTAATGCGGGGCGCATCATAACCGAAAGGCCTTATTCCTGTCGAGAAAAAACCGCGCCGCGGACAATTCTCCGTCCGCTTTTCAGTCCACCATGACGCAGCGCTGGCTCGCCCAGGCACGCAAGCGCTCGAAATCCTCGGCGCGGATCACGGAAAGCGGGCGGGTCTGGCCCAGTTCGCGCTCCACATGCGCCTGTGTCAGCGCCCCACCCTCTGCCAGCGCGGCATACTGCGACGCCACGATGGCCTGCTCGATTTCCGCACCCGAATAGCCTTCGCTGAGTTCGACCAGGCTGGGCATCTGGAATCCGGCCGGGTCGAGACCGCGCTTTTTCAGATGCAGGCCAAATATGATCTCGCGCACCGGCGCGGTCGGCAGATCGACGAAAAAGAGCTCGTCGAAACGGCCCTTGCGCAGCAGTTCCGGAGGCAGCTTGCTGATGTCATTGGCAGTGGCGACGACGAACACCGGGTTGTCGCGCTCGCTCATCCAGGTCAACAGGGTACCGAGGATGCGCTGCGAAACACCGTCGTCGGCGTCCCCCGCCGAGAGTCCCTTTTCGATCTCGTCCATCCACAGCAGGCACGGCGCCATGCGCGAGGCCTCCTTGAGCGCCTGCCGGAGATTCTTTTCTGTTTCGCCGATGTACTTGTTGTACAGGCCTGCGAAATCCAGCCGCAACAGCGGCACTTTCCAGCTTCCTGCGATCGCCTTGGCGACCAGGCTCTTGCCCGCACCCTGCACGCCGAGCAGCAGGATCCCTTTGGGCGTCGGTAGCCCGGGGGCCAGCGCCGGATTCTGAAAGACCGCCTGCCGCTGACCGACCCAGGTCTTGAGGCGTCCGAAACCACCAACATCGTCCAGCGTGACGTCGGGCAATTCCATTTCCAGCGCACTGGCCTGCTGGTCCTGCTTGAATCGCGCTATGCGCTTGACGTCACCAAGGTTGAGTTCGCCGTCCACGTTGATCGCCTGACGAATCAGGCGTTGCGCTTCGTCTTCGCCCAGTCCGGCGAGTTGGTGCACCAGCAGCGGCAGGATGTCACGGTCGATCCGCAGGCTCCGCCGCGTGTCGCGCTGCCAGCGGTCGAGCTCCTCTTTCAACAGCGCGCGCACCCGGTCGGCCGTGATGCCCGGCATGGCCAGCCGCGCCGACATGCGGGCCAGTTCAGGCGGCAGGTCCAGCGCAGGGCTGACGAACAACAGCGTGCGGTCGCGGCGGTAATGATCGAAGGCAATTTCGCGCACCAGCCGCACATTCAGCGGGCTGGAAAAAAATGGATGGGCGTCCAGAAGCACATACAGCCCGTTCTGCGGCGTCGCATCGACATGCTTCAGCGCATCGGTAAATTCGTTGGTGTTGTACACCGCGCTTGTTTCAGTGCTGCGTTTGAGTCCATCCGCCAGACTCCAGACAAACAGCGGAACCTCACGCGCCGTGCAGATTTCGCGCACGCGCGCGAGCAAACGCGATTCCTCATGGGTTTCGCTGATCAGAATCGGAAAACGCGCATCGAGCAGCGCGTTGAGGCCTTGACTGAATTCCGGCATGTCGAGCAAGGATCAGAATCGTGCTGTATCAGAAGGCCGCAAGACTATCGTGCGCACGTTTTTCACGCCAGCGGCCAACGCCTGATCACTTCGTACTGTGCACCGCTGGACTCGGTACGCGATTTCACCAGCACGAAATCGCTGATCGGCCAGCTCACCGGCATGCATAGGGGCACTTCGCCGCCAGCAGAATTACGCAGCAGGGTGACATGGGGCACGTGCGGGCGTGCGTCGACGGCAAAGCCGGCATCCCGCAAGGCCATATTTAACGTGCCGACCAGCTCGATGTGTTGCGGCGGCGTCTCGCTCGCCCCCAGCCAGCCGATGCGGTTGTGCCGCCAGTAGCCGGCCTGATCGAGGACCAGCTCGAATGCGGCGGCGTGCACAGTGTCGGCGCAGGCGGCCAGGACATCCAGTTGGTCGGTCGGCGTGCTGCCGAGAAAGGCCAGGGTGATGTGCAGGGTGTCGGCGCGCATGCGCCGTCCACCCCAGTGCTGGTGCAGCCATTTGCCGGTGCGGTTGAGTGCGTCGCGGGTGGCGTCGTCCGGCCACAGGGCGAAGAACAGCCGCAGCGTGTCGGGCTCGGCGGGGCCGGGTTCGGTCAGGCCTGTTTCTGTCAGACCCGGGTCAGCCACGCACGATCAGGCACACCGCTTCCGCGGCAATGCCCTCGCCGCGTCCGGTGAAGCCGAGTTTTTCGGTGGTGGTGGCCTTGACGTTGACGTGCTCGATGGCGACGCCAAGGTCGTCGGCGATGTGAGCCGTCATCCGCGCGATATGCGGCGCCATTTTCGGCGCCTGCGCGATGAGGGTGGCGTCGACGTTGCCGACGCGCCAGCCGCGCGCCTGCAGCTGTTCGGCGACACGGCGCAGCAGGATGCGGCTGTCGATCCCGGCGAACGCCATATCGGTGTCCGGAAAATGCCGGCCGATGTCGCCCAGCCCCGCCGCACCCAGCAAGGCGTCGCAGATCGCGTGCAGCAGCACGTCGGCGTCGGAGTGGCCAGCCAGCCCCAGATCGTAGGGAATGTCGACGCCGCCGATGATGAGCTTGCGGTTCTCGGCAAAGGCATGCACGTCGAAGCCGTGGCCGACCCTGAGGTCATTCATTCAGCTTCCCCAGAATCAGGCCCGCCAGTTCCATATCCTGCGGGTAGGTGACCTTGAGGTTGCGACTGTCGGATTCGACCAGCCTCGGCTGTAGCCCAAGTTGCTCGATGGCCGAGGCTTCGTCGGTCATGTCGCTGCCGGCGGCACGCAGCGCTTCGGTCAGCTTGCCATGACGGAACATCTGCGGGGTTTGCGCCTGCCACAGGCCGGCGCGCGGCACGGTCGCCTCGGCCCGTGTGCCGGATGCCGACTCGGCAGCCGCACGCTTGAGGGTGTCGGCCACCGGCACGGCAAGCAGGCCGCCGACCGGGTCATCCGTTACTTCATCCAGCAACTTGCCCAGCATCTCGTCCGGCAAACAGGGACGCGCGGCATCGTGCACCAGCACCCAGTCGTCCGCGGCGCAGATCCTGGACATCGCGTCGAGGCCGTTCAGCACCGTTTCGGCGCGGGTCGCGCCGCCGCAGCGCAGCACTTCGATGCGTTCTTCCCAGCCCTGCCATGCGTAGTTGTTCCAGCGCTTGTCGGTGGGCGAGAGCACGACAAAAAGCTTGGTGATGCGGGGCTCGCGCGCCAGCACCATCATCGCGTGCGCGATCATCGGCACCGAATTGAGCGGCATGTACTGCTTTTCTATGCTCCCGCCCATGCGCGAGCCCGAGCCGGCCGCGGGAATCAGTGCGTAAAAATTCATGCGTCGCCTCCGGGCGCCAGTACGTCGCGGTTGCCGTTCGACTGCATCGACGACACCAGGCCAGCACGTTCCATATCCTCGATCATGCGCGCGGCGCGGTTGTAGCCGATGCGGAGCTGACGCTGCACCGACGAGATCGACGCGCGGCGAGACTTCAGCACGTAGGCGACCGCTTGGTCGTACAAGGGGTCGGCTTCCGCCGCCTCGCCGTATTCGCCGCCGCCCTCGCCCGCCTCTTCCGGCGATTCGAGCACGCCTTCGATGTATTCGGGCTCGCCCAGCGATTTCAGGTAATCGACCACGCGATGCACTTCGTTGTCCGACACGAAGGCGCCGTGGACGCGCTGCGGCAGGCCGGTTCCGGGCGGCAGGTAGAGCATGTCGCCCTGCCCCAGCAGCGCCTCGGCGCCCATCTGATCAAGAATCGTGCGCGAGTCGATCTTGGACGACACCTGGAACGCGATGCGCGTCGGGATGTTGGCCTTGATGAGGCCGGTGATGACGTCGACCGAGGGCCGTTGCGTCGCCAGGATCAGGTGGATGCCCGCCGCACGCGCCTTC
This sequence comes from Thiobacillus sp., assembly GCA_011391285.1. Next base: position 12,204 of record JAABQU010000011.1, read on the forward strand.
TGCGCCAGCCGCGCGATGAGTTCCTCGACCTTCTTGCCGACCACCATCATCAGGTCGGCGAGTTCGTCGATCATCACCACGATCATCGGCATGGTTTCAAGCGGCTCGGGATTGTCGGGCGTCAGACTGAACGGATGGGTCAGCGGCGTGCCGGCCTTCTTCGCGTCGCGCACCTTCTGGTTGTAGCCGGCGAGGTTGCGCACGCCGACCGCCGACAGCAGCTTGTAGCGCCGCTCCATTTCGCCCACGCACCAGTTGAGCGCGCTGGCGGCCTGCTTCATGTCGGTGACCACCGGCGCCAGCAGGTGCGGGATGCCTTCGTAGATCGACAGCTCCAGCATCTTGGGGTCGACCATGATCATGCGCACCGCGCTGGGGTCGGACTTGTACACCAGCGACAGGATCATGGCGTTGACGCCGACCGACTTGCCCGAGCCGGTGGTGCCGGCGACCAGCAGGTGCGGCATCTTGCCGAGATCCGCCACCACCGGGTTGCCGGCGATGTCCTTGCCCAGCGTGATGGTCAAGGGGCTCGCGCTGTCGTGGTAGGCCTTGGATCCGAGAATCTCGCTCAAACGCACGATCTGCCGCTTGGGGTTGGGAATCTCCAGGCCCATGGTGTGTTTGCCGGGAATGGCTTCGACCACGCGAATGCTGATCACCGACAAGGTGCGCGCCAGATCCTTCGACAGATTGACGATCTGGCTGCCCTTCACCCCGATGGCCGGTTCGATCTCGTAGCGCGTGATCACCGGGCCGGGCGAGGCTGAGACGACCTTCACCTCGACGCCGAATTCGGCGAGCTTGCGCTCGATCATCAGCGAGGTGTATTCCAGCGACTCGGCACTGGCGGTTTCCACCGCCTCGTCGGCGGGGTCGAGCAGATGCAGCGGCGGCAAGGGTGAGTCGGGCATGTCGGAGAACAGCGGCGCCTGCTTTTCGGTGACGGCACGCTCGGATTGCGGCACTTCCTTCACCACCGGCTCGATGCGGATCGGCGGCGCCTCGTCGAGCTTCTTCTTGACCACCGAAACCTTGGCTTCGCGCTTCTGCTGAGCCACCTCGCCCAGCTTGCGGTCGCGTGATGCCTGCCAGGTCGCAATCGCCTTCCAGTACCCCCGCTCCATCCATTCGCCGGTGCGCTCGGCCATGCTGAGCCACGACACGCCGGTGAACAGGCTGAAGCCCACCGCCAGCAGCAGCAGCAAAGCCAGGGAGCCGCCGGTGAACCCCAGCACAGCAGCGGCCGCGCTGCCCACGCCGACGCCGAGCACGCCGCCGTGCGCATCGGGCAAGCTGACCGCCCAGTGCCAGGTACGCAGCCATTCGATCCCGGTGCTGGACAACAGCAGAAGGCCGAAGCCGCCCAGCCGGACCCAGCGCTGGCGCCCGCCTGCCAGCGGCATTTCGTCCAGATGGCGAAAGATATGAATGACGTAGGCCAGCGCCAGCACCACCCACCACCAGGCAGACAGGCCGAACAGCATCAGCAGCAAATCAGACAGCCAGGCGCCGGCACGTCCGCCCAGATTGTGCAGCACGCCGTTATCGCCGGTGGTGGAAAAGCCCGGGTCAGCCGCATTGTGGGTGAGCAAAATCGCGGCCAGCAACAGTGCGGCGAATCCCACCAGCAGGGCGCGCGCTTCGCGCAACAGGCGTTGCATGCGCGGCGGCAGGGGCTGGGGCGGGGACGAACGGGGAGCGGGACGCGCCATGGGCAAACTTTTACACGGAATAGCCGGATTATCGCGGATAACGCATCCGGAGGCGAGACGATACGCCTGCGGGCTCAGGCGGACGCACAGGAGCGCTCATCCGTGGGGAATACCGGGCTGCCAGCATGGGAACGCTGCAACCAAGTTTGGTTAGAATAGCCGGCTTTCCCATCGTCCGAGCACAGACCATGAGCACCCAACACCACAAACTCGTCATCCTCGGTTCCGGCCCCGCCGGTTACTCGGCCGCTGTGTACGCCGCGCGCGCCAACCTTTCCCCCGTCGTCGTCACCGGCATGCAGCAGGGCGGCCAACTGATGACCACCACCGACGTGGATAACTGGCCGGCCGACGTCGACGGCGTGCAGGGCCCCGAGCTGATGGACCGTTTCCAGCGCCACGCCGAACGCTTCAACACCGAAATCATCTTCGACCAGATCCACACCGCCAAGCTGACCGAAAAGCCGTTCACCCTGATCGGCGATTCCGGCACCTACACCTGTGACGCGCTCATCATCGCCACCGGCGCCTCTGCCATGTACCTGGGTCTGGAAAGCGAGCAGGCCTTCATGGGCAAGGGCGTGTCGGGCTGCGCCACCTGCGACGGCTTCTTCTACAAGAACCAGGACGTCGCCGTCATCGGCGGCGGCAACACCGCGGTCGAAGAAGCGCTGTATCTGGCCAACATCGCGAAACACGTCACCGTGGTGCACCGCCGCGACACCTTCAAGTCCGAGAAGATCCTGGTCGACCACCTGATGGAAAAGGTCAAGGAAGGCAAGATCAGCCTCGAACTCGACCACACGCTGGACGAAGTGCTGGGCGACAAGACCGGCGTCACCGGCATGCGGATCAAGAGCACCAAGGACGGCGCCACCAAGGACATCGCGCTGACCGGCGTCTTCATCGCCATCGGCCACAAGCCCAACACCGCCATCTTCGAAGGCCAGCTCACGCTGGAAGGCGGCTACATCGTCACCAAGGGCGGCAACAAGGGCAATGCCACCGCCACCAGCATCGAAGGCGTGTTCGCCGCCGGCGACGTGCAGGACCACATCTACCGCCAGGCCGTCACCAGCGCCGGCACCGGCTGCATGGCCGCGCTCGACGCCGAGCGCTACCTGGACGCGCTCGGCAAGGCCTGAGCGGGATCCTGTTCAGCCAGGTGATGCGGGATGAAGCGTGCACGCCACAGTGCGCTCGCGCCCGCCTCGTTCGAGGCGCTGGCCCGCATGCGCCGCGTGCTGCGCGAGCAGACCGCCACGCCGGCCACGCTTCACCAGGCCCCGCATAAACCCAAAGCCGCGGCCGACGGCGCCATGCTGTTCCGCCGCGCCGTCGCCGACGCCGTCCCCCTGCCCCCGTCCGATCGCGCGGAGATCGCGCGCCCGCGTCCCAAGCCCGTCGCCCACCAAAGGCGGGCCGACGAAGAGCAAGTCCTGGTCGACGCCCTGTCCGACCCGTGGGACTGGGAAGACGCCGTCTCCACCGGCGAGGAGCTGTTTTTCTCGCGCCCCGGCGTGCCCACCGCCGCGCTCCGAAAACTGCGGCGCGGCGGCTGGGTCATCCAGGGCGAACTCGACCTGCACGGCCACACCGGCGACGAAGCCCGCGTCGCGCTGGCCGCCTTCCTCAACCGCTGCATGAAGGACGACCGGCGCTGCGTGCGCATCATCCACGGCAAGGGCCACGGCTCGAAGAACCGCCTGCCGGTGCTGAAGAACAAGGTGCGCCACTGGCTGATGCAGCGCGAAGACGTGCTCGCCTTCTGCCAGGCCCGCACCGTCGACGGCGGCGCCGGCGCCGTCCTCGTTCTGCTGAAATCCTCTACCCGTTAGGAAAGATATCCCATGAGCGAACCCGTCATCACTGATTTCGAACTGCCGTCCACCGGCGACACAAGCTTCAAGCTGTCCGACCACCGCGGCACGAACGTCGTCGTCTACTTCTACCCCAAGGACAACACCTCCGGCTGCACCCTCGAAGGCCAGGAGTTCCGCGATCTGTATCCCGACTTCGCCAAGGCCAACACCCTCGTCGTCGGCGTCTCGCGCGACAGCCTCAAGTCGCACGAAGGCTTCAAGGCCGCGCAGGGCTTTCCGTTCGAGTTGCTGTCCGACAAGGATGAAGCCGCCTGCGAACTGTTCGGCGTGATGAAGATGAAGAACATGTGCGGCAAACAGGTGCGCGGCATCGAGCGCAGCACCTTTGTGTTCGACGTGGACGGGAAGCTGGTGAAGAGCTGGCGCGGGTTGAAGGCGCCGGGGCATGCGGCGGAGGTGTTGGGGTTTGTGCAGACGCTTTGAAGTAGCTTCGTAGTTGAGAGCTTCACTGGTCTGCTGACCGTTGGCCTGGGGTAGCCCGGCGGCTAGTTGCTTTTCTTGTCTCGCCAAGAAAAGTAACCAAAAGAAGGCGACCCCAACAGTCCCGAATTCCCGAAGATCAAGCGCATCGGATCAGCGGCAAAGGTGTTTGAGCCCCGCTCACCTTCGAAATACAAACAAAGCGGGGGGAGTTCTTTGCCGCCCGCCCGCCCGGCAGGCTCGATTTCCGGGGTTTCGGGGATGAGCGGGGTCGCCTTTTCTTGGGTTACTTTCTTTTGGCGAAGCAAAAGAAAGTAATTAGCCGCCGGGCTACCCCCGGCCAACGGTCAGCAGTCCCGCGAAGGTGTATCCACTAAACGTGCCTTGCGCCTAAACGGAACTGGATTGCTACGCTTCGCTCGCAATGACGGGTGAAGCTTCCTGCGAAGCGAAAAACCGCTCCACCACCTCCAACTTCCTTGTCCGCGTCATCGCCGGCAGCGCATTCAATAACAAGCGCCCATACGGCTTGTCCGCCAGCCGCGTATCGCAAATCATCAGCACCCCGCGATCGGTCTCGGTGCGGATCAGCCGCCCCGCCCCCTGCTTGAGACTGATCGCCGCATGCGGCAACTGGTAATCCATGAACGGCTTGCCGCCGTTCTTCTCGGCCTGGGCGATGCGCGCGGCGACGACCGGATCATCGGGCGGCTGGAACGGCAGCTTGTCGATGATGACGACCGACAGGATGTCGCCGGGCATGTCGACGCCCTCCCAGAAGCTCTGGCTGCCGAGCAGCACGGCGTTGCCGGCTTTCTGGAAACGCGCGAGAAGCTCGTTCTTCGGGGCGTCGCCCTGAACCAATAAGGGGTAGTCCCAGCCGCGAAACTTGAAGGCATCGATCAACAGCCCGCGGGCTTTGTCCAGCGCACGCAGGCTGGTGAAGAGGATGAAGGCGCGCCCCTGGCTGACTTCCAGAACCGGCAGCGCAGCTTCGACGACGGCCTCGGTGAACTCGGGCGTGTTGGGCGCGGGCAGATTCTGCGGCACATAGAGCACACCCTGGCGCGGATAGTCGAAGGGACTGTCGACGCACAGGGTTTCCGCCTCCTCAATCCCGAGCCGGGTTTTCAGGTGAGTGAAGTCGCCGCCGACGGCGAGGGTGGCGGAGGTGAGGATCCACGCCTGCGCACGCTCGGTGAGCTTGGCGCCGAACATCGCGCCGACCGACAAGGGCGTCGCGTGCAACAGCAGCGAACTCATCGTGGTCTCGAGCCAACGCACGCGTGGGTTCTCGGGGTCGTCGTCATGCTGCCAGCTGGCCAGGGTCGCCTGCACGCCCAGCGCGCGCTCGAAGCAGTTTTTCAGGTCGGCGTCGCGCTCGGCCTGGGTTTCGAGCAGCTTCGCGGTTTCATCCAGCGCCGCCGACAAGGCCTTCAGGGCGTCCGGCCATTTGTCGTAGCGCGCAAGATCGGCGATGGTCGCCTTGACCGGGTTCTGCGGAAAGGCCAGGCGCAGGTCGCGCGCGGCCTTGGTCAGGTCTTCGGCTGCGCGGCGCAGGGCGGGGAAATCACCGGCCTTAACCGCGGCCAGACGTTTGGTGTCGCCCGCCAGGTCGAGCAGTTGCGCCGTCGACAGCGTCTCTCCGAAGAACTGCGCGGCAGTCTCCGCCAGCTGGTGCGCTTCGTCGAGGATCACGGTGTTGCAGGCCGGCAGCAGTTCGGCGACACCCTCGTCCTTCAGCCAGAGGTCGGCGAAGAACAGATGATGGTTGACCACCACCACCTCGGCATCGAGCGCGGCCTTGCGCGCGGCCATCACGAAGCAGTCCTTGAAGTGGCTGCATTCGCTGCCCAGGCAGGTATCGCGGCTGGAAATCGCGTATTGCCAGGCGGTGGCGTCCTCGGGAATGCCTTCGGCCTCGGCGCGGTCGCCGCTGCTGCTGGTTTCGGCAAAGCGGGCGATTTTCTGCAGCCATGCTGCATCGTCGCGATGCGCGAAACGGCCGTCGCTCAAATTGCGCTGGAGATGATGGTGGCAAACGTAGTTGGCACGGCCCTTCAGCAGCGCCACCTTGACGGGGGACTTCAGCGCGCGGCGCGCGGCCGGCAGATCGCGATGAAACAGCTGGTCCTGCAGCGCCTTGGTGCCGGTGGAGATCACCACCTTGCCGCCCGACAGCAGCGCGGGAACCAGATAGGCCAGCGTCTTGCCCGTACCTGTGCCGGCTTCGGCCAGCAGCACGCTGTTGTCGGCAACCGCCCGCTCGACGGCTTCTGCCATGGCCAACTGCTGCGGGCGCGAACGCCAGCCCGGCAGCACGGTGGAGCAGGCGCCATCAGGCGAGAAGATGTGTTTCAGGTCAGGCATGTTTGAAGGGGATTTCGCCGCGGAGTGTAACATCCGCCACGCATCGCACTGGCTGCATTCGCCTATAGTTGGACTGATCCGTTGCCGTTAAACACGTAGATTCTGCCTATTCGGTTCCTACATGCGCGCTTACCTGCTTTGCTTGCTGATATGGGCAGTCCCGGCTGCCGCTCAAGCTGAACTTGTTCAGCAGTTGATGCGCCCCGCTATTCCCGCCAGCGCAGAGTATCTGGTCGGCGCGCGCGGCAAGCCCGCCGTGCTGCTGCTGCACGGTTTCTTGCAGACGCGTGAGTTTTCCACCGTAGCCTCGCTCGCCCGCGGCCTGCACGACGCCGGCTACACGGTATTGTCGCCCACGCTCAGCCTGAATATTCCCGACCGCAAGCAAAGCCTGGCGTGCGAAGCCGTCCACAAACACAGCCTGGATGACGACGTGGCCGAAATCGGGCACTGGATACAGTGGCTCAAATCTCGCGGCCACCCCGCCATCGTGCTGCTCGGCCACAGCTTTGGCAGCATGCAGTTGCTGGCCTACCTGTCGGGCAAGCCGGATGCGGCCGTCAAAGGCTATATCGGCGCTTCGCTGATCGAAGCCCAGATCGGTTCAGTTGATCGGAAGGCTTTGATCGCCCGACTGGAAGCACGCGTCCTCAGCAAGCAGCGTGAACTGTTCAACCAAACCCTGTCGTTCTGCAGCAAATATCCCTCGACGCCCGAAGGCCTGCTGTCCTATGTCCGCTGGGATCAGGCACAAGTGCTGGCTTCCCTGAAGCAATCACCGGCCCGCGTGAAGCTCATCATGGGCGACTCCGACGAAGTGGTCGGAGGCGGCTGGCTCAAGGCCTTGCAGCATATACAGGCCCCGATGGTCGTTGTGAAGGGCGCCAATCATTTCATGGATGGTGAACACGAGTTTGATTTGCTGGAGCATTCGCTCAGCTTTCTTCAAACCATCAGGCCGTTCCCGTCCCCATGAATTGGCCCGCCAACCTGTCCATCAAGCACGTTGCGCTCGCCTTCATCACGGCGCTGCTGGTGCTGGTCAGCCTGGTCGGTGGATTCTCTGCCTATCAGACACGCGCCGTCACCCAAAGCCTGGAGCGGCATAACCAGAATGCCGCGCATTCCGAGCTCGTCACCGCTGTTGAGCGTCTGCTGAACCAGGCGAAGGAGCAGATCGTCAGTCTCGCGCAATGGGACGAAACCCGGCAACAACTGGTGCTGCCTGAGTATTACGCTTACTGGCGAGACCAGCGTGTCTACGAAAGCGGCATGCTGAACCGCAGGCTTGCCCAAGTGGGACTGTACCGACCATCGGGCGAGCGGCTCAACCCCGGTCCGGAAAAAAGTCCCCTGCCCGCTACGCTGCCGGCCGACCTGACGTCACTCGAGCCGACGTGCTGGCTGAGCAACGAGGCCGGCGCCATTGCACTGTATTGCAGGGCGCCTGTTTATGGCGAGGTGCAGCGGCAAACCCTGCTCGGCAACAGCCTGATCCGGATTGATTTCATGCCGGCCCTGCTGAGTCAGGACATGCTCCATTTCACGGATGCTGCCAGCGTCAGCCTGACTCTGAAGCCCGGTGAAACGCTGGCGACGTCGGACCTGCTTTCGCGCCTGAATTTCAAGGCCCAGCCCGACCCCAACCAGTTGCTGTTCCAAACCATCCTGTCGCGCACCTTGCTCGCGCTGTTTATTCTGCTGGTGGCTTCTGCGCTGCTGGGTGCAGTGATTTACAGCCGGCTGCTGGTGCGCCCGCTGCGACAGCTGTCACAGGACATCGACGACATGCAGCACGACCATTTCACTCCCACGCCCTTGCGTTCCCGCCCCATGCGCATCGCCGAACTGGAAAACATCCGCCGTTCGCTGTCCGAATACCAGCTGCAATTGCGTGTCCTGCATGGCTCGCTGGAAAACCAGAATCGCGAATTTCATTCGCAGGCGCGCCAGGATGTGCTGACCGGCTGCCACAACCGCCGCGCCTATGACGAAGACTGGGAAAAATTCCGGCAGGATGTGGGAAAAGTGCCGCAGGGTGTGGCATTTCTCCTGTTCGACTGCGATCGCTTCAAGGCGATCAACGACACCTACGGCCACGCCAAGGGCGACCGCGTGCTCACCATCATTTCAAATGCGCTGGTGATGGCGCTGCGCGCAAACGATCGCCTGTATCGCCTGGGCGGAGACGAATTCGCCACCTTCCTGTCGCGCACCACCCCGGCCCAGGCCAAGCAGATCGCGCAGCGCTGCCAAAGCCTGCTCGAGGCGGCCAATTTTGGCGATCTGGGCATCAATGAGCCCGTCGGCATCAGCATCGGCATTGCCTTCTGCGCCCCCGAAGAGATGGAGCACATCGACGACCTGCCCAAGCAGGCCGACATCGCCATGTATACCGCCAAGCAACCGGGACGCAACCGCGTTGCCCTCTACGGCGATGACACCGAACGGGCCTCGCAGACGCTGGTGGCCAGCCGCGAGACCAGCGCGCTGTTCCAGGCCTTGTCGACGCCCGGCATGATCGAACTGCATTACCAGCCCATTTTCAGCCTGCCGCAGCACACGATCGGCTACTACGAAGTCCTGGCGCGCATTCGTTACCACGATGAACTGATCCTGCCGGATGCGTTCCTGCCCGTCATCGGCAGCCGCCGCCTGGAAACCCAATTCGACCTGGCCGTGCTGCACCAGGTCGACGCCGACCTGTCTTCAGGCCAGTTGCCGGCTGGATGCGGCCTCTCGATCAACCTGTCCGCTCAGAGCCTTTCCAGCCCTGAAATCGCTTCGTACCTGATGGAACTGTCGCGCCACAATGCAAGCCATCCGCTGATGCTGGAAATCACCGAAACCTCCCTCATCACACAGATCAGTGCGGTGAACACCTATCTCGATCTGTTGCGCACGGTCAACTACCGCATCGCGATGGACGACTTCGGCACAGGCTATTCGCCGTTGCGCTACCTGGTCGACCTGCCGGTGGACGTGGTCAAGTTCGATATTTCGCTGGTGAACAAGCTGGGAGAAGACACCCGCGCCGGCCGGGTGGTGGCCGATTTCGCCCGCTTGATGACGGACGTCGGCTATGTGCTGGTGGCCGAAGGCGTGGAGACCGACGCCGCCCTGCGCAAGGTCGAAAGCCTGGGCTTTTCCCACGTTCAGGGTTATTTGCTGGGTCGACCGGTTCCGCTGGCGCAACTGGCCGCCCCTGGTGCCCCCCTTGATCCCAACGATTCAGTGCTTGCCCGAACGCCAGATGGCGAAAATGATCCAGAGGCTGTTGAAAAACGCGATCAGGAAACCCAGCAGCCCAAACAGCGGCAGGCCAAATAGCTTGGGCCCACCCTCCACCGTCATGATGATGCTGGAGCCCACCACCAGCGAGGCCGTGAGAATGCCCATGGTCAGCCGGTTGCTGGCGCTGTCCAACTGATGACCGAACTGATCGAGCCGCTTCAGGTCGAAATCGATCTTGATGCGGCCCCGCCGAACATCCCGTAGCAGGTGCTGCAGGTCACGCGGCAGGTCGGCCACCACTTCCAGCGCCTCACGCACGCTCTTGCGCCCGCGTGCAAACAGCGCCCCCGGGGTATAGCGCTGCTGAATGATGCGTTCCACGAACGGCGTCACATGGTCGATCATGTGGAACTCGGGGTCGAGTTGCTGCCCCAGTCCTTCCAGCGTGATCAGCGTCTTGAACAGCAGGGTCAGGTCGGCCGGCAACAGCAGGTTGTTGTCGCGCATCAGGGCGGTGATGTCGTTCAGCAAGCCTCCGATCTTCACGTCCTTGAGTTGCAGGTTGTCATAGCTTTGCAGCAGTTCTGTCACGTCGTAGGCCAGGCGGTCCTCGTCGATCACCGAATCGCCGCTCCAGTCGAGCAGCACCTGCAGCAGGGCCTGTTCATCCTTGAGTGTCAGCGCATGCAGCAGATCGACGATCTGGTGGCGACGGGAATGGGTCAGCATCCCCACCATGCCGAAGTCGATCATGCCGATGCGGTTGTCAGGCAGGAACAGGACATTGCCGGGGTGCGGATCGGCATGGAAATAGCCGTGTTCCAGCACCATGCGCAACACCGTGTCGGCACCCCGCGTTGCCAGCAGCTTGGGATCGAGCCCGACGGCTCGCAACTTATCCGGGGACACGCCGGCCATTCCGATGATTTCTTCCTGCACATTCACGCGCTCATTGGTGAACTCCCAGTACACCCGGGGAATCTGCACCAGCGGATCGTCTGAAAAGTGGCGCGCGAACTGGTCGAGGTTGCGCGCCTCCTTGGCCAGGTCGAGTTCACGATTCAGCGAACGGCGAAACTGCGAAACGATCTGCACCGGATCGTAGCGCCGGGAGTCGGGTATTTCGCTCTCCAGCAATTTCGCCGCGTGCTCGAGAATGCGCAGGTCGGCCCGGATCACATCCTCGATGCCGGGACGGCGCATCTTGACGACAACCCGCGTGCCGTCCTTGAGCGTGGCGCGGTATACCTGCGCGATGGAGGCGGCCGCCAGCGGCATCGGATCGAATGTGGCAAAGACTTCGCTGGGTTGGCCCTTGAGGGCCTCCACCAGGCTGGGGTGCAGCACGTCGTAAGGCACCGCTGGCACCTGGCTGTGCAATTTTTCGAATTCGGCTATCCAGTTCGGCGGAAACATGTCCACCCGCGTCGCCAGCAGCTGCCCCAGCTTGACGAAGGTCGGACCCAGTTCTTCCAACGCGCGACGGATGCGCACCGGCGCCTCGAGCTGACTGATTTCACTGGTGCTTTGCCAGTGGAGCACCCGCCCGGCGCGCTCCAGCGCGCCGCTGATACCCAGGACGCGCACCAGATCGCCCCAGCCATAGCGGATCATCACAGTAGCGATTTCATGCAGTCGCGGCAGGTCGCGCACGACAGAAATGGTTTCCCAGAGCATCTTTATTTATTGGAATGAGTCATGCCGAGAGTGTACCCGCAAGGGGCACGCCGGGAATGACTTCACTGCCGGGCATGTCAGGAACGCAAACGCTCACTCTGCCGCTTAAGCGAGTCCGCCAGCGCCCCCAGGATGCCGCTTGCCACCTGGGACAGGCGATCGGTGGCCGCGCGGGCCGATTCACTCAAACCTGCACGCCCCGCCTCGCTGCTGGCCTTCACGCCACTGGCGAGTTGCTGCAGGGCTTCGCGCACCCGCTCGCCGGTGCGGGTTCCGCTGTTTTTCAGGTGCTCGCTCAGGGCATCGAGTTCTTCTTTCAGCTTGCCGCCCGACTGGCTGGCCGTCTGCTTCAGGGTGTCGACGATCTGCGCCTCAAGGTCGCGGAGTTGTTCCAGGCTCGCCTTCAATTCGTTGTCCTTGAAAGCCTTGCCCTGTGCAGCGGCTTCCTGCAGGGTGTAGGAGGCGGCCTGCGCGGCACTGCCGACGGCATCATCCAGCCCCGACACGGCCTGCTTGAGTCCTTCCTTGATCTCGCCGCCGCGTGAAGTCAGGCCATTGCCCACGCCGGAAGTGATTGCGCCAACAATCTCGCGGATGTCATTCAAAGCCATGCGGCGCTCATGCAGCGCACGCGCAGTCAGTTCTCGCACCCGCTCGCGCAGGTCGGGTGCGGACGCGGCAGCCTCGGCCTCGTCCTGCAATTGCACAAGCTGCTGATCATCGGGGATACTGCTTTCGCTTGAAGCGGGGTTTTGCGCGTCATTCATGGTGCTGTCCTCAGGGTCAAGATATGCCACGTTTGGCCGTATTACACTTAGAACTATAGATACAGATCGCTACACGATGAAGCGTCTCCTGCTGCTGACCCTGCTGGCCTTGCTGCCCCTGCCGCCCGCGCATGCGACCGCATCCGACGACGTTTCGATGTATGCGGTCAGCCTGGTGGGCAGCCCGTATCGCCTAGGCGGCATCTCGCCCGAAACAGGGCTCGATTGCAGCGGTTTCGTCGGCCACGTTTTCAAGCAGACTACCGGCATCCTGCTGCCACGCGACAGCCGCGCCATCAGCGAAGCGGCACAGCCGCTGGCCTGGACAGAACTTCAGCCCGGCGACCTGGTCTTCTTCAACACCCTCAACCGCGCATACTCCCATGTCGGCATCTATCTCGGCGAAAACCGTTTCGTGCACGCCGCAAGCAGTCGCTCCGGCGGCGTCATGGTCTCCAATCTCGACGACCGTTACTGGCGCCAGCGTTTCGATGGCGCACGTCGCGTCATTTCAAGCCATTTGGCGCAACCGCTGGATGTCGCTTCCGAATAAATTGTTCGCCCTTTCCTTCTGGCGTAGCGTGCTGCTGTCGGTCGCCCTGAGCGCCGGCCTCGCCCAGGCGGCAACCGACCTCACGTTCGAAAGCGCCACGGATGTCAACGAGGGCATGCTGCATTTCCTCGAGACACCGCCCAACAAACGCATCCACCACCACCAGAACAGCTTCCACATCGATGCGGACAGCATCGCGACCGGCTGGGTCCACCTGACGCAGTGCCATGACAATCTCGACGCGGTGCCGCGTGCTCAGATCACCTTCCGCGAAGGATACGTGCGCGACCTCAAGCTGGTTTCCTACAACGAGATCGAAAGCGCATGGATCGAAGGCGCCAGCGTTCAACTGGTCAACGTCCAGCCCGGCGCCAGACTGTGCCTGTCGGCGCTCACCCGGGCGCTGCGACACAGCGGCAATGGTTACTACAACTTGTACAGCGGCCCCTACATGCGCAAGTTCCTTGACGGCTACTACCCGATGCGGGTGACGCTGGACATCGAATACCCACCGGAATTGCTGATGCTGCTCGACATATCCCCATCCGAAGAGCCCGGATTTAGACACCTCGAAACGCCCGGGTCGGTTCGTCTCGATGCCGTGTTCGAGGGCGAGTTGAGCACGCTGATCCAGTTCGAGAAGCTGTAAAACCGTCCACGGTCGCACATTTCAAGACTTTCAATATTTGTTATTGATAACCGTTATCATTTCCAGTACGATTACGGACATCGTAACCGCACAGGAAACCCTGACCATGAAACCGACCCTGACCCGACTGCTTGCCGCCCTGGCGCTCGCTGCCACCGCCCTGCCCGCCCTGGCCGAGGAAGTCGTCGTGTATTCCGCGCGCAATGAACAGCTCATCAAGCCGCTGTTCGACGCCTACACCCGCGACACCGGCGTGCAGGTCAAGTTCATCACAGACAAGGAAGGCCCGCTGATGGCGCGCCTGAAGGCCGAAGGCAAGAATACCCGGGCCGACATGCTGCTGACGGTCGACGCCGGCAACCTGTGGCAGGCGTCGGAAGAAGGCCTGCTGCGCCCGATCCGGTCTAAAACACTGGAAGCCAACGTGCCGGCCCATCTGCGCGACCCCGGCAACGAATGGTTCGGCCTGTCGGTTCGCGCCCGCACCCTCGTCTACAACACCGGCAAGTTGAAGCCCACCGACTTGTCGACCTATGAAGACCTGGCCAACCCGAAATGGAAAGGCCGGCTGTGCCTGCGCACGTCGAAGAAGGTCTACAACCAAAGCCTGGTGGCAATGATGATCCATGAATACGGCGAGGAAAAAACCGAGGCCATGGTGCGCGGCTGGGTCGGCAACCTGGCGACCTCGCCCTTCCCCGACGACACCAAGGCGATGGAAGCCGTGGCCGCCGGCCAGTGCGACGTCACCCTGGTCAACACCTATTACTTCGGCCGCCTGATGGATAAAAGCCCCAATCTGCCGCTGGCGATTTCCTGGCCCAACCAGACCCTTAAGAACAAGGACTCTGGCGTTCACGTCAACATCTCCGGCGCCGGCGTCACGCGCCACGCCAAGAACGCGGCCGGCGCGCAGAAGCTGATCGAGTGGCTGTCGTCCGACAAGGCGCAGAACCTGTTCGCCGACGTCAACCTGGAATACCCGGTCAACCCCAAGGTTGCGCCCGACAAGACGGTGGCGGCCTGGGGCAGCTTCAAGCAGAACCTCGTCAATGTGAAAGAGGCTGGCAGCCTGCAGACCAAGGCCGTAAAATTGATGGACCGTGCCGGCTACAAGTAACCTGGCCCTCCTTGGAACTGATCCATTTTGACTGACACGCTTGCCGTATCTTCAGAAACGCCCGCATCGGGCGTTTTTGTTTGGCCCCGCTTCAGCGGCTGGATGCTGCTCGCCCTCGCGGTGGCTGCGCTGGTGCTGGTGCCGGTGGTGGTCACCTTCTCGTCATTTGCCCGGGTCGAGGGCGACATCCTCGCCCACCTGATCGAATTCGCCCTACCCGAGCTGGTGGGCAACACGCTGTGGCTGATGCTCGGCGTGGGAATCGGCGTCAGCGTGCTGGGGGTGTCGCTGGCGTGGCTCACGGCCATGTGCGAATTCCCCGGGCGCCGCCTGTTCGACTGGGCATTGCTTCTGCCGCTGGCGCTGCCCGCCTATGTCACCGCCTTCGTCGCGATCGGCCTGCTGGATTTCACCGGTCCGCTGCAGACCTGGCTGCGCGAGAACTGGGGCATCACCGCGCTACCGGAGATCCGCTCGCGCGGCGGCGTCATCCTGGTGATGTCACTGGCGCTCTACCCCTATGTCTACCTGATCGCCAAGAATGCTTTTGCCACCCAGGGCGCGATTGCGCTGGAAGCGGCGCAGTCGCTCGGGCTGTCCCGCACCCAGGGCTTCTTCCGGGTGGCGTTGCCAATGGCACGGCCGTGGATCGCCGCCGGCCTGATGCTGGCGCTGATGGAAACGCTGGCCGACTTCGGCACCATGGCGATCTTCAACTACGACACTTTCACCACCGCCATCTACAAGGCTTGGTACAGCCTGTTCTCGCTGGCGGCGGCGGCGCAGCTCGCCTCGATCCTGATCCTGTTCGTGCTGGTCGCGGTGGTGTTCGAACAGCGCTCGCGCACGCAGATGCGGTACGGCGCGGTGGGCCGCAGCGCCGCGTCGCGCCGCATCAAACTGTCGCCCGCGCTGGCCGCTCTCGCCTTGCTGTACGCCGGAACGGTGCTGGCGATCGCCTTCCTCATCCCCGTCACCCAGCTGACCCTGTGGACGCGCGAGATCATCGACGTCGACCTCGACGCCCGCTACTGGGCCTTCGCCTGGCATTCGGTGCTGCTGGCCGGCATCGGTGCGCTGATGGTGGTGGGGGTGGCGCTGCTGCTGGCCTACGCCGGTCGCCAGCGCCCGGGCACCGCGATGATGTGGACGCAGCGGCTCGCCACCCTCGGCTATGCCTTCCCTGGCGCGGTGCTGGCGGTAGGCCTATTCATCCCGGTGGCGGCGCTGGACAACTGGCTGATCGATGCCGGCCGCGCCTGGTTCGGCGACGACGGCACCGAGATTCTCAAGGGCACGCTGCTGGTCATGCTGCTGGCCTACCTGGTGCGTTTTCTCGCGGTCGGCTTCGGCCCCATCGAAAGCGGACTGCACCGCATCACCCGCAACGTGGACGAGGCCGCGCGCAATCTCGGCACCAGCGCCACCGGCCTGCTGACCCGGGTGCACCTGCCGATGCTGCGCGCCAGCCTCCTGACCGCCGCCACGTTCGCCTTCGTCGACATCATGAAGGAAATGCCGATCACCCTGATGACCCGCCCGTTCGGCTGGGACACGCTGGCGGTGCGGGTGTTCGAAATGACCTCGGAAGGCGAGTGGGAGCGCGCCGCGCTGCCTTCTCTGGCCATTGTCATTGCCGGTATCATCCCCATCATTCTCCTGACCTGGCGCGGAACACACTCCCATGGCTGAACTGGTCCTCGACTCCGTCTCGCAGTCGTACGCCAAGCGACAGATCATCGCCGACCTTTCCTTCAACCTGCCGGAAGGAGCGATCGGCTGCCTGCTGGGTCCCTCCGGCTGCGGCAAGACCACGGCACTGCGCTGCATCTCCGGCTTCGAGCCAATCCAGACCGGCGAGATCCGCATCGGCGGCGAGGTGGTCAGCCGGCCTGACTGGATGCTGCCCGCTGAAAAACGCCGGGTCGGCATGGTTTTCCAGGATTACGCGCTGTTTCCGCACCTGACGGTGGCAAAGAATGTCGGCTTCGGCCTGCGCGATGGTTCTGCGGAGTCAAAGCAGGCGCGCATCACCGAACTGCTGGAACTGGTCGGCCTGGCTGGCCACGCCGACCAGTTCCCGCACCAGCTGTCCGGCGGCCAGCAGCAGCGGGTGGCGCTGGCGCGCGCGCTGGCACCGCGTCCGCGCCTGATCCTGATGGACGAGCCCTTCTCCAACCTCGATGTCGAACTGCGCGAACGCCTGTCGATCGAGGTGCGCGACATTCTCAAACGCGAAGCCACCACCGCGCTCATCGTCACCCACGACCAGCACGAAGCGTTCTCGCTGGCCGACTGGGTGGGGGTGATGCACGAGGGCCGTATCCAGCAGTGGGACACGCCCTACAACCTGTATCACGAACCGGTCAACCGCTTTGTCGCCGACTTTGTCGGCCAGGGCGCGTTGGTCACCGGCGAGGTCATCAACGACCATCAGGTTGAAATCGAACTCGGCGTGCTGAGCGGCCACATCCCGGTCGAGTGCGACGCCAGCGGCTGCAACGAATGCGTGCGCAGCTGCCACGTCGACGTGCTGCTGCGTCCCGACGACATCATCCACGACGACGACAGCCTGCTGCTCGCCGAGGTCGAGAACAAGGCCTTCCGCGGCGCCGAATTCCTCTACACGCTGAAGCTTCCGAGCGGCCAGCGCGCCCTGTCCCTGGTGCCCTCGCACCACAACCACGCCATCGGCGAAAAGATCGGCATCAAGCTGGCGGTCGATCACGTCGTGGCGTTCCGTCGCGAATAGAGCCATGCGGCGCATGGTGACCCGTCCACTACGCGGCCTGCTGTTCAATGTGGGCTTCGGCTTCGCCGCTGCCCTGTTGATGATGATGGCGGTGATCGGGCTGGGCGTCACCCAGATGGCGCACCTCAACTCCGAGCTGGAACACGTGGTTTCAGTCAACAACGTCAAGACCCGGCTGGCCTCGCTGATGCGCGATACCCTGCGCGACCGCGCCATGCTGATGCACGCCATCGTGGTCTCGATCGACCCCTGGGAAAAGGACGCGCTGTTCATCCAGTTCCAGGAACATGGCGAGCGCTACGCCAAATCCCGTGCCCAGCTGGTGGGCATGCTCAACACGGCGGATGAAAAGAAGCTGATGAGCGAACTCGACGCCATCATTGTCAGCAACCAGCCGGTCATGTTCAGCGTGGTTGAAGCGGCGCTCGACGAGAACAACTACGGTGCGCTGACGCTGCTGCAGGAAGAGGCCATTCCGCTGCAGAATCGCCTGGTCGAAGCACTCGACAACATGACCAACCTGCAGCGCAAGGACAACGAAGAGGCACTCGGCAAGACCTTCACCGCCTACCAGGCCACCCGCAACCTGATGCTGGTGCTGGGCATCTTCGCCACCACGCTGGCCGCGCTGGTTGCCCTGCTGGTGGGACGCAGCATGTTGACCCAGACGCGCCAACTGGAAACCGAAAGACAGAAATTCCAGACCCTGTTCGAGACCAACCCGGACGCCGTCGTCATCCTCGACGACAAGGGATTTACCGATTGCAACCCGGCTACGCTATCCATGTTCGGGATGAACTCGGTTGACGAATTCGTTCGCACGCCCATTGCCCAACTCGGTATGCCCGCTCAGGCAAACGGCATGATGGCCTACGACCACGCCATGCGCTTCATCAACCAGGCCAGAAGGGAAGGCCATGCCGTGATGGACTGGCACGGGAAGCGACTGGACGGCTCGGCTTTCGAGGCCGAAATCACCATGCACGCGATGCAACTGGAAGACAGGCCGGTCATCCAGGCGATCATGCGCGATGTGACCGAGCGCCGCGCCGTCGAGGCGGCCAAGGAGTCGGCTCGCGAAGCCGCCCTGCAAATGGCGCATGCCAAATCGGAGTTCGTCGCCAACGTCAGCCACGAAATCCGCACCCCCATGCACGGTATTCTCGGGATGAGCGGACTGTTGCTGAAAACACCGCTCGACGGCAGCCAGCGCGAGTACGCCTCCACCCTGAGAAGTTCGGCTGAAAGCCTACTCACCATCATCAACGACATCCTCGACTTTTCGAAGATCGAGGCCGGCAAGCTGGCCATCGAACACATCGCCTTCTCGCCCGTCGCATTGGCGCAAGGCGCGGTCGCTCTATTCCAGGCGCGCGCGATGGAAAAAAACCTGCAGTTGACACTTGATCTACCCCCCGACCCGCCAAGCGCCCTGCTGGGCGATCCCACCCGGATCCGCCAGATCCTGCTCAACCTGATCGACAACGCCATCAAGTTCACCGACAAGGGCACGGTCGAACTACGCGCAGAATTCGAGGCGATGAACAGCACCGTGCGCTGTCGGTTCAGCGTAAAGGACAGCGGCATCGGCATGGACAACGGCACGCAGGCACGCCTGTTCCAGGCTTTTTCCCAGGCTGATTCCTCGACTACGCGACGCTACGGCGGCACCGGACTGGGGCTTGCGGTCAGCCGCCAACTGGCCGAATTGATGGGCGGACAGCTCACAGTCGCGAGCGCCCCGGGCCAGGGCAGCCGTTTCACCCTGGCACTGGATCTGCCGGCAACGTCCCTGCCTCTGGTCGATCTGCCGGCGCAGGACAGCATTCAGCTGCGCGGCCGCATCCTGGTGGTGGAAGATCATCCGGTGAACCAGAAGGTGCTGGCGCATCAGTTGCGCGAGATGGGCCTGCAATACGATGTGGCCGTCAACGGCACGCAGGCACTGGACCTGCTGGTAGCGGACGACTTCGACCTTGTGCTGATGGACTGGCAAATGCCGGAAATGGATGGGCTGGCGGCCACCCGGCTGATTCGCAAGCTGCCGAGCGACATCCGCAACGTCCCCATCATTGCCCTGACCGCCAATGCCAATGCGGGTTTTCGCGAAGCCTGCCTCGCCGCAGGGGCCAACGATTATCTGAGCAAGCCCTACAACGAAGCTGCACTGGCAGCCCTGCTGATGCAATGGCTGCCGCAGGCTGGAGCGGCGGCGCCCCGCGTCCCGCTGCTCGACCTGCCGGCCCTGCATGCACGCTATCCTGCCAATCCTGGACTGGTGGCCGAACTCGAAGCGGTTTTCCTCAGCACCACCGAAGCCAGTCTGGCGGCGCTGAAACGCGCGATCGAGCAAGGCCAGGCCGAAGCCGGCCGCAAGGAAGCGCATGCCCTGAAGGGGGCCGCGGCCAGCGTCATGGCCACCGCCATCCAGAAGGGCGCCGCCCGCATCGAGGCCCGCGTGCAACGCGGCGATTTTGCCGGCGCCGCAGCCGAACTGGCGGCGCTGGAAAACCTCTTCGGCGCCCGCGCCTGACGTTGCATTGACGCCCGCAATGCAGCGTGCGTAGGATGGACCTCTCCCAACCCAGGATTCACGCCATGATGCGCATCCTATCGTTCGCTCTCGCCTGGTTTTGCTGGCTGCCGCCACTGGCTGCCGATGCGCTCACCCCGGCGACGGCACCTCCTCCCATCGAAAGCTGGCTCGACTACACGCTCACGCCCTACGGTCCCATGCTGATCCAGCAGGGCCCGCCGCCACCATACCGCGACTACCAGATGAGCCGCGTCCTCACCCCCGAGGAAAGACAGCGCTGGCTGCAAATGGCGATGCCGATGGTGGGCAACATGATGCAGGTCGACGCGCGCGAGGCGATGAATCAGTTCGCCGTCAAATATCAGGCAAAGCCCGGCCTCAGCTTCGACGACGTGGTGCAGTCGATGATGCTGCGCGCCAACCAGGTCAATCTCAAATTTGTCGGCAACAACCCGATGTGGAAGGATTTTCAGGACGTGCTCGGCGACAAGGACGCGCCGCGCGTCGAGATCCTCAGCTTCTGCGACATCGCCATCGGCCGCGAACTGCTGAAGATCCTGCCCGAGATGATTGTGTTCTTCCCCTGCCGCATCGCCGTGATGGAAGACGCCGACAAGAATATCTGGGTGCTGATGCTGGACTGGGACATCACCTGGCTCAACCTCGCCGGCAAGCAGCTCGGCATGACGCCCGAACTGCGCAGCGGCTTCCTGTCGATCCGCGAAAAAATGGACAGCGTGATGCGCGCCGGCGCCAACGGCGAGCTATAAACGGCGCCCCGCCCCGCCAAAAAAACCTGAATGCCCGCCGCGGCGGCGGGATGGCACCATACGGGATTCAATTCCGTCACGCACCCGGCGCATGTCCCCGCTTCCCTCCCCGTTCAACTCGCTCGCCGCGCTGGAACACAATTTTGCTGATGGGCTCGCCGCGATGCTGGCAAACCATCGCAGCCTCGGCGTCTACATCCTCGTGCTCGCCAACGCCGCCTACGACACGGTCCTGTGGGCGCAGCTCGCACCCGCGCTGGCCCAGCGCCATGCCGACCTCGCCACCGCAGTCGCCGACACCCTGCGGCGCGGCGAAACGCTCACCGAACCCGACGATGATCTGATGGTGTTCCTCAAGCTCGCCATGATCGGCTTCGACCGCCTCGGCACCCTGCAAAGCCGCCGCGACGGCCCCTGGCAGGTGCACTTCAACCCCCTGCGCGCCCTGCGACCGCCGCGCGCCAGCGGCCAGTCCTTCGAAAGCCTGCTGCGTCCCTTCAGCCGCGCCGGGTTCCACTTCAACAAGCCCTTCCTCGCCCGCGAAGTGCTGTGGCAGGGTGAACTTGCCGGCAAGCCCGCTCGCCTGCTCTACAACAAGTTTCCCTTCGCCCGCCTGCATGGCCTCCTCGTTCCCGAGCCGCAGCGCGAACTGCCGCAAGTCCTCACCCCCGACCTGCACGGCTGGGCGTGGGAGCTGTGCGCGCGGTCCGGCGTCGCCGGGCTTTGCCTCGGCTACAACAGCCAGGGTGCCGGCGCCTCGGTCAATCACCTGCATTTCCAGAGCTTCGTGCAGGCCGATCCGCTGCCGGTGCAGGCCGCGCGCTTCGCCCACAACGGCGGCCCCACCGCCTATCCCCTGCCCTGCAAGCGCTTCGAGGATCCAATCGATGCCTGGATCGAACTCGACCGCCTGCACCAGCAGAACCTCCCCTACAACCTCGTATACAGCCCGGGCAGCCTGCATTGCATCGCCCGCGCCCCGCAGGACAGCGACGCGCTGCATGCGCAGAGCCGCGGCTACGGCTGGAGCGAAATGGCCGGCGCGGTGACGCTGTTCAGTCGGGAGGCGTATGACGTCCTCGATGCGTCGGCATTCGAGGCGGTGCTGGCGCGGTTTGCGCCGTGAGGCGGGGTACTTAGGGAACAGCCATCCGCTCGGACGCGATACGTTCCTGATCCTCTTCAGCCCAACTCGATCACCTGTCCCTGCAACAAAGCCTCTACGCCCCAGTCTGGGGCGGCCTCGCGCAGTTCGTTCATGATCGCCGACTCGTTGCCCGGCTTCAGATGGGTGATCCAGACTTCGGGACTCACTTTCAAATTCTTCAGTTCCGCCGCCAGCGAATCCGGCCAGTGATGCTTCGACGCCTTGGCGATCTCGACCAGTTCGTTTTCGAACGAGGTTTCGATGATGAGGTGTCGCAGGTCGGGGATGGCGTTGAGCGCCTGGATGAAAGCCTCGCTGTGCGTGGTGTCGCCGCTGAACACCAGGCTGCCCGCTGCGGTGGCCACATGCAGGCCGCACGCGGGCACGACGTGGTTCACCGGCAAGGGGGTGAAGGTGCGGCCGTTCACGGTGAAGGCTTCGCCCAACGCCAAAGGCTCGAAGCGCAGCCACGGCGCGTCCTTGCTCGGGATTTCCCGGAAGTCCGGCCACAGATGCCAGTTGAAGAGATGTTTGGACAACACGTCCAGCACCTCGGGCAGCGCGTGCACGGTCACCGGATCGGGGCGCAGGTCGCCGACGCTGTCGAGCAGCAGCGGCAGGCCCAGCACGTGGTCGAGGTGGGCATGGGTGATGAAGACGTGGTCGATCTTCACCAGCGCCTCGAAGTCGAGCGTGGTGATGCCGCTTCCGGCGTCGATCAGGATGTCGTCGTCGACCTTGAAGCAGGTGGTGTGGCGTCCGCTGCCGATGCCGCCGCTGCAGCCGAGGATGGTGAGTTTCATCGCTGTTTTATCGTGGCTATTTCGTTGTATAGACGAAGACGCCGTCCCAGTCCGCGGGCGGCGGCGTTTCGCGGAAATGCGCGATGCGCTCGAGGTAGATATCGTACAGCGGACGCGGCGCATGGGCGTTGAGCGCCTTGAGTTTCGATTCAGCACCATCCCAGTCCTGTCTCTGGTAGGCGGCGTAGGCGGCTTCGAACTCGGCAACGTTCTGCCGCACGGTTTCGTCGAGGCCATCCTTGGCCCCGAGCGGCTCGTAGATCGCCACCGGGGTTTCCTTGCCCTTGACCCGCACGTCGTCGACCTTCATGAAGGCGTGCACGGGGTCGGCATCGACCGTGGTCTGGGTGGCGAGAATGCCGACGCCGTACTGCTTGGTGATGCCTTCGAGGCGCGAGCCGAGGTTCACCGCGTCGCCCATCACGGTGTAGGACATGCGGAATTCCGATCCCATGTTGCCCACGCTCATGCGCCCGCTGTTGACGCCGATGCCGATCTTCACCTCGGGCCAGCCGCGGGCGGCAAATTCCGCATTCAGCTGCGGCAGCGCGGCCTGCATGTCGAGCGCGGTCTGCACTGCGCGGGTGGCGTGGTCGGCCAGGTCCACCGGCGCGTTCCAGAACGCCATGACGGCGTCGCCGATGTACTTGTCGATGGTGCCGCGATGCTGCTGGATGATGCGCGTCATGGTCGACAGGTAGGCGTTCAGCACTTCAGAGAGCTCAGCCGGCGGTAGCTTCTCGGAAAAATTGGTGAAGCCGCGGATGTCGGAGAACAGCACCGTCATGTCGCGCGACTGGCCTTCCATCGTGTAGTGCGCCGGATTCTGGCTCATCTCTGCGGCGAGTTCGGGCGGCACGTACTGGCCGAACAGCCTGGTGATCTGGCGCTTGCTGCGCGTGGCCGCAAAAAACCCGTAGGCGGTGTTGAGCGCATACAGGCCGAACAGCGTAAGCATCGGCGCTGCCATCGGCACCACCAGGTAGCGCGACCACGCCGCGCCATAGGCAGCCAGCAGCAACGCCAGCAGGATGAGGGTGGCAACCAGCCCGATGGTCGGCCCGAAGCGCAGCAGCAGCGCAGTCAGTAAGGCGCCCAGCAGCAGCACGGCGACGAGCCGCGCGTCATCGGCCCACGGCGGCGTGGCGCGGGTGACGCCGTCGAGCATGCCGACGATCAGGTGGGCATGGATCTCGACCCCGGGGAAAGCATTGGAAAACGGCGTCACGCGCAGGTCGGCCAGGCCCGGCGCAGTCGAGCCCAAGAGCACGATACGGTTTTCCAGTTGGTCCAGCGGCGCCTTGCCCGAAAGCACATCGGCCGCCGAAATATAGGGGAAGGGCGCGCCGGCGCGATACGGCACATGCACGCCGCCGTCGGCACTCAGCGGCAGGCGGATACCGCCCACCTCCAGCCATGGCGACAGGTACTGGCGGCCGAGGAAGGACTGCGTGTCGACGCCGGCCAGGACGGGTTCCCCGCCAAACGCGACCTGCAGCGTGGACACCGACAGGGAAACGTAATAGCCGTCGCCAAACGGCAGGACCAGGCCCATGCGGCGCGCCGTGCCATCGTCGTCGGCCCACATATTGAAGAAGCCGGCGGCGGGCACGGCCTGCTGGAACGCACTGAGGTTGGCGCCGTAGCCGACCGGCGGCGTAGCAGGCGCGAGTGGCTCGAACACGGACAGCGGCAACGACGGCGACGGCAGCATGCCGGTGCGGGCGTCGCCATAGCCTTCGGGAATGAAGTAATAGCCCAGAGCCACCGGCCGCTCGGCCAGCGAGGCAGCAAAGCGCGCGTCGTAATCGAGCTGCGGCGCAAGCTTTTTGAGCGCAGCCTGGAATTCACGGCTGCCCGCCAGATCGCGCTGCGACAACCGGCGCAGGGTATCGAGCCCCGAACTGGTGTCCGACTCGGCAAACACCACGTCGAAGCCGACTGCCGCGACGCCATAACGGTCGAACAGCTGCTCGACCAGCGTGGTCATCGTATCGCGGCTCCACGGCCAGCGGCCGACGCTTTTCAGGCTGGCCTCGTCGATATCGAGAATGGCGACGCGGTCGTCCGCGCCGGCCGGCGCGGTGCGAATCAGCCAGGCGTCATACAGCCAGGCCTCCGCGCGCTGAATCGGTGCGATGTGCAACAACCCGCCGACATGCGCCGCCAGCAGCAGCACGAATAGCGCAGAGAGGCCCCCCTGAATCCACCTCGATGAAACCGCCTTCACTTGATGCGGTAGAAGCGGTCGGTCGGATCCTTGCCGCGCACTGCGTCGAAGCTGCTGCCCACCGCATCGCCCAGCATGGCCAGACGGTCGGCCGGATGCGGATGGGTCTTGTAGAGCAGGCCGGTGCGGGCATCACCCGCCGGCAGGCCGGCCAGGTCCTGCAGCACGCCCGGCAGTCCCCAGGGTTCGTAACCGGCGCGCGCGGCATACACCACACCGACGCGATCGGCTTCGAATTCCGCGCTCTTGTCGAGGCCGCGCGCCATGATTTCGGCGCCGTTGCCGATCAGGTTCTGGACCATCTCATCACTGCCCTGCGCCTTCTGGCTGGCGACTTTCCCCAGTTCACCAATGAGCGTGGACTGCTTCAGCACCTTGAGGTGATGCTTCTGCGTGACGTGGGCGATTTCATGGCCCAGCACGCCGGCCAGTTCGGCCTCGCTGTTGAGCCGCCGATAGAGGCCCTTGGTCACGAAGATGTAGCCGCCGGGTGCTGCGAACGCGTTGATCGCCTCGGTGTCCAGCACGCCGAAGCGCCACGTGACGTCCTTGCGTCCGCTATGCTGGGCGACCCACTGGCCGACCAGGTTGACGTAGCGCTGGAGTTTGTCGTCGCGCACCAGCGACACCGCGCCCAGGAGGTTGCCCGAGATCTGCCGGCCGATGCGGTTTTCCTCTTCGAGCGAGTAGTCGCCGAACAGTGCGAAGCCGAGCTGGGCGGGGTCGATTTTCTGCTTGGACGGTGTCGGCGCGGCCGCGCTCTGGGGCGTCGTGGGAGTCGGTGCCGGTGCCTGCTGTGCAGGCTTGTCCTTGTTGAGTTCCTGGTTAAGGCGATCTTCGAGCAGCTTGCCGAAATCGAATGCGGCCGCGGTGCTGCCGAAGGACAGCAGCGAAACGGCCACGACCATCTGTGTGATGTTCATCATTGGGTCTCCCACGGCGAGGACGATTGGGCGGGCTTCGGAGCGCGCAGCGCCGGCACGTTGGCGGCGACGAGGCCGGACTGCCCGGCAAAGCTCTTGGCCTGCGCGGGGCTTACCGCCTGGGCCTCCATGCGTGCCAACTCGTCCGCGTTGAACTTGGCCTGCTTGAGCTGTTCTTCATTGAGGCCGCGCAGGCCCGCCACCGCGACGACCCGGCTGGGATCGGATTTCGTGGTGGCCGCACCGACCACGTCGCCGACGCCGGCGCCGCCCAGACCACCGGCCCCGGCGCGCACCGACAGCAGACGAATCCAGCCTGTGGTCTTGCCGGATGTCACGCGCAGCCAGCCGCCCTGCTTCTGCTGGATGGTCACCTTGGCGCCGCGGGGCACGCTCGCGGCCACACTGGCCGTCGCACTCGGCTTGCTGTAGAGCTTTTCATCACGCAGCACCGTGCCGGTGGAGGCCAGCGCGGACGTTGCCACGCTGCACGCCAGCAGGGCGAGCATTGCTATCAGCTTTCTTTTCATCGTGTTCCTCTTTCGTCTGACGTGAAACTGTATGGCCTGCCACCCGATGGCGCAAGCCTCTTGGTTGGCGGTAAGATGCCGCGATGAATTTCCTTGCGGCTTCCATCGAATCGCTTGGCGCCAAGGTCGCCGGCTGGTTTACCGTCGGCTATGGCATGTTCGCCTTTCTGGTTCAGGCCCTGTTGCTGTTGCTGGACCGCACCACCTGGAACCGCGCCACCTTCGACGTGGTGATCAAGCAGGTCTATTTCACCGCGGTGCAGATTCTGCACGTCTTCCTTGGCTACAGCCTGGTGATTTCGTGGCTGATCATCAGCATCATCCTGTCCACCGCACGCGATTTCGGCCTCACCGAATTCGCCAGCGAAATGACCATCCGCGTGCTGGTGCTGGAACTGCTGCCCTTCCTGACTGCGCTCTTCATCGCATTGCGCTCCGGCAGCGCGATCAACACCGAAGTCGCGTTGATGCAGGTCAACAACGAATTGGATGCGCTGGCGCACTGCAAGGTTCCGCCGATGCAGTTCGAGTTTCTGCCCCGTCTCATCGGCGGCGTGATTTCGGTCGTCACGCTGGCCGGCCTGGCAGGGCTCGTCGCACTGCTGCAGGGCTATCTCACCATTTACGGCATGAGCACGGCGGGCTTTGAGCCGTACACCCAGACCATTGCAAAAATCTTCGACTTCAGGATCGTGGCGGGGCTCTTCCTCAAGTGCGTCCTGTTCGGGCTGGCGGTCACGCTGATCCCGGTCACCGCCGGGCTCGAAACGCCGAAAAAGCTGTTCATGGTTCCCGTCTCCGTGCTGCGCGGCATGATGCGGGTGTTCTTTGCCATCGTGGCGATCGAGGTGGTGTCATTAGCGCTCAAATACATCTGACCCCGTTCGCCGACCGCGAAGCACTGCTGGCAGCGGTCGCGAACCTGCCCGATGACGTGGCACGGGTTGCGCTCGAACTGCCGTTGCGAGCGAACCTGTCGGCGGTCGACAACATTGCGCTGATTCCGCTTTATCAGCGCCATTACGGCGCCGCCGAATCGGTCCGGCAGGCGCAGGCCATTCTGGATCAGCTGGGGCATGCCGAAATCGCCCTGCTGCGCGACCCCGACATGACGCCAGCGCAGCGCTTCGTCACCCAACTGGCGCGCGCGCTCATCCTCAAGCGCCCCCGCCTGGTGATCGACCGGCCCGGCGCCATGCTTTACGATGTGCCCTATCCTGCCTTCATCCGGCAACTGGCGGAACAGGCCGAGATGACCGGCACCTGGGAAATTTTCGACTTCAGCTGGAACCAGGCACTTTATCAAGCATGAACAAACTGCATTTCAAGGTCGGACTGTTTGCCGCGGCATCGCTGCTTCTCGCCGGCATCTTCCTGGTCTACCTGCTGCATGCACGCGGGTTTTTCGAAAACACCTTCCACCTGCAGCTTGCGGCTGCCAGCGCCGACGGCGTCGCTCCGGGTGTGCCGGTGGTGTTTTCCGGCATCGAAATCGGCCGCGTCACCACGCTGGGACTGAACGACAGCGGCGGCATCGTCATCCATACAGAATTTCTCGAGCGCAATGCCAAATGGCTGAAGGAGAACAGCACCTTCACTCTCGACAAGCCCTTCGTCGGCGGCGCCAAGATCCGTGTCGACTCGCCCGATCTCGATGCCCCCGCGCTTCCAGACAATTCGACCATGCTGCTGCTCAGCTCCGACATCAGCAAGGAAATCCCGGCGCTGGTCGAGCGGGTGAAGGCGATCCTCGCCAACGTTGAGCACCTCACCCGCAAGGACGGCGAGCTCAACGCCACACTGGCCAACGCCAAGACCGTGACCGGACGCATGACCGGCGAATACGGCATGCTCGAAGGCCTGCTCGGCAGCCCGGAAAAGGCGCGCGCAGTGACCGACTCGCTCGACAATATCCGCGCCCTCATTACCAAGCTCGACGGCCTGGCAGTGAAGATGGACGGCGTGGCCGATGAGACCAAGGCCTCGCTGGTGCAGGTGCGGGCGCTGCTCGACGACGCGCAGTCCAGCCTGAAGAAAGCCGATGTCGTGATGGCCAATGCCGTCGAGATTTCCGCCAACGTCAAGGACGGCACCCAGGATCTCGCCGCGTTGCGCGCAGAGATCGACGATGCGGTACGCAAGGCCAACGCGCTGGTCAACGAGATCAACAAGAAATGGCCGTTCGCGCGCGACCCTGAGGTGAAGCTGCCATGAAAACCCTCTTCGCCCTCGCCAGTCTGATTTTGCTCGCCGCCTGCGGCAGCGGCGGCCCGCCTCCACCCGACTGGAAGGCCGATTCAGCCGATCTGATCGAGCGCTATCAGAAACATGCCCTGCTGGGTGAGAACACGCTGGCCGAGCGTTATTTCCAGCAGGCCGTCTCCGCCACCGGCGGCGCTGGCCGCGTCGCCGAAACCGCACGCCTGTGGCTGGTGCGCTGTACCACCCGCCGCGCCATGTTGATCGACGACGCCTGTGCCGAATACGCCGAACTGGCGGCCATGGCGCCGAACGCAGCGGACCAGGCCTATTACCAGTTCGTCACCCTACGCTGGGATGGCCTGGATGTCGCCCTGCTCCCTGAACAGCACCGCGATCTGGTGCGCACGCCGGCCGGCAAACGGCATGAAGTTCTGGGCCGGATCAATGACCCGCTGGCACGCCTGCTCGATGCGGGCCTGCTGGTGATGCGGCAGGAAGCCGATGCGGCCACGCTTGCGCTGGCGACGGAAACCGCCTCGGAGCAAGGCTGGCGGCAACCCCTGCTGACCTACCTGAAACTGCAGCAGGAACAGGCGGCAGCCCGGGGCGATGTTGCCGAACAGGCGCGGCTTGCCCGGCGCATTCAACTCGTCGAAGAGAGCCTTTTTCCTGCCAGAAAGTAGCGCTGCCGCCGTGGTCGGCAACTGCTCTCGCACACGCCTGCCACGATGCCGAATTCCGCATTGACAAGCCCACGACGCACGATTATCTTGCGGCCTTCGCCTTCAATAGTATTTGCATACCAATAAGACGTACCAAGGCGTAACCCGATATCAATCAAGAGGAGGCACCAATGAAATTGAAATACACGACCATCGCGCTTGCGGCCCTGACCGTACTCGCAACCACAGCCCATGCAGCACCCGCCATGATGTCCGCCGAGTGGACCGCGCAGGCGTGCGATGCCTGGAACAAGGACAACGTCCTGACCACCGGCCTCGCCGAAGGCTGGATCAAGAATGACAAGGGCCGCGGCTACAAGATCCTTCATCTCTATCGCACTGAATGCGGTGAAGAGACCCAGACCGAGCTGAAGATCATGGCCAAGGATGGCAAGGCCATGTGCGTTTACGGCGGCGCCGTCAAGAATGCCCAGATGGACCACGCTGTCGACTACACCATGCATGCCACCACCGATCGCTGGAACGAAATGGGCGCTGGCGAGTACGGTCCGATGCGGGCGATGATGTTCGGCCGCCTTAAGTTCACCGGCCCGAAAATGGAAGCCATGGGCGTGATGGGGCCCTTCGAGGCCTTCCTGCGTCTGCCGGGCAAAATCGCTGGCGACAAGGCCTGCCCCGCCAAGTAAGCGGACGAAGCCACAAAAGAAAAGCCGGGAGCAATCCCGGCTTTTTTACGCCAATGAATCGCGCTCGGCTTAATGAACCGTTCCGGTCTTGACGTCGAGCGGCCGCCCGTTTCGGATTTCCTCGGGCGTCGCCTCGCGGATGTCCATCACGTTCACCAGGCACGTCACCCTCTGCCCGGCCAGAGAGGGGTTGCCGTCCAAAGTCACCTTGCCGTCCTCGATTGCCGTGACGTAGAAGACCTTGGTCTCGCCGGCTTCATTCTCGAACATCACTTCAGCACCGATACGCCGAAATTGCGGCGGCACGTTCTCGATGCCGTCCTTGAACACCAGGCTCTCGTCGCGCAGCCCATAGCCTTCCTCCGGAGATAGCTTGATCTCGACCCGGTCGCCAACCTTGCGGCCCGCCACCGCTGCCTCGATTGCCGGCAAAATGCCGCTGTTGGCGCCCTGCACATAACCGACCGGGACGTCGTGCTGCTCGACGACCATGCCGCGCTCGTCAAGGATGGAATAGGTGATGTATACGAGTGCGTTGTTTGTTACGGTGACCATGCTGTCTCATCCTGAACCGTCTAAAAAAGCGCGGCGCCGTCGCCGGGTTGGCGTCGGCACCGCCCGCTTATGATACCTTCGAAGCCTGCCCCACACACCGTTCAACGATGAAACCCCTCAAGCACCTGCCCGCCTGGAAGGCACTGGAAGCGCACTTCAAGACCCTGCGGGGCTTCGACATGCGTGACGCATTTCGCGAGGACGCCAGCCGTTTCGACCAGTTGTCGCTGCGCTGCGGCAACCTGCTGCTCGACTACTCGAAGAACCGCATCACTGCCGGCACGATGCAGCACCTGATGCAGTTGGCGCGCGAATCCGAACTGGAGGCGATGCGCCACGCCATGTTCAGCGGTGAAAGGATCAACTTCACTGAAGATCGCGCGGTGCTGCACACGGCGCTGCGTGCGCCCGTGCGCCCACCGCTGGTGGTGGAGGGCGTGGATGTCGAGCGCGAGGTCGCAGCCGTGCTCGACCGCATGAAGCGCTTTGTCGAGTCCATCCACAACGGCAGCTGGCGCGGGCATACCGGAAAACCCGTCCGCAACGTGGTGAACATCGGCATTGGCGGCTCGGATCTGGGTCCCGCAATGGTGTGCCACGCGCTGGATCATTACGCGGTAGAAAGCGTGCGGGTGCATTTCGTCTCCAACCTCGATCCGGCGCATCTGGCCAGCACGCTCGCGCATCTGGATCCTGAAACCACGCTGTTCATCGTCGCCTCGAAAACCTTCACCACGCTGGAAACCCTGGCCAACGCCAACTCGGCCAAGGCTTGGCTGCTGGCCGCACTGCGTGAGCCTGCGGCGGTGGCGCGGCATTTCGTGGCGCTGTCGACCAACGCGCAGGCGGTGGAAGCGTTCGGCATCGATCCAGAGAACATGTTCATCTTCTGGGATTGGGTCGGCGGACGCTACTCGCTGTGGTCGGCAATCGGCCTGTCGATCGCACTGCAGATCGGCTGGGGCAATTTCCAGGCACTGCTGGCAGGCGCCCATGCGATGGACACCCATTTCAGGGAAGCGCCGCTGGAAGCCAACATGCCGGTGATCCTCGGCATGCTCGGCATCTGGTACGCCAACTTCTGGGACACCGATACCTATGGCGTGTTCCCTTACGACCAGCGCCTGCGCCTGCTGGTGCCCTTCCTGCAGCAACTCGACATGGAGTCGAACGGCAAGAACGTTAACCGTGCAAACAAGCAGGTCAACTACAACACCGGCCCCATCGTCTGGGGCGCGCCCGGCACCAACGGCCAGCATGCTTTTTTTGAACTGGTGCACCAGGGCACGCGGCTGATCCCGACCGACTTCCTGGTGGCGGCGGTCAACCCCACGCCGCTGGCCGACCAGCACGAATGGCTCCTCGCCAATTGCCTCGCGCAGACCGAGGCCTTGCTGAAAGGCAAATCGCGTGCGGTGGCCGAAGCCGAGCTGATCGCCCAGGGCATGCGCCGCGAAGACGCGAAGGCACTGGCGCCGCACAAGGTGTTTCCCGGCAACCGGCCCAGCAACACCCTGCTCTATCAGAAGCTCGACCCGCATACGCTCGGCATGCTGCTCGCGCTCTACGAGCACAAGGTGTTCGTGCAAGGCGTGATCTGGCAGATCAACAGTTTCGACCAGTGGGGGGTCGAGCTCGGCAAACAACTGGCACCACCGATCCGCGCCGAACTCAATCCGCAGCGCGTGATCGGCGAGCACGACGGCTCCACGCTCGGGCTCATCGCCGACATCCGTCGGCGGCGCGGGCTTAGTACCTGACGCGCACGCGGTAGCTCAGCGTCGTCTTGCCCTCGGCGGGCACGCTCACTTTCCATTCGGCAGTGCCAGACGCCGCCTTGGTGTGCGGCTGCGATTCGGAAACCATGGTCCAATCCCCCGGCATCGGCTCACGCACGGTGACCGTCACCGCTTCCGGCTTGGCGTTCTTCAGCACGATTTCATACGCCGACTCGAACACATAGTTGTAGCGACTGGTGCCGGCCAGCTTCTGGAAGGCGGTCTGCTTCTTGTCGGCGGTCAAGTCGAACGCATCGCCCAGCTTCAGGCGAACGGTTTCGTTCTTCGGCGTATGGTCGATGCGATCCTCGCCGACGAACTGTGCATTGCCCTGGCCGTCCTTCTTGTAAACCCGGACCACCCCTTTCGGCAGCGGAATCCCGAGGCCTTCGCCCTTGTTGTCGAACTCGACGAACACACCCACCTTGATTTTCTGTCCCAACTCGCCGTGCTGGCCCGAGTAGTAATAATTGGCGCCTTCGAGCAGGAATTCCTTCTTCACCGGCACCCGCGTCGCGGACATCAGCGCAACCTGCTTGGTCTGGTTCTCCGCCAGCGTGGTCGGGCGCTGCAGCGTGTAGAGATGGTATTCGAACAGGGACTCCTGCTGCATTTCGGCCGCGTCGGCCACCTTGCTCGCCATCGCCATGGTCGCGCGCGACAACGGCTCGGCATCGCGCACGCGGTTGAGATCACCTGCCACCAGTTGCAGTTTGGCGTTGGGGTAAGCCGCGCCGCTCTGGTTGGTGAGCGTCACCCAGCCGTTCAGATCGAGCCGGTCGTCGTCGGCACTGAGTTCGGCCACATAATCGGCGCGCCAGGACAGCCCGCCGGTGAGGTAGGACAGCTCCAAATTCTGCGGGCCGGCCACCGGATTGACCAGCGAGATCACCAGCGTGGGCTTGTCGCGCAGCGTGTCGGGCACGCCGGGAAACGCGAGCCGGCCTGGCACGCCGGTTTCGATTCGGTCGGCGTACTTCAGCACGACGCCACCGGTGGTCGCCAGTACGGTGGCGGTGTCGCGGGTTTCCGCGCCGGTGGTGGGGTGGGTGCGAATGACACTGACCTCGCGCCCGATATACTTTTCGAGCAACTTCTGCGGGGTCAGCAAGTCGAAGTCGAAATTC
The DNA here is from genome assembly GCA_011391285.1 of Thiobacillus sp. Next base: position 45,314 of record JAABQU010000011.1, read on the forward strand.
TGCTCCTGCAATCGAAACCCGGCGGGGTTCGACAGGTTGCGCAGTTGGGCAGTCTCCGGGCGCATCTGCGCTGATACCTCGCGCCACGCCAGCTGGTTTGAATCGCGTGCAAGCCCGACCCTGCGCGCATCCTTCACCAGTGCCAGATTGTCGTTGTAGATGGTGACCGCCACACCTTGCTGATCGCCTGCAGTGCTGACGACTTCATCACGCGGCGCGGCCCAACTGGCGGCAGAGGCTGCCATCAGTCCAACGATCATCGTGTTCAGCAGTTTTTTCTTCAACATATTGGTCTCCAGTGCACTTTTCGGCAAACAGGAATGATGACCGAACCACGCCAAAAAGGGTTCGCCGCGCTAGAATGATCGTACTACTCCCGCAGTAAATGCCATGAGCTCAGACGATCCCCATCCATCACGAATCACCGGCGGCGGCATCAATACCCGCGAAAAAGAGCAGCCCGTGGTGGTGACCCAAATGTTGGGCATCGACAATGGCGCGCCGATTCGCGAGGAGACCCTGCGCGCACGCTTTTTATCGTTTGACCCCCTGTTCGACTCCGCCTCCAATCTGGTTGCCCACCAGTTGGTGTTGCGTGGACGCACAGCGCCTGTCGATGGGCCCGCGACGCTTCGTCAAATGGACGAAGACATGCTGCTGACGGGCCTCTATTCCCTGACGCAAGGCGGCTTGAGCAACGAGTTGCCCCTCCTGGTGTCGATCTCTACGGATGTCCTGTTCAGCGATGTTCCGCAACAAATCAATCACCCCAAGTTGATCTGGTGCGTTGCACTCGACAACGAGCAGCATCTGGCGCGTGCCTTGGCACTTCAGGATGCCGGCCTGACGATCTGCCCCACGCTCAATCGCAAGAATCCGATCGTGCAGGACAGTGCCACCGCCTGGCGCTACCTGGGCTGCCACGCCGATGACGTCCCGCCCAAAGTTGCGGCACGTCTGATCGTGAGCGGGGTTCGGCACTCGAACGTCCAGGCACGCTGGCCTGAGAGCACCTGGTTCAAGGGCAGCTATTTTTCCGGCGATACCCAGCCCGCAGAAATCAACCACGACCAGGCGGTGCAGCTGGACCTGCTGGCCATTGCCTTGCGCGGATCCGCCGATACGCTGGTGCAATTCTTCAGGCTGAACCCGGACATGGCACCTCGCCTGCTCGCCATCGCCAATTCCCAGGTCGGCGGCTTGAGCCGCCCCGCTGAATCGGCCGCCCACGCGCTGGTCATGCTGGGTCCGCAACGTTCCAGCCGGGTGGCAGCACTGCTGGCACTGGCTGGCGCCCATCCGACCGAAGCAACCCGCCAGTACGCCGTAACGGCCCTGACGCGGGCCCTGTTCATGGGAAAAATCACCCGCCTGGGCGCCCCCGCCGAAAGTTCGGCTGCCGCGTTTGAAATCGGCCTGTTGTCGATTGCGCCGCATGCGCTTTCTCTGCCGATTGAAAAACTCATCCGCAAGCTGGGGCTGCCGGCGACCACCGCGCGTGCGCTGACCTCACACCCCACGCCGGAAGGCGCCTTGCTCAAGCTGACCCATGCCTGTGAAGTCAATGACGTCGACACCCTGGCCAAGTACGCGCAGCAACTGCATATTCCGCTGCATCAGATTTCCGTTGCCTACCTCGACGCGCTGATCGCAGCCTCGGCGCTTGACGAAGCTCTGCACTGACCGTCTCGTTTCACCGCAAAATCAGCAAACCCGCCTGGCCGTAATACGGCCCGGCGGGTTTTGTTTTTGAGTTGGAATAAAATGGCGGTTTTGCTTGCGCGCCTGCCCCATGCATCCCACCCTGGTTTTCGACATTGAAACAATTCCCGACCTTGCCGGGTTCGCCGCAGTCAACGGCATAGACGAGGCCGCGCTGCCGCAGGCCGAGTTGGCAGAGATGGCGCTGCTCGCCCGCCGCCAGAAGACCGGCAGCGACTTCATGCCGCATCATCTGCACCGTATCGTCGCCATTTCCTGCGTGCTGCGCAGCGGTGACCAGCTCAAGGTGTGGTCGCTGGGCGAACCCGACAGCAGCGAGGCCGAACTGATCCAGCGTTTTTACGACGGCATCGAGCGCTATACCCCGCAACTGGTGTCATGGAATGGCGGCGGCTTCGATCTGCCCGTGCTGCATTACCGCGCGCTGATTCACGGCATCGCGGCGGCCCGCTACTGGGACTGGGGCGACGACGACAAGGAATTCAAGTGGAACAGCTACCTGGGGCGCTACCACACCCGCCATCTCGACCTGATGGATGTGCTGGCGATGTTCCAGCCGCGCGCCAATGCCCCGCTCGACCAGATGGCCAAGCTGTGCGGCTTTCCCGGCAAGCTGGGGATGGACGGCTCCAAGGTGCTGGACGCCTTCCAGAGAGGCGAGATCGACGCCATCCGCAACTACTGCGAAACCGACGTGATGAATACCTGGCTGGTCTACCTGCGCTTCCAGAAAATGCGCGGCACGCTGACCGAAGCCGCCTACGCTGCCGAGATCGAACTCGCGCGCAGCACCGTGCAGTCCCACCCCGCCCCGCACTGGCAGGAATTCCTGGCAGCCTGGTCATGAGCCTGGTCGTCGATATTCTTTCCCTCGATCACGAGGGGCATGGCGTCGCGCGCGTCGACGGCAAGGTCACTTTCGTCGATGGCGCGCTGGCCGGCGAACGCGCCGAAATCGCCATTTACCGCAAGCACGCCAAATACAACTCCGCCAACGCCGTCGCCATTCTGAAAGCCAGCGCGCAACGCACCGAACCACGCTGCAAATACTTTGGCCACTGCGGCGGCTGCTCGATGCAGCATCTGGAAGCCAGCGCACAGGTGGCCGCCAAGCAGCGTGTACTGGAAGAGAACCTCGCCCGCATCGGCAAGGTTCACCCCGACACCATCCTGTCCGCCCTGCACGGCCCGAGCTGGGCGTATCGCACCCGCGCACGGTTGTCCGCGCGCTGGGTCGACAAGAAAGGCGGCGGCTTGGTGGGCTTCCGCGAAAAGCGTTCCAGCTACATCGCCGACATGGCGAGCTGCGAGGTGCTCACCCCGGATGTGTCGGCGCTGATCCAGCCGCTGCGCGAACTGATCAACGAACTGTCCAACGCCGACCGCATCCCGCAGATCGAGGTGGCCGTCGGCGAGCATGTCACCGTCTTGGTATTCCGCCTGCTCGAACCCTGGACAGAAGACGATGCCGCCCGCGTGCGCGCGTTTGCCGACCAGCATCATGTTCAGGTTTGGGAACAAGCCAAAGGCCCCGACACCGTCCGTCCTTTCTGGCCAAACATCGCCCCCGAACTCAGCTACAGCCTGCCCGAATTCGGTCTGGTGATGCCGTTCAAGCCGACCGACTTCACCCAGGTCAACGTCGCCATCAACCGCGCGCTGGTCAGCCGCGCCATGCGGCTGCTGAACCCGCAGCCGGGTGACCGCATCGCCGACCTGTTCTGCGGACTGGGCAACTTCACCCTGCCCATCGCCAGGAGCGGCGCCCAGGTGATGGGCATCGAAGGCAGCGCCGAACTGGTCGCCCGCGCGCGCGCAAACGCGCTGCACAACGCCCTGCCCAATGCCCGCTTCGCGGTCGACAACCTGTTCGAAATGACACCGGAGAAATTCGCGGCACTCGGGGCCTTCGACAAGCTGTTGATCGATCCGCCACGCTCCGGCGCCATCGAAGTCGTCAAGTCACTCCCCGACTCGGGCGCGCCGCATCGCATCGTCTACGTCTCGTGCGACCCCGCCACCCTGGCGCGCGACGCCGAGGTGATGGTGCACGTCAAGGGCTACCGGCTGGAAGCCGCCGGAGTCGCCAACATGTTCCCGCACACCGCGCATGTGGAGTCGATTGCCCTGTTTACGCGCTAATCCATTAAAATCCGCCGCTTAACTCAACTTTTCAAATCATGGCACTCATCGTACAAAAATACGGCGGCACCTCGGTCGCCAACGTCGAACGCATCCGCGCAGTGGCGGAACGCGTCGCCAAATTCAAAATGCTCGGCCATCAGGTGGTGGTCGTGCTGTCCGCCATGTCGGGCGAGACCAACCGCCTGATCGGTCTGGCGAAGCAGATCCAGTCCACGCCCGACCCGCGCGAACTGGACATGATGGTGTCGACCGGCGAGCAGGTCACCATTGCCCTCCTGGCGATGGCGCTGAAGGACCTGGGCCTGAAGGCAAAAAGCTACACCGGCGCGCAGGTGCGCATCCTCACCGACAACGCCTTCACCAAGGCGCGCATTGTGTCGATCGACGAAGCCAGGATGCGGGCCGACCTGGATTCCGGCCACGTGGTCGTCGTCGCCGGCTTCCAGGGCGTCGACGAACAAGGCAACATCACGACGCTGGGACGCGGCGGCTCCGACACCACCGGCGTGGCGCTCGCCGCCGCGCTCAAGGCGGACGAGTGCCAGATCTACACCGACGTCGACGGCGTCTACACCACCGACCCGCGCATCGTGCCGGAAGCACGCCGGCTGAAGACCATCACCTTCGAGGAAATGCTGGAAATGGCGAGCCTCGGTTCCAAGGTGCTGCAGATCCGCTCGGTCGAATTCGCCGGCAAGTACAAAGTCAAACTCCGCGTGCTGTCCAGCTTTCAGGACGAAGGCGACGGCACGCTCATCACCTTCGAGGAAAACAACACCATGGAACAAGCAGTCGTTTCCGGCATCGCCTTCAACCGCGACGAAGCCAAAATCACCGTGGTCGGCGTGCCCGACCGTCCCGGCATCGCCTACCAGATTCTGGGGCCGGTCGCCGATGCCAACATCGACGTCGACATGATCGTGCAGAACGTGGGCCACACGAAC
>JAABQU010000012.1 GCA_011391285.1 Thiobacillus sp.
GACGGTTACTTTGCCCCCGGCCTGGCCGCGCTGGCGCGCATGCTGGAGCCGCTCGCCGACATCACCGTGGTGGCGCCCGAACGCGACCGCAGCGGCGCTTCCAATTCGCTCACGCTCGACCGCCCGCTGATGCTGCGCCAGGCGCCGAGCGGCTTTTATTACGTCAACGGCACGCCGACTGATTGCGTGCATCTGGCAGTTACCGGCATGCTCGACCACATGCCTGACATGGTGATTTCCGGCATCAACCACGGTGCCAACATGGGCGATGACACGATTTATTCAGGCACCGTCGCCGCCGCCACTGAAGGCTATCTGCTTGGGATTCCGTCGATTGCGGTATCGCTCGCCAGCCACAATGCCGAGCATTTCGATACCGCCGCGCGCGTGGTGGCCGAACTGGTGCAGCGCATCCAGAGCCGGCCGCCAACCGAGCCGATGCTTCTCAACGTCAACGTGCCCGATTGCGCGTGGGACGCACTGAAGGGCATCAGCGTGACCCGGCTGGGCAAACGCCACAAGGCCGAATCGGTGGTGAAAACCACCAACCCGCGCGGCCAGACCGTGTATTGGGTGGGTGCCGCCGGTGCCGCACAGGACGCAGGCGAGGGTACCGATTTCCATGCCGTCGCCAGCGGCCATGTCTCGATCACCCCGCTGCAGATGGATCTCACCCGCTTCAGCCAGATGGACAGTGTGAACGCATGGCTGAAACCCTGAGTTCCCGCGCCGGCATCGGCATGACCTCGGCGCGCACACGCGGCCGCATGGTCGAGCGCCTGCGCGAGCAGGGTATCCGGGACGAGACCGTGCTGTCGGCGATGGGCAGCGTACCGCGCCATCTGTTCGTCGATCAGGCGCTGGAGTCGCGCGCTTACGAGGACACCGCGCTGCCGATCGGCTTCGGACAGACCATTTCCAATCCCTACATCGTCGCGCGCATGGCCGAACTGGCGCGCCACGGTGAAGCCGGACAGGGGCGCGCACTCGGCCGCGTGCTCGAAATCGGCCTGGGCTGCGGCTACCAGGCGGCGGTACTGGGCAAGTTGGCGCGCGAAGTGGTGTCGATGGAACGCATCGCCCAGTTGGTCGGCAAGACCCGTGCGCGCCTGCGCGAACTCCGGGTGAACAACGTCAAGCCCAAGCACGGCGACGGCATGCACGGTGCGAAGGATTTCGCGCCATTCGACGCCATCGTGATCGCGGCGGCGTTCGCCGAGGTGCCGCAGGAACTCCTGCCGCAACTGGCCGATGGCGGACGTCTGGTGATGCCGCTCGGCAACGCCACGCAGACGCTGTGCGTGGTCGAGCGGCAGGGGGATGCCTACACCGAGCGCCTGCTCGAGGACGTGAAATTCGTTCCCTTGCTGCCGGGGGTGGCGTGAGACTTGCAGCTGTAGTGTTGATGGCGTGGGCACTGTCTGCCTGCACCGCATCGGGTCCGGCGCCGGTGAGCGACCGTTCGGCCGGGCGCGCTGGCGTCAGATCCGAGGCACCGCGTCCCGCGATGCCACAGATCGCCCCCTCCACCAACGGACTGCATGCTGTCCAGCGCGGCGATACCCTGTACGCCATTGCCTTCGCCAACGGCCTCGATTACCGCGAGCTTGCCATCTGGAACGAACTTGAATCGGCCGACCGTATTCTGGTTGGCCAGGTGCTGCGTCTGACGCCCCCGCCGGGTGGGGTCGAAATCCGCCCGCTCGATGAAGAGCCCGCGCCCCGCGCGCGCGCGCTGGCCGAGCCACCCGTGCTGCGCGAACCGCAGGCCATACTGCTGCCGTATTCCGAAGCCAACTGGGCGCAGGTGTCGAGTGTCCGCCCGGCACCTGCGGTGGTCCCCGTGCCGGCACCCGCTCCGGCCAGCCCGACACCGGCTGCGGTGGCGACTCCGGCGACCGAACCAGCTGCCAATCAGGCGGCCGACAGCTGGCTGTGGCCGGCCGACGGCACGCTGATCGGGCGTTTTGGCGCTGCGGGCGGTAAGGGCATTGACATCGCCGGGCAGCGCAATGCGCCGGTGAAAGCAGTGGCGCCCGGCAAGGTGGTGTACAGCGGCAGTGGCCTGCGTGGCTACGGCAGGCTGCTCATCGTCAAGCATGCGGGCGAATACCTGTCGGCCTACGCGCACAACGAAACGATCCTGGTGAAGGAAGGCGAGACGGTGACTGCCGGGCAGCGGATCGCCCTTATGGGAGACAGCGATGCCGACCGGGTCAAACTGCATTTCGAAATCCGCCGTTACGGCAAGCCGCTCGATCCCCTGAACTATCTGCCGGAGCGCTCATGAGTCCAGACCCCCGCGATGAATCGGATGACCTGCCGCCTGAGGACGCTGATACGGAGCAGTCGGCGATCGCGGACAGCAACGAGGAACTGGCTTCAGCCATCCTCGACGAGCCGCAGGTCGATGTCACCCAGTTGTACCTCAACGAAATCGGCCAGGCCCCGCTGCTGAACCCCGAGGAGGAAGTCGCGCTGGCGCGCCGCACCGTGCAGGGCGATTTTGAGGCGCGCCAGATCATGATCGAGCGCAACCTGCGGCTGGTTGTCAACATCGCCAAGCACTATGCCAATCGCGGGCTGACGCTGCTCGACCTGGTGGAGGAAGGCAATCTTGGCCTGATCCACGCGCTGGAAAAATTCGACCCCGAGCGCGGCTTCCGTTTTTCGACCTACGCGACCTGGTGGATCCGCCAGAACATCGAGCGCGCGATCATGAACCAGTCGCGCACCATCCGGCTGCCGGTCCATGTCATCAAGGAACTCAACATCTACCTGCGTGCCAGGCGCCATCTGGAAACCCACGGCGTCACCGATGCCAGCACCGAGGACATCGCCGCGCTGACCTGCCATCCGATCGAGGATGTGCGCCGCATCATGCAGCTGAACGAGAGGGTCGCCTCGCTCGATGCGCCGCTCGACGTCGACCCCACGCTGTCGCTGGGCGAGGCCATCGCCGACGAAAACGCGCATCTGCCGGATGAAATGCTGCAGCTCGAGGAAATCGAACACCACGTCCACGAGTGGCTGACCCAGCTCAACGGCAAGCAACGCTGGGTGATCGAGCGTCGTTTCGGCCTGAATGGATGCGAAGCCTGCACGCTGGAAGACCTGGCCCTCGAGCTTGAGGTGACGCGCGAACGCGTGCGGCAGATCCAGATGGAATCCCTGCGCATCCTGAGGCAGATGCTGCGGCGGCGGGGCATTTCCAAGGATGAACTGTTCTGACCATCAAGCGGCAGCGCGTGCAATGATCGCCTGGTCGCAGATCGACACCGTCTTCCTCGACATGGACGGCACCCTGCTCGATCTCCATTTCGACAATCATTTCTGGCTCGAGCACATGCCGCGTCGCTATGCCGAATACCACGGCCTCGCACCGGAGGTGGCGCATGCGCATCTCACCGCGCATTACGCGCGCCACAGCGGCACGCTCAACTGGTATTGCCTGGATTTCTGGAGCAGCGAACTCGCGCTCGACATCCTGCAGTTGAAGGAAGAGGTCGCCCACCTGATCGCGGTGCGCCCCGACGTACCGGCCTTCCTGCGGGCGATGCGCGCGTCGGGGCGTCGCGTGGTGATGGTGACCAACGCGCATCCCCGGAGCCTTGACCTGAAAATGCGCGAAACCCGCATCGATGTCTATTTCGATGCGCTGATCTCGTCGCACCAGGTCGGCCTGCCCAAGGAGCATCCGGATTTCTGGCAGGGGCTGCAGACGATCGAGCCTTTCGACAGACAGCGCACCCTGTTTGTCGACGACAGTCTGCCGGTGCTGAAGAGTGCCCAGGCTTATGGCATTGCGCACCTGCTGGCGGTGTGCAATCCGGATTCAAAACAGCCGCACAAGGACTGCGGGGAGTTTATGGCGATTACGAGTTTTGAAGGGGTGATGCCGGACGTGTGAGCCGCTCGCTGTAGCTGAAGCGTTCGCAGGACTATTGACCGTTGGCCGGGGGTAGCCCGGCGGCAAGTTACTTTCTTTGTCTCGCCAAAGAAAGTAACCAAAGAAAGGCGACCCCGACAGTCCCGAATTCCCGAAGATCAAGCGCGTCGGGTGGGCGGCAAAGAACTCGCCCCGCCTTCGATGTTTTTAATTGGATTTTTGTGGGCGGGGCTCAGACACCTTTGCCGCTGATCCACCCGCCGCGTTTGATCTTCGGCGGGTCTGTAAGGGGATGAACGTCAAAACCAGGGCGGGGATGACGGGACGGTTTGTGTACTTGGGTGAACTGCGAAGCACTCGATCCGGTTCGCGACGGTTGCTCATCGTCAAACTGGTTTTGATTTTTAGCCCCTCTCAGTCCCGCCGGAAATCGAGCCTGCCGGGTGGATCAGCGGCAAAGGTGTCTGAGCCCCGCTTACCTTCGAAATACAAACAAAGCGGGGCGAGTTCTTTGCCGCCCGTCCGGCAGGCTCGATTTCCGGGGTTTCGGGGATGAGCGGGGTTGCTTTTTCTTTGGTTACTTTCTTTTGGCGAGACAAAAGAAAGTGACTAGCCGCCGGGCTACCCCCGGCCAACGGCCATTAGTCCTGCGAAAGCACCAACTACTCAGTGGTGTTCCGTGCCTAAGCTCAAACTGGATTGCTTCGCTTCGCTCGCAACGACGGCGGGGCGGCGTGCTTACAGCCCCTGCACAAACCCCAACACCTCCGCCGCATGCCCCGGCGCCCGCAGCCCGCGCCAGCTCTTCACCAGTTTCCCGTTCACATCAAACACAAACGTGCTGCGCTCGATGCCGCGCACCTGTTTGCCGTACATGTTTTTCAGTTTCATCACCTTGAACAATTCGCAGGCGGTTTCGTCGGTATCGGACAACAGCTCGAACGGGAAGCTGAACTTGGCCTTGAAGCCTTCATGCGACTTCAGACTGTCGCGCGAGACGCCGACGACGAGGGTGTTGGCCTTGTTGAAGTCTGCATGCAGGTCGCGAAATTCCTGGCCCTCAAGGGTGCAGCCGGGAGTGTTGTCCTTGGGGTAGAAAAAAACGACGACATTCTTGCCGCGATGCTCGTACAGTTTGAAGGGTGCATCGCCGGTGGAGGGCAGTTCGAAATCGGTGATGACGGGGTCGCTCATGGGGTGGCTTTCCTTGCAGGGCTTGATTTAACGAGTGGAGGATTTCAACAGTACGATGACGGCGCCGGCGCCGCCGTCGACGGTGCGCGCCTGGCAGAACGCAAGCACATCCTCGCGTTGCATCAGCCAGTGACGTACCTTGTTTTTCAGCACCGGCAGGCGGTTTTTCGAGCCGTGGCCCTTGCCGTGGATGATGCGCACGCAGCGTCGGTCCTGGAGCATGCAGCGGTTGAGGAAGGCCGCCAGCGCGATGCGTGCTTCGTCTCCGGTGTGGCCGTGCAGGTCGAGTTCGCCTTGGAGGACCCAGCCGCCGCGCCGCAGTTTTCTCAATGCTGCAGTGGGCACGCCCGGTCGAGAGAAGAACAGTTCCTCGCCGGTGGAGACAGCGGCTTCCCAGTCCCACGGGTCGGACAGGGCATCGACCAGGACCTGTTCTTCGTCGGCCCGTCTTTGATGGGCGATGGGTCTGGGACGCGGACGTGCGATCTCCGCACGATCGGAAGGGGGCAGGGGGACGGCGTCGGCGACGGCGCGACGAAACAGCATGGGGCCATCGGCCGGGGCAGTGGGTTTATGTGGCGCCTGGTGAAGCGAGGCCGGCGCCGCGGCCTGCTCGCGAAGCGCGCGGCGCATTCGTGCCAGCGCCTCGAACGAGGCGGGCGCAAGTGCACTGTTGCGGGCACGCTTCATCCCGCATCACCTGGCTGAACCGACTCCGCTCAGGCTTTGCCGAGCGCGTCCAGGTAGCGCTCGGCGTCGAGCGCGGCCATGCAGCCGGAGCCTGCGCTGGTGACGGCCTGTTTGTAGATGTGGTCTTGCACGTCGCCGGCGGCGAACACGCCCTCGATGCTGGTGGCGGTGGCATTGCCGTTGCGGCCCGAGCGGGTGACGATGTAGCCGCCTTCGAGTTCGAGCTGCCCCTCGAAGATGCCGGTATTGGGCTTGTGGCCGATGGCGATGAAGACGCCGGTGAGCGCGATGTCCTTGGTCGAGCCGTCCTTGGTGCTCTTGATGCGCATGCCGGTGACGCCGGTCTTGTCGCCCAGCACCTCGTCCAGCGTGTGGTCGGTTTCGAGGGTGATCTTGCCTTCCTTGACCTTGTCCATCAGGTTGCTGACGAGAATCTTCTCGGCCTTGAAGGTGTCGCGGCGATGTACCACGGTGACGTGGCGGCAGATGTTGGCGAGATACAGCGCTTCCTCGACCGCGCTGTTGCCGCCGCCGATGACGGCGACATCCTGGTTCTTGTAGAAGAAGCCGTCGCAGGTGGCGCAGCCCGACACGCCCTTGCCCATGAAGGCCTGCTCGGACGGCAGGCCGAGGTACATGGCGGAGGCGCCGGTGGCGATGATCAGCGCATCGCAGGTGTAGGTGCCGGAATCGCCGATCAGTGTGAAGGGCTTTTCGGTGAGCTTGGCGGTGTGGATCTGGTCGAAGATGATTTCGGTCTTGAAGCGCTCGGCGTGGCGCTGGAAGCGGTCCATCAGCTCGGGGCCCTGCACGCCGTCGACGTCGGCCGGCCAGTTGTCGACTTCGGTGGTGGTCATCAGCTGGCCGCCCTGCTGCATGCCGGTGATGATGACGGGGGACAGGTTGGCGCGCGCGGCATAGACCGCGGCGGAATAGCCGGCGGGACCGGAGCCGAGGATGAGGAGCTTGTGGTGTGTGGTGTCCATGGCGTATGTGCAGGGGTGAGGGAAAGCAGACTATTCTAACCAAACTTGGCGGCAGCGTTTCCATGTCGTCGACCCGGTATAATTCACCGCACTTTTGCTTGTTACCTTCCCATGGCGCGCCCCGCTTCCCGTTTGTCCCAGCCCCTGCCTCCCCGCATGCAGCGCCTGCTGCGCGAAGCCCGCGCCTTGCTGGTAGGGTTTGCCGCGCTTTTGCTGGCGGCGATTCTGCTTACGCACAATGTGGCCGATCCGGGCTTCAGTACCACGGGCGACGGCGAGGCCCTGCATAACCTGGGTGGACGAAGCGGCGCCTGGCTGTCGGATCTGCTGCTGATGCTGTTCGGCGTGTCGGCGTGGTGGTGGGTGGTCCTGGCGCTGGGCTATGTCATTCATACGTTTCGTCATCTGGACGAGACGCCACTGGCGCAGGGACACCAGCGCTGGATCCGGCTGGGTGGTTTCGGCCTGCTGCTGCTGGCCAGCGCGGGCGTCGAATGGTTGCGCACCTGGCACTGGGCGGTGGCGCTGCCGGATGCGCATGGTGGCGTGCTGGGCAGCGGCGTGGGCGGGGCGGCGGGTGCGCTGCTGGGCTTTACCGGC
>JAABQU010000013.1 GCA_011391285.1 Thiobacillus sp.
TGTTCCAGAGCGCCGAGCGCGGCACGGTGTTTCTCGACGAGATCGGCGACATGCCCCCGCCGCTGCAGGTCAAGTTGCTGCGCGTGCTACAGGAAGGCGAGGTCCGACCGGTCGGCGCGACCGAAACGCGCCCGGTCGACGTGCGCATCCTGTCGGCCACCCACCGCAATCTGGAAGACGCGATCGCCAGCGGCGAATTCCGCGAGGACCTGTATTACCGCCTCAACGTGGTCACCCTGACGCTGCCGCCGCTGCGCGAACGGCGCGAGGACATCCCGCTGCTGGCGCGGCATTTCCTCACTGCATTGACCGAGAAATACCGCCGCCGCATCCATGGCTTTGCCCCCGACGCGCTGGACATGCTGGCGGCGGCCGACTGGCCGGGCAACATCCGCCAGCTGCACAACGTGCTGGAGCAGTGCGTGGCCCTGTGCACCACCTCCACCATTCCGGCGAGCCTGGTGGCGCGCGCCCTGCGTGACAAGCCGGCCGAGATCCAGCCGCTGGCCGAGGCACGCTCGGCGTTCGAGCGCGATTACCTGATCACCCTGTTGAAACTCACCCGCGGCCAGGTCAGCGAAGTGGCGCGGCTGGCCGGACGCAACCGCACCGAAGTGTACCGGCTGCTGCAGCGCCACGGCCTCACCCCCGCCTTGTTCAAGGATCGCGACGACAGTTGAGTGTCGGGCAGCGGCGACGCCTTTCCTGTCCAGTTGCCACCCGATTACCGCGCCGCCAGGCCAGGTGCCTGTTAACAAAACGCTTTCTTCGATTGGCACGCCCTCTGCAACGGGACAAACGCGCCTCCGGGCGCATTGATCAACCCCGAGAGGAGAACAGCATGTTTGGATGGGCCATCACGTTTTTGATTGTCGCAATCGTCGCCGGCGTTTTCGGCTTTGCCGGGCTGGCCGGTACCGCTGCCTGGACGGCCAAAGTGCTGTTCGTCGTCGGACTGGTGGTGTTTCTGGTTATGCTGGTCACGGGCCGACACCCGCCCGCCGTTTGAAACGCTTGTCGCATGGTCAGGGGAGACTGGCTTCGTTTTTTTCATGGTTTGACCGCCATGTCGCCAACCGATGACAAAACAATTTAATCAAAACAATTGCTTGGCAAATCCCGCCCGGATCCGTCGCCGACAGGCGACGTATCCGCCGCCGGAACAGGCGAAACACCCCACCCCGTTCCACGCAGACCGTATACCCTCTTGTTTTTATTGATAGAAACAGATCTGGCACGGTCATCGCTATTCCCTGCTTGAGTGCACCCGCATTCACCCATGACGCATTCATCAACCAGCAGGAGATAGACATGAAATCCATCCACCCCCCTTTCCTGGCCCTCACGCTTGCCGGCCTGCTGAGTACCGCCTCGGCATACGCCCTGGCCCGGTCCATCACCGAGACGCCCCCGGATGGCGCGGCGTCCTCCGCAGCCGCCTACATCTTCAAAAGCTACGACAGCAATGGCGACGGCGCGATCAGTTCGGAGGAATTCAGGGACAAGGGCGGTCAGGAGCAAACATTCACCGAACTCGACACCAACCAGGACACGCGCCTGAGCAAGGATGAACTCACCAAGCTGGGAGCCCAGCCCCAATCCTCATTGAATGGCATGCGATTCACGTTGTTGGGTCATTAATAATGGAGCTCGACATGAAACACCTCAACGACGAACACATGCGACTGTATGAATGGAGCGGGGCCGGAGCCGGGGCAGTCTTCGACATACCGGCCAAGTCCGGGCGCGCCCACCCTTGGCATGCGCCCTGCACCACGATGGCGGTGCTGGCCAGCCTGCTGATGCTGAACGGCTGCAACAGCGATACCTCGTCCGAACTGACGCGCGAACAGGCCGCCCTGGACGCGCAGGAAGACGAAGCGCCGCCAAGTGGTTCGGCAACCGCCCAGCCGGCAGCCGGGGAAGCTGCTGCGCCCGCTGCCAGCAGTGAAACCGGTACCATTGCCCAGGACGCGCAACAGCCGTAACGGACCCCATCCGGCTTGGTGCTTGCGCCCACAAAAAAGCCGGAAGCAGGACGCCTCCGGCTTTCCAGGATCGAGCTGCCGCCGGTCAGAACGTGTAGCTGTACATCAGTTGCCAGTTCACCTGGCTGTGGTCGATGGTCATGCCGCCGTTGCCGAAAGGCGGTAGCGGACCGGTCCCGGTCACCGTCACTTCCGGCACGTAGCTCAGCCCGAAATTGATCTGCGACTGCGTGTTTATGGCATATCCGAAGCCCACGGTGTAGTGGTCTTCGACGATCGCCGGCCACAGGTAGTTGACGAATTCATCGGGAATCGGGTTCTTGCCATGGTTGTAGCCGATACGGCCGGTGAAGGCGTCGGTGAACTTGTAGGCCAGGCCCAGCGCCAACACGATCTGGTCGTCCCAGTCCTGCTGGAACGGTGCGATGAGCATCCCATTCTGGTAGATGCTCACGGTGTTCATGCTGCTGCCCCACAGCAGGTCCTTGACGTCGGCTGCGACCATCAGCCGGTCGTTCGCCTGCCAGGCAAGGCCGAGGCCAACCATGGCCGGCATGTCGAAACCGGTCACCTTGTAGTCGTCGCCCTTGAGGTCGGGCAGGTTGGCGGCGGTCTGGTAGACACCGCCGACAGTCAGGGCATCGTTGAGCCTGTAGGTGAAGCCGAGCTTGGCCGCCACGCTGTAGCCCTTGGCCTCGCCGGTGAAATCGCTGCCATCCTTGAAATCGATCTCTTTACCCGGATTGAAGGGATTGAGATCGGCCACCAGGTCCATCCCCGCCCACACGATATCGAGGCTGCCGCCCACGTTGAAACGCTCATTGACGCTGTAGGCCAGCGGGAAGATCACCCGGCCCACGCCCACTTGCGCCATGTCGCCATTGGCGTACTCGGTGCCCATGCCGCCCTGGCCGTAGATTCCCGCGCCGTAGACCAGATTGTCGCGCTTGTTCACATAACCGAAGGCCGGCATGTAGAACGCATCCGCGCTGGATTCGCCCATGCCCATGGAGGTTTCGACGTCGGGGCCGACATATCCCACCATCACGTCGAGCCGGCTGCCTTTCGCCATCAGGGCGAGCGTGGCCGGGTTGTTGGCCAGCGCTGCCGTGCCATTGTCATACGCCATGGCGGCGCCACCCATGCCTGCGGCAATGGGGCCGTAGCCTTCCATCAGCATGCCGTTGGTGGCGAGGGCCACGCCAGGCACAGACATACCCACTGCAGCCACGCAGGCCGCGAGTTTCTTCAGTTGCATCAGGATCTCCTACGACGCGGGTTGGTTAAGCAAAACAGGTACTTCTAACGTATTTACACACAGGCCTTCCTGGACGCGTCCATCGCGTGGCGTGACAAGGAAAGCTGGGGGAAACTGACGAAAACAGGGTTTACGCGGAGTTCGACAGGTGTAATCGGCTGGCTTCGGCAATACTTGAGGCCGACATCGCAAAAAAATGCATTGACCCTCGATATCCCGGTCGGGCCTGCTCGCCCGGGCGCGGCGAGTCACGCGCCTGCCGCGGCTGATTCGCCAGCGCCTCAAGGCCAGCGGCACCAAGCCTGCTAAAATGCCGGCTTTGCGTCCCGGCCCTATTTTGTGGCTCCAGCCATGTCCGCCCTCAAGAACGATACGTTTCTGCGCGCGCTGTTGCGCCAGCCCACTGATTACACCCCCCTCTGGCTGATGCGCCAGGCCGGCCGCTACCTGCCGGAATACAACGCCACCCGCGCCCGCGCCGGCGACTTTCTGACCCTGTGCAAGACGCCCGATCTGGCGACCGAGGTGACGCTGCAGCCGCTGGCGCGCTACCCGCTTGACGCCGCGATCCTGTTTTCCGACATCCTCACCGTGCCCGACGCGATGGGTCTGGGCCTCTACTTCTCGCAGGGCGAAGGCCCGCGCTTCGAGCGTCCACTGCGCGACGAATGGGAAATCCGCGACCTCTCCGCGCCCGACCCCAACGACAAGCTCGGCTATGTGATGGACGCGGTGCGCTCAATCCGCCGCGCACTCGACGGCTCGGTGCCGCTGATCGGCTTTTCCGGCAGCCCCTACACCCTGGCCTGCTACATGGTCGAAGGCGGCAGCTCGGACGACTACCGCCACATCAAGACCATGCTCTACAGCCGCCCCGACCTGCTGCACCGCATCCTCGAAATCAATACCCGCGCGGTGATCGACTATCTCAACGCGCAGATCGAGGCCGGCGCGCAGGCGGTGATGATTTTCGATTCCTGGGGCGGCAGCCTCACGCCTCATGCGTATCAGGAATTCTCGCTCGATTACATGGAGCGCATCGTCGCCGGCCTGATCAAGGAACGCGAAGGCCGCCGCGTGCCGAGCATCATCTTCACCAAGGGCGGCGGCAACTGGCTGGAAGCCATCGCCGGCATCGGCGCCGACGCGGTGGGGCTGGACTGGACCGTCGACATCGGCGAGGCACGCCGCCGCGTGGGCAGCCAGGTGGCGCTGCAGGGCAACCTCGACCCCTGCGCCCTGCATGGCACGCCGGACAGCATCCGCGCCGAGGCCACACGCATCATCGACAGCTACGGCAACCACCCCGGCCACGTGTTCAACCTTGGCCACGGCATTTCGCAGTTCACCAACCCCGACAATGTCAGCGTGCTGGTCGAGGCAGTGCACAGCCGCAGCCGTGCCGTGCGCGCAGGCTAGCTCCCATCGCCGCGTAGCACGGGCGAATGTTTGCCCGCGGCCGCGCCCTGTTCCCGTATTGATTAACCTGGATTCACCATGAAACGTATTTTGATCAGCCTGTTTGCCGTCTTCATCAGCTTCGTCTTCCTCATGCCGGACGCCGAGGCCCGCCGCATGGGCGGCAGCAAATCCTTCGGCATGCAGCGCACGGCCCCGGCCAGGCAGGATGCCGCGCCCACACCGCAACGCCAGCAGCCAGGCGCCACGCCGGCGACCGCGCCGCAGAAGCGCTCGTGGATGGGGCCGATTGCCGGCCTTGCCGCCGGCCTAGGCCTGGCTGCGTTGTTTTCCCACCTGGGACTGGGTGAGGAAATGGCCAATTTCATGATGCTGGCCCTGCTGGCGATGGCGGCGCTCATGCTGTTCCGCTTGTTCATGCGCCGCAATGCGCCCGCACCAGCCATGCAATACGCCGGCATGCCGCAAAACACGCCGGCCGCATTTGACCAGTCCTCCGCCGCATTCGGTGGCAGCCGTGCTGTTGGCAGCTTCCCTCCCGGATTTGACGCCGACGCCTTCGCACGCGAAGCCAAGCTCAATTTCATCCGTCTGCAGGCCGCTTTTGATGCCGGCAATCTGGACGATCTGCGCGCCTTCACCTCGCCCGAAGTGTTTGCCGAAATCCGCATGCAGCTGGCCGAGCGCGGCGATGCCGTGCAGACCACCGACGTGATGACGCTCGACGCCGACGTGCTGGAAGCCGTCGATGAAGGCAATCACCACATCGTCAGCGTACGCTTCACCGGCCTGGTGCGCGAAGCGGCCGATCAGGCCGCCGAGCCGCTGGACGAGGTCTGGCACCTCACCAAACCGGTCAGCGGCTCGGGGGGCTGGGTAATCGCCGGCATTCAGCAGCACAATAATCAATAAAAACAGATGCTTGTGTGGCCATCAAGGCATGGCCCAGGTCTAACTTCCGGGTATAGAAGTGTTAACTTATGCACAGTTTCGATGCGAGCACACTTTTTTTGTGTCAATCTATTGACAGTCGAGTCTGATTTGTATGTCATTGATTAATTTGGATTTGTCCGTCTGCCCACTTTTTAGCCGATGACGCCCCCTCATCTGAATACGGGCGTTTGAAGGTCATCGACACAAATCACTCACACAATTATCCACAGCCTGCGTGGACAATATCGAATAAGCTTTGTCAAACAGCTACTTAGTGCAGATTTACCGACATTCAATCAAGACTCTCCGCTAACTATGCCGTCCATCCTGCAGGTCGCGCTCGACACACCGCTTGACCGGTTGTTCGACTATGTCCTGCCAGACGGCCAAGGGGACGTGCCATCAGGCTGTCTGGTCGAAGTGCCCTTCGGCCGCACCCTCCAGGTCGGCATCGCACTGAACCAGGTGGCTGACACGCTGGTCCAGACCGACAAGCTGCGCGAGGTGCTCCGCATCCTGAATGACCGCCCCGCCCTTGCTCCCGACATCCTCCGCCTGGCGCAGTTCTGCGCCGACTATTACCACTATCCGCTGGGTGCGGTCCTGCTCGCCACGCTGCCGCCGCGCCTGCGCAACGCCACGCCTTTTGTCGCGGAGACGCCCTGGCTGGCCGTAACCGACGCCGGACGGGTGGCCGAACCGTCCGCACGCGCCAAGGCGCAGCGCGCGCTGCTCGATACCCTGCGAACGGCACCGCAGTCCCGCGAGGCATTGCGCGCGCAAAAGCAGGGGCGTCACGCCGCCGCGCTGGTGGCGGCCGGCTGGGCCGCCTGGTCACGCGTTCCCCCGCCGGCAGCCGACGCGGCCCGGACGGCCGAATCGCCCCCCGCCACCGCCGAACAGCAGGCCGCGCTCGAGACGCTGCTGCCCGCGCTCGGCCTGTTTGGCGTGCATCTGATCCACGGCGTCACCGGCAGCGGCAAGACCGAGCTGTACCTGCGCCTGATCGACGCGGTGCTGGCAACGAACAAGCAGGCGCTGGTACTGATCCCCGAAATCGCGCTGACGCCGCAGTTGGAACAGCATTTTCGCCGCCGCTTTCCAGGACGCCGCTTCGCCACCCTGCACAGCGGCCTGGCGGAATCGGCGCGCACCGAAAACTGGCTCGCCGCGCCCGACTGCGATGTGTTGCTCGGCACCCGCCTGTCCGTGTTCGCGCCGCTGCCGCGGCTGGGGCTGATCGTGGTCGACGAGGAACATGATGCCTCGTTCAAGCAGCAGGATGGCCTGCGCTATTCGGCGCGCGACGTCGCCATCGCGCGTGGCAAGCAGGCCAATGTTCCGGTGATACTCGGCTCCGCCACACCCTCGCTGGAAAGCTATGCGCAGGCCACGACCGGGCGCTACCGGCTGATCGAACTGCAGCAGCGCGCCATCAGCCAGGCGCGGCTACCGGACATTGAACTCGTCGACCTCAAACATATTCCGCTCGACAACGGACTCACCCGCACCGCGGTGCAGGCACTCACCGACACGCTGGCGCGCGGCGAACAATCCCTGGTGTTTCTGAACCGGCGTGGCTACGCCCCGGCGCTGTACTGCCCGAGCTGCGCCTGGGTGTCGCCCTGCCCGCGCTGCTCGGCGCGGCTGGTGCTGCACCGCACCTCGCATCGATTGAAATGCCACCATTGCGGATTCGAGACACGCATCCC
>JAABQU010000014.1 GCA_011391285.1 Thiobacillus sp.
GAATCGCTGATGCTGACGGATGACGAAAACATCATCGACCTGCAATTCGCCGTGCAGTACATCCTGAAAGACCCCAAGGCGTATCTGTTCGTCAACCGGTCGCCCGACGAGTCGGTGCTGCAGGTGGCTGAAACCGCAATGCGCGAGATCGTCGGCAGGAACAAAATGGATTTCGTGCTGTATGAAGGTCGTGCCGAAATCGCTGCGCGCGCCAAGGTGCTGATGCAGCAGATTCTCGATCGCTACGACACCGGCATCAGCATCAGCCAGGTGACGCTGCAGAACATCCAGCCGCCCGAGCAGGTGCAGGCGGCGTTCGACGACGCGGTCAAGGCGGGTCAGGATCGCGAGCGTTCGAAGAATGAAGCCGAGGCCTACTTCAACGATGTGGTGCCACGTGCCCGCGGCCTGGCTTCGCGCCTGAAGGCGGAATCCGAGGGGTACAAGCAGGCGGTGATAGCCAACTCCGAGGGTGAAGCGAGCCGCTTCGTCCAGATTGCCACCGAATATCAGAAGGCGCCGCAGGTCACTCGCCAGCGGATGTATCTCGACACCATGCAAACCGTCATGAACAACACGAGCAAAGTCCTGGTAGACCAGAAAGCCGGCAACAGCCTGCTCTACCTGCCGCTTGATAAATTACAGCAGATCGTCAGCCAGCCCTACAGTGGCGCGGCGGAATTGCCTACGCAGCCGCCTGCTGCGATGACCCCCGGAACAGTGGATACACGTTCGCGCGATGCCTTACGCAACCGTGACCGGGAGGAGCGGCCATGAACAAGCATCTCGGAACCTTGCTGATCGTCCTGCTGGTCGCCCTGGTGGTACTGAGCGCCAGCATGTTCACCGTCGACCAACGGCAGAACGCCCTGGTGTTCCAGCTTGGCGAGGTGGTATCGGTCAAGACCAAGCCCGGCCTTTATTTCAAGCTGCCGCTGGTGCAGAACGTCCGTTTTTTCGATACGCGCATTCAGACGCTGGATTCGGTCGAACCGGAGCGTTTCATTACCTCGGAAAAAAAGAACGTGCTGGTGGATTCCTTCATCAAGTGGCGCGTGATCGATGCGAAGCAGTTCTACGTTTCGGTGGGCGGCGACGAAACCCGCGCACAGATTCGCTTGAATCAGGCGGTCAACGACGGCCTGCGTGCCGAATTCGGCAAGCGCACCATCAACGACGTGGTCTCGGGCCAGCGTGACGAGGTCATGAACCTGATTCGTACCAAGGCCGATCAGGATGCGCGCAAAATCGGCGTGCAGGTGGTGGACGTGCGAATCAAGCGGGTCGACCTGCCGGAAACCGTTTCCGAAAACGTTTATCGCAGGATGGAGGCCGAACGCAAGCAGGTGGCCAACCAACTGCGCTCGACCGGCGCGGCCGAGGCCGAAACGATCAAGGCCGATGCCGACAAGCAGAAGGAAGTGATCATTGCCGAGGCCTACCGTGATGCCCAGCGCATCAAGGGTGAGGGCGATGCCAAGGCCTCTGCGATCTATGCGGCAGCCTACGGCAGGAATCCCGAGTTCTATGCGTTTTACCGGTCGATGCAAGCCTATCGTGAAAGCTTCAAGAGCAAGAGCGACGTGATGGTGCTCGACCCCAGCGCTGACTTCTTCAAATACATGAAGAACCCGCGTGCCGCTGGCGGTAAATGACCGGATTGAACTGGCTTGCTGCAGTCGGCCTGTTGCTGGTGATCGAAGGGGTGCTGCCGTTTGCCGCCCCCGCCATCTGGCGTGACGGCTTTCGCCGGATGCTGGAACTCAGCGACGGTCAGTTGCGTTTCATCGGCGCTGCCTCGATGTTGGGCGGCGTTTTTTTGTTGATGATGTTGAATTGAAGTATTGAATCGAGATGACCGCCTGGTTGCTCCCTGAAAATGTAGAAGACGTCCTGCCGCCGCAAGCCTGGCGCATGGAAGACTTGCGCCGCGCGCTGCTCGATCTGTTCCGCAGCCGTGGCTATCAGCTGGTGATTCCGCCGCTGATGGAATACGTCGAATCGCTGCTGACCGGCGTGGGGGCGGACCTCGACCTCAAGACCTTCAAGCTGGTCGACCAATTGTCCGGCCGGCTGATGGGTGTGCGGGCCGATATCACGCCGCAGGTGGCGCGCATCGACGCGCACCTGCTGGCTGCCAATGCGGTGAACCGCCTGTGCTATGCCGGCAGCGTGCTGCATGCCCAGTCCGACGGTTTTCACCGCTCGCGCGAGCCGATCCAGATCGGCGCCGAGTTGTACGGGGAAGCCGGCGCCGAGGCGGATCTCGAAATCCTCACCCTGATGCTGCAGGGCCTGAGTGCGTGCGGGGTGAACACCGTCCAGCTCGACATCGGCCACGTCGGGGTCTACCGTGCGCTGGCGCGTGAAGCGGGCCTGGGTGGCGAAATCGAACATCAGCTGTTCGGTGCGCTGCAGGCCAAGGACAGCAGCGCCGTGGCAGTATTGACTGGCGGCCTTTCAGCGGTCCTGCGCGATGCCTTTGCTGCGTTGCCGCAGCTGTACGGCGACCGCAGCGTGCTGCGCGAGGCACGGATGCGTCTGCCGCAACTGGCATCGGTGCAGGCCGCGCTGGATACCCTCGAGGTGATCGATCAGGGACTCGCCTCCGTCGAGGCCGCTTATGATCTGGCAGAGTTGCGAGGCTATGGCTATCACAGCGGCGTCGTGTTTGCCGCTTACACGGGCGGGCGCAGCCATGCGATCGCGCAGGGTGGGCGCTACGACGAAGTAGGGCGGGTGTTCGGCCGGGCACGTCCGGCAACCGGTTTCAGTCTGGATTTACGCGAGCTGGCCCACGTCGGCTCGGATGCACAATAAAGGGAGCAATAAAATGGCAGCAAAAAACGTCGTCGTCATCGGCACCCAGTGGGGGGATGAAGGCAAGGGCAAGATCGTCGACTGGCTGACCGACCGCGCGCAGGGCGTGGTACGGTTTCAGGGCGGTCACAACGCCGGCCACACCCTGGTGGTGGCGGGCAAGAAAACCGTGCTGCACCTGATCCCGTCCGGCATCCTGCGCGACAACGTCACC
The DNA here is from genome assembly GCA_011391285.1 of Thiobacillus sp. The sequence continues at coordinate 3,035 of JAABQU010000014.1, forward strand.
TGCTACATCGGCAACGGCGTGGTGCTGTCGCCTGACGCGCTGCTGGAAGAAATGGACATGCTCGAAGCCGCCGGCATCGACGTCGCCAGCCGCCTGAAAATCAGCGAAGCCTGTCCGCTCATCATGCCGCACCACGTGGCGCTCGATCAGGCGCGCGAGATCGCCAAGGGCGCCGGCAAGATCGGCACCACCGGGCGCGGCATCGGCCCCGCCTACGAAGACAAGGTGGCGCGCCGCGCGCTGCGCCTGCAGGACCTGTTCTACCGCGAGCGCTTCGCCGCCAAGCTGGGCGAAGTGCTGGATCACCACAACTTCATGCTGAAGAACTACTACAAGGCCGAGGTGGTGAGCTTCAACCAGACGCTCGACAGCATGATGGCGATGGCCGAGCGCCTCAAGCCGATGGTGGCCGACGTGCCGCGCAGCCTCTACGAAGTCAACAAGGCCGGCGGCAACCTGCTGTTCGAAGGCGCACAGGGCACGCTGCTCGACATCGACCACGGTACCTACCCGTTCGTCACCTCGTCCAACTGCACCGCCGGCGGCGCCTCCACCGGATCCGGCGTCGGCCCGTCGGCGATGCACTACGTGCTGGGCATCACCAAGGCCTACACCACGCGCGTCGGTTCCGGACCGTTCCCGACCGAACTGTTCGACGACGTCGGCCAGTATCTCGGCGAGAAGGGCCATGAATTCGGCGCCACCACGGGTCGTCAGCGCCGCTGCGGCTGGTTCGACGCCGCCGCGCTCAAGCGTTCGATCCAGATCAACGGCGTGTCCGGCCTGTGCGTGACCAAGCTCGACGTGCTGGACGGGCTGGAAACCGTGCGTGTGTGCGTGGGCTACAAGATCGACGGCGAGACCTGCGACATCCTGCCGGTGGGTGCGGAATCGATCACCGATGTCGAGCCGATCTACGAAGATCTGCCGGGCTGGAGCGATACCACCGTGGGCGTGCAGGAGTTCGACAAGCTGCCGCAGAAGGCGCAGACCTACCTGAAGCGGATGGAAGCGTTGTGCGAAGTGCCGGTGGACGTGGTGTCGACCGGACCGGACCGGGTGGAGACGATCGTGCGTCGCCACCCCTATGAGGGGTAATGGCTGGAATCGGCATTACAAAAGCAAAAAGCCGACACGAGGTCGGCTTTTTGCTTACATCTGGTGCCCGGAAGAGGACTCGAACCTCCACACCTTGCGGCACACGGACCTGAACCGTGCGCGTCTACCAATTCCGCCATCTGGGCAATAAGGCGCGCATTCTAGAGAGCAGAGAATAGATTGTCAACGAAGATGACTACAAAAAAATCCCGCAGTCGCGGCAGCAAACACCAGATTCCGGCGATCCGTCGGGCCGACCCCTTTTACGAGCGCGAGGTCGAGCGCTACGAGTCGCCGCTGCCCAGCCGTGAATACATCCTGCAACTGCTGACCGATGCGGGCTGCCCGGTCGATGCCGACGCCTTTGCCGAGCAACTGCTGATCACCGAAGCCGAACGCGACCTGTTCCAGCGCCGTCTCGGCGCGATGCAACGCGATGGCCAGTTGATGCTCAACCGCAAACGCCAGCTCTGTCTGCCGGAGAAGCTCGACCTCATCAAGGGCCGCGTCGAAGGCCATCCGGACGGCTTCGGCTTCGTGGTGCCGGAAGAGGGCGGCGACGACCTCTACATGTCGCCCAAGGAAATGCACCGCGTGCTGCACGGCGACAAGGTGCTGGTGCGGGTGGCCGGCTTCGACCGGCGCGGCCGCCGCGAGGCCAAGATCGTCGAGGTGCTGGAGCACGTCAACCAGTTCATCGTCGGCCGCTATTACACCGAGGGCGGCGTCGGCTTCCTGATCGCCGAGAACCGCCGCATCAACCAGGACATCCTGGTGCCTGCCGAACATGCGGGTGCCGCACGTTCCGGACAGGTGGTCACGGTGGAAATCATCACCCAGCCCGGCGCGCACAACGAGGCGGTGGGGCGGGTGTCCGAGATTCTGGGCAGCTTTACCGGCCCCGGCATGGAAATCGAGATCGCGCTGCGCAAGCACGACCTGCCCTACGTGTTCCCGCCCGAGGTCGAGGCGCAGGCAACCAAGCTGCCGAAAAAGGTGCTGAAGAAGGACATGGAGGGGCGCGAGGATATCCGCCATCTGCCACTCGTCACCATCGACGGCGAGACCGCGCGCGATTTCGACGACGCCGTGTACTGCGAACCGCTCGGCCGCAGCGGCTTCCGCCTGGTGGTGGCGATTGCCGACGTCAGCCACTACGTGAAACCCAGGGATGCGCTCGACAGCGAAGGCTTCAACCGCGGCAACTCGGTGTATTTCCCGCGCCGGGTCATCCCCATGCTGCCCGAAGCGCTGTCCAACGGCTTGTGCTCGCTCAACCCCGAAGTCGACCGCCTGGCGATGGTGTGCGACATGCAGATCAGCAGCACCGGCAGCGTCAAGGAATACCGTTTCTACCCGGCGGTGATTTTTTCGCACGCGCGCCTCACCTACAACCAGGTGTGGGACTGGCTCTCCGGCACCGCCCAGCCGGACAAGCAGCAGGCTGCGCTGATGCCGCACCTGCAGGCGCTCGACAAGCTGTTCCGCACGCTGCTGAAGGCGCGTGCCAAGCGCGGTGCCATCGATTTCGGCTCGACCGAGACGCAGATCATTTTCGACGACCAGGGCAAGATCAGGGAGATCGTGCCGGTGATCCGCAACGACGCCCACCGCATCATCGAGGAATGCATGCTGGCGGCCAACGTCTGCGCGTCGGACTACCTGCACGAGAACAAGCAGCCCGCGCTGTTCCGCGTGCACGAAGGGCCGACGACGGAGAAACTCGCTGCGCTGCGCGGCTTTCTCGCCGAATTCGGCCTCGATCTCGGTGGCGGCGAAAAGCCGCACGCCAAGGACTACGCTGCGCTGCTGGAGAAGATCAAGGATCGTCCCGATCATGGCCTGCTGCAGACCGTGATGCTGCGTTCGCTCCGGCAGGCGGTCTACAGCCCGGACAACAAGGGCCACTTCGGCCTGGCCTACGAGGCCTACACCCACTTCACCTCGCCGATCCGTCGCTATCCCGACCTGCTGGTACATCGCGGCATCAAGGCCGTGCTGAACGGCGAAAAACTGCCCGCCAAGGGCCTGGCCGAAATCGGCACCCACTGCTCGATGACCGAACGCCGCGCCGACGACGCCACCCGCGACGTCGACGCCTGGCTGAAGACCTACTTCATGCAGGATCGGATCGGCGACGAATACAACGGCACCGTCAGCGCGGTGACCAGCTTCGGCATGTTCGTGGCGATCGACGACATCTTCATCGAGGGCCTGGTCCATGTCTCCGAACTCGGCCAGGACTACTTCCACTTCGACCAGGCCAAGCACATGATGCTCGGCGAGCGCACCGGGAAAAGCTATCGCCTGGGCGACCGCGTGCGCATCAAGGTGATGCGCGCCGACATCGAGACCAGCAAGATCGATTTCAGCCTGGTCGAACAGGACACCTCTGCCCAGGACATGCAGCGCGCGTTCTCGCAATCGGCATCTGAAAAGAAATCCGGCAAGCCTCGATCCGGCAAATCAAAATCGGGCGGCAGGAAGCCATGAGCGAGAAGTCCGCCGAAAAACTGATCTATGGTTTTCATGCCGTGCTGGCGCGGCTGCGGCAAGACCCATCCGGCGTACTGGAAATTTATCTTGATCTGACCCGGCGCGATGCGCGCGCGCGCGATCTGGTCAAACAAGCGAAGGACAACCAGGTCGGGCTCGCGCAGGTGGAAGCCGATCGCCTGACCCGGCTGGTCGGCAAGAACGCCAATCATCAGGGCGTGGTCGCCCGCGTCAAGCCGGTGGCGCTGACGCATTCGCTCGACGAAGTGCTGGAAAACATCAAGGGTCCGCCGCTGCTGGTCATCCTCGACGGCGTCACCGATCCGCATAATCTGGGCGCGATCATGCGTTCGGCCGACGCCTTCGGCGTGCACGCCGTCATCGCGCCGAAGGACAACGCCGTCGGCATCAACGCCACGGTGGAAAAGGTCGCCTCGGGTGCCGCCGAAACCGTGCCCTACATCATGGTCACCAACCTCGCGCGCACCATCGAAGACCTCAAGGAACACAACATCTGGGTCATCGCCGCCGACATGGACGGCGACCAGCCCCTGTCCGGCATCGACGCCAAGACCGGCATTGCCTGGGTGCTCGGCGCCGAAGGCGCCGGCATCCGCCGCCTGGTCAAGCAGAGCTGCGACCAGGTCGCGCGCATCCCCATCGGCGGCACGGTGG
>JAABQU010000015.1 GCA_011391285.1 Thiobacillus sp.
AGGCCTTCGTCCAGGGCCATGGCGATTGGGTGCTGAAGAAACTCGACGAACTGGCGCATGCCAGCCAGCCGCGCCACCTCAGAATCAAGGAGGGCGCGCGCCTGCCGCTGCTCGGCGGCGAGGCCGAAGTGCGCGTCCTGCCCGGCGCCAACCGGGTGCGCTGGATCGCCGATACCCTGGTCCTCGAAGCCCGCCCGGAAGCCGACCTCGGCCAGCTGGCAAGGCGCGCCCTGCAAAAACGGGCGCTGGCGCATTTCACCGAACGCCTCGACCACTATGCCGCCCGGCTCGAACTGGCGGCCCCGAAACTCAGCCTGTCGTCGGCGCACACGCGCTGGGGCAGTTGCAGCGAAGAAAGCGGCATCCGCATCAACTGGCGCCTGATCCACCTGCCGCCGCACCTGGGCGATTACGTGGTCGCCCACGAAGCGGCCCACCTGATCGAACTCAACCACAGCAAGCGCTTCTGGGCCGTGGTCGAGTCGATCTGTCCGGACTGGCAAGCGGCGCGCGACGAACTCAAGCTGCGCGCCACTTCACTGCCCATTCTTTGAAAGGAATACCTCATGAGAATTTTGCATACCATGCTCCGCGTCGGCGACCTCGACAAGTCGCTGGCCTTCTATACCGAAGTCCTCGGCATGCGCCTCCTGCGCCGCAATGACTACCCGGAAGGAAAATTCACGTTGGCCTTCGTCGGCTACCAGGACGAGAAGGACGGCACCGTGATCGAGCTGACCCACAACTGGGGCGTCGAGCGCTACGAGATCGGCACCGGCTACGGCCACATCGCGCTGGCGGTGGATGACGCCTACGCCGCCTGCACCGACATCAAGTCGCGTGGCGGCAAGGTCACCCGCGAGGCGGGCCCGATGAAGGGCGGCAGTACGGTGATCGCCTTCGTCGAGGATCCGGACGGCTACAAGATAGAACTGATCGAGCGCAAGTAGCCGCGCAAGCGCTCAGAACCCCAGCGATTCGACGACGGCCACCAGGTCGGCAAAGCTCGCCGATTCGAGCTTCGCCGCCAGCGCGGCCTTGTCCAGTCCATCGCATTCAAATCTGGTGAGTTCCACCTCGAGGGGCAGTTCGCGGATTTCCAGCGGCGACATGAAGCCGATGTTGCAGATATGGGCGAGGCACTTCCGTTCCGGCTCGGTGAGCTCCATGCCGTGATACCTGAGCATTTCCAGGTAGCGCTCGGCGGTGCGGTTGAGCTTGCCGCTGATCTCCATGGTGTTCTTGTGGCCGTCGGTGAGGATCGCGAGCGGCGGTCCGAAGAAGACGGGCGTCTTGCCGACGTTCCGCGTCTTTTCTTCGCGCGTCAGGGCGGGGGCGACCCAAGTGGGATCGCCCCGGACCGGATTCGGTTTTTCAGATGAATCCGGCATCAGTGGGCAATGCCGTGCACGCGTTCGTACTTGGCGTCCTTCATGCCCTTGGGCAGCTGGGGCGGCGCTTCCGGCGCGATCTGGACGAAGCCGCGGTTGCGGGCGCCATCCTGGACGTTGTGCGGATTGTGGCATTCGGTGCAGGTGAACCAGCGCTTCTTGCCCGTGCTGGCGAATTCGCCGATGCGCTTGCCGTGAATGCCGTCGCGCCAGTCGCGCATCTTGTCGCCGTGACACTTGCCGCAAAGCAGTTGCGGCTGATCGATGCTGACCGGATCGCCGTAGTTGTCCACCAGCATGTTGCGCTTGGTCGTGTGGTGGCAATCCAGGCACCAGATGCGGCCGCGGCCATGTTGCAGGTCCTTGGCGTCCGGCAGCAGGCCCTCCATCGTCGGGATCGGTATCGGCTTTTTGTCCTTCGGCAATGTCGGCGGAGTGAACTTGGGTCCGACACCGTTGTGGCACGCGGTACCGCATAACGGCAATATCGCCAACTTTTCCGAGCGCGGCTTGACGACCGCGTGCCCTTCCGGGATCTTTTCGAGTCCCGGCATCTTGCCCATCGGCACCGTGCCGTCGTAGGCATCGCCCCACCAGAGCACCGCGCCGGTTTTCGGCGAGCACTTGACGTTGGGCCAGCCGGGCTTGAGGTCGCGCTTGGTGACTTCCGACGCGCCCTTGCGGCTTTCGAAGCAGACCGTTTCCTGTGGCGGTTGCGCCGCGGATGCTTGTGCCGTAGCGGCCTTGGGGTCCTGCGCCAGCGCGGACGTCATCATCCCGCAGCAGAAGGCGAGGATCATCGTGTGGAATGCAAGTTTTTTCATGATCGTCTTCTCACTTCGCCGCGACGGCCTGGCCGCCGAACTTGATCTCGCCCAGCATGATGCCGATGGCGCCCTTGAGCAAAATGGTCAGGATGAAGAAACCGAAGGCCCAGATGCCAAGCACCATCAGCCACTCGACGAAGCTCGGGTGGTACTCGGTGACTTCGCCGATCGGCGAGGGGATGTAGCCGGGGACGATCAGGCCCATGCCCTTCTCGATCCAGATGCCGGCAAAGGCCATCACGCAGGGGATTTGCAGCTTGTTGAAGTCATTGCGGAAAGACGGCATGAAGAACATCACGAACGCGCCGACCATCAGCACCAGCGAACTCCAGAACCACGGCACCAGCCCGGTGAGGCCGTGCAGGCCGAACATCAGGTAGTAGAGGCCGTTGGCATGCTCGGTGCGGGCGTAGAGTTCGACCACGACTTCCGACAGGGTCAGGAAGATGGCGATGCCCAGGCAGAACTGGACGATCGTGGTGAGCAGCTTGATCGCGCTGTCATCGACCCAGAACCTGGTGTTCTTGCGGATGACCAGGAAGATCAGGATGATCAGCGCCGGGCCGGCCGCGAAGGCGGTGGCGATGAAGCGGATCGGCATCATGCTGTGGAACCACATCGGGCGCGCCGGGTTGTTGGCCATCAGGAAGGCCGTCACGGTGTGAATCGACAGCGCCCAGGCAATGGCGACATAAACCAGCGGGATGAACCATTTCTTGTTGATCGGGTTGCCGGTGTACTTGCACCACAGGTAGTAGAAGCCGCAGATGAAGTTGAGGACCAGGTAGCCGTTGAGCACCATCACGTCCCAGCCCAGCATCGAGGAGAAACTGTAGATGCCCCAGGGCGGAATCATGTGCCACAGGCGGTCGGGCCGGCCCATGTGGGCAAAGACGAACACCATCACCATGATCACCGCCGAGATGGCCAGCATTTCGCCCAGCACGGCCACCTTGTGCATGCCTTCGTGATGATAGACGTAGGCCGGGAAGACGATGGTCACCGCCCCGGCCGCCACGCCCACCAGGAACACCAGGTTGGCCAGGTACAGGCCGTCGCTGATCTGGCTGGTCATGCCGGTGACGATCAGGCCGTCGGTGTTCTGCAGGTAGAACACGTAGAGCATGGCGAAGATGAAGGCGGAAAGAACGCCCATCCAGGCATAGAACTTGGTGCCGCCCTTGAGCACGTAGCGGGTGTAGTCGGTAGTGAAACTGATCAGTTGTTGCACGGCCGGCTCCTCAATCGTAGAAGTAGAAGAATTTCGGGAAGGTGTTGAGCTCCGTCTTGAGGCGGAACACGTTCTTCCGGGCCAGGATCAGGCTCACTTCGCTTTCCGGATCGAGCAGGTTGCCGAACTTGCGGGCGCCGACCGGGCAGACCTCGACGCAGGCCGGGTAGCGGTCGTGGCGGGTGCGCTGCAGGCACCAGTGGCACTTCTCGACGACGCCGCGCATGCGCGGACGGTTGCCCAGGTAATGAGTCACCGGGTTCATCTCGTCCTTCGGCAGCACCGGCTTGGTCAGGTTGAAGCGGCGCGACCAGTAGGGGCAGGCGTTCATGCACATCTTGCAGCCGATGCACCAGTTGTAGTCGATCACCACCGGGCCGTCGGCCTCGCGGTAGGTCGTGCGCACCGGGCAGACCTTGACGCAGGGCGGCTTCTCGCACTGCATGCAGGCGATCGGCATGTAGGTGGCGTCCTTTTCCGGAACGGCCTCGGGGTTGTAGTGGTACTGGCCTTCCAGCACCTGGCCGGCCGGGGTGTAGGCATTGCCGCCGACCTGGATGCCGAGGCCCTCGGGATAGCCGTGATTCATCTTGTCCTTGGAGAACTCGCCGCGCTCCATGCGCAGCACCTGGATCCACTCGATCTTTTCCCCGGGCCGCGTGCCGCGCGACTGGTTGTTCTCCTCGACGCAGGCATGGACGCAGCGGCGGCAGCCGATGCACTTCCTGACGTTCAGGGCGTAGCCCATGAGCACGCCGGGCTGGGGCCCGGTGGTATCGACAGCGACCTTCTTGCCGTACTCGGACGAATAGCGCCGTTCAAGCCGGGTACGCGCCTCGGCTTTTTCCTCGTCCGTCATCAGGCGGTAGTTCTTCTGGAAATGCTCGGCCCACTCGGTGGAGGCCTTTGCATCGTCGGACATCGTCATCAACGCCGCAGAACCCATCAGCGCAGAAACGCTGAGCATTCCGCCACCTTTCAGGAAGTCGCGGCGCGAGGTCGTTAGGCCAGGTGCGGAAGGGTCTGCCGACGCGGGTTGCACCGAACAGTCGGATGACCTCTCCTTGTCGGGATCGGCAGCAGGGTTCTCGTTATGGGCCACAATTGTTCTCCAGCGCAGGGAAATAACCGTAATCGGGTCATCAAAGAATCGTGAAGGCGTCGTCCGCTCCACGAGTCAATCGAAACAAACGGCCGCAGAATTCCCCGGGGCAATCGTTCGTTGATGATTTATCGACACCCTATAACTTAGGGTCAAGGCCGCCTTGATATGGATCAAAGCCCCTGCCAAGACCATGGTCGGCCGTGAAATACGCGCCCGGCACAAGGATGTGGCATATGCACCAACAGCCGTTTCGGCAGTTGCTTGTGTACGGGATCGCGAACGACCGCTGCCGATCCTTTGGGCCTCGCGGCGAATGGCTACGCTCGATTTATGCTACACGCGGGTCCGAGGAGAGATCATCCCTTTTCAATTCAGCAGCAAATTCCGGATATCTCTTTTATTTGCCGGAACGCGCCGCCGCGTCGAGGATGAAGGCCTCGTACTGGCGCCAATCGTGAACCGGGCCGACGTTGGCGAAGACCACCACGCCGTGCTTGTCCAGCACGTAGGTAGTCGGAAAACGCGCGGCGATCTCGCGGTCGCGGATCTTCGTGCCGCCGGCGACCTGGAAGTGGTCGTCGCTCTCGCCGGTCGAGCCGGAGTCGAACAGCGGCAGCTTGATGTTCTGGCCCTTGGCCCAGCGCTGCGACACCTCGAAGCGCTCGCGCGTCTGCAGCAGCACCAGCGCGACGTCGCTGCGGGAGCGGATCCGCTCGTGAAGTTTCTGCAGGTCGGGCATCTCGCGCCGGCAGGGCCCGCACCACGAGCCCCAGAAGTGCAGGATGGTCACCTTGCCGCGCAGCCCGCTCACGTTCCGTTTGGCGCCGCCCGGCGCGGCGAACGCCAGATCGGGAAAGCGCTGGCCGACCTCGCGGCCGACCGGCGCGCGCTTGGCCTGCTCGGCCGTCGCATACGGGCCCCACAGCTTGGGCCAGCCTTTGGCATCGAACACCGTCTGGTTGTCGACGGCGTAGGGCACGCATTTTTGCCGGGTGTTGGCCTGGCAGCGCGCCAGCGCCTCGGCCTCGGCCTCGGTGGCGGCACCCTTCTCGGCCGACCAGCCGAAGGCGCCGCCGGGGGCGACGGCGAAGGCGCGGTGCGCCGGGGCCTCGAGGAAGCCGCGGTACTCGGCCTGGCCATCGGCATCGAGTTGCGGCGGCAGGGCCGGCGCGGCCGCAAAAGTCTCCGAAGGAAGGCAGAGCGCCGGCGCCACAGTGGCGAGGAGTAGAGCGGTCAGCAGGCGGGCGGATCTCATGGTCGGCGAGGGCCTTGCGGCGAGGCGCGAATGCGAAGTTCGGACTGTCCGCATTCTACGCGGCCGCGCGGGTGCCCGCCCCGTGGGCGGGATCCCCGGTCACGCGACCTAGGCCTTGGCGAATTCGAGCTTGCCGCCCCTGGCGGTGACCTTGACATGGTCCTTGGCGGCGAACTGCCCTTCGAGGATGGCCCGCGCCAGCGGGTTCTCGATGCGTTCCTGGATAGCCCGCTTGAGCGGCCGCGCGCCGAACACCGGATCGAAGCCCGCCTCGGCGATACTCGCCAGCGCCGCGGCGTCCACCGTCAGCGCCATGTCCATCCGCGCCATGCGCTTTTCGAGATAGCCGAGCTGGATTTTCGCGATCGACGCGATGTGCTTCTCGTCGAGCGCATGGAACACCACGATCTCGTCGATGCGGTTCACGAACTCGGGGCGGAAATGGGTCTTCACCTCGCCCATCACCGCCAGCTTGATGACCTGGTAATCATCGCCCGACATCTGCTGAATCATCTGCGAACCGAGGTTCGACGTCATCACGATCACCGTGTTCTTGAAATCCACGGTACGGCCCTGCCCGTCGGTCATGCGACCGTCGTCCAGCACCTGCAGCAGCACGTTGAACACGTCCGGATGCGCCTTCTCCACCTCGTCGAAGAGGATCACGCTGTAGGGCTTGCGCCGCACCAGCTCGGTCAGGTAGCCGCCCTCCTCGTAGCCGACGTAGCCCGGTGGCGCGCCGATCAGCCGCGCCACCGAGTGCTTCTCCATGAACTCGCTCATGTCGATGCGGATCAGGTGGTCTTCGGCGTCGAACAGGAACTCCGCCAGCGCCTTGCACAGTTCGGTCTTGCCCACGCCCGTCGGGCCGAGGAAGAGAAAGCTGCCGTAGGGGCGGTTCTCGTCCGACAGGCCTGCGCGCGAGCGGCGGATGGCGTCGGCTACCAGGCGCACCGCCTCGTCCTGCCCGACCACGCGATCGTGCAGCTTGTCTTCCATCCTGAGCAGTTTCTCGCGCTCGCCCTGCATCATCTTGCTCACCGGAATGCCGGTGGCGCGCGAGACGACCTCGGCGATTTCCTCGGCGCCGACCTGGGTGCGCAACAGCCTGTTTTTTTGCTGCTCCGCCGTGTCGCCAGCGCCGATTTTTTCCGCCGCCTTGAGTTGCGCCTCCAGTTGCGGCAGCTTGCCGTACTGCAACTCGGCCAGCTTGTCGAAAGCCCCCTGGCGCTGCAGGTCGGCGATCTGCGTCCGCAGCTTCT
>JAABQU010000016.1 GCA_011391285.1 Thiobacillus sp.
TCGTAGCCGGTCAGGTGCAGCAAGGCGTAGATCAGCATCGAGCCGTGGCCGTTCGACAGCACGAAGCGGTCGCGATCTGCCCACTTGGGGTTGGTGGGGTTATGGCGCATATGGTGATTCCACAGCGTTTCGGCGATTTCCGCCATGCCCATGGGGGCGCCGGGGTGGCCGGATTTGGCTTTTTCGACTGCATCCATCGCAAGCGCGCGGATGGCATTGGACAGGTCGGTACGGGTTGGCATTGCGTTCCCTTCAGCTAAGTAAAAAAACCGTCGCATTCCACGCCCGGGAAAACCGCGCAGGGGCAGCTTGGGCAGAATATGCAAAAACCCTGATTATCCGTCAGCAGGGCGGGCTTTCGCAAGCCGCACCCAAACCTGACAAAAGAAGAAGCAAGACAAGGGTTTAAACCAGCAAGCTCAAGCCCCGGCTCAGGAGTCGAATCTAAAATCTTTTTATTCCGCCCATGCGGTGGCTTATGCGCCGGCCGCTTTCAGCCAGTCGCGCCATAATGCAAACAATTCGGGGCTGGCCGAGGCCACCACCGAGCGCTCCCATACGTTGGCAATGTCGAACGTGCCGGACAGACTGGCCAGTCGCCCCCCCGCCTCTTCCAGGATCAGCGCGCCAGCGGCGTAATCCCACAGCTTCTGTCCGCCGTGCACATAGATATCGAAGCGTCCGGCGGCGGTGTAGCACCAGTCGAGCGTGGACGCCCCGAAATTGCGCTGCGAAGCATACGGCGGCCACGATGCCAGGCGGCCGGCAAGCTCGCGGTCGATGCGCTTCATTTCCACACCGGCCAGCGCCCGGCGCAGTTCGGTTGCAGGCGCCCGCAGGGGCAGCGGCACGCCGTTGAGGTGCGCTCCGCCACCGCGCTCGGCACTGAACATTTCATCGGCAATCGGATCGTAGACCACGCCGAGCATGCGCTCGCCCTTGTAAAGATAGGCCACCGACACGGCGAAATAGGGCACCCCGGCGACGAAGTTGGAGGTGCCGTCGATCGGGTCGACGCACCACAGCCCGTCGCGCCCGGCATCCCAGGCATCGTGCTGCTGCTGCTCGGTCATTTCCTCGCCCAGCACCGGGACATTCCTGATCCGCGGCAGCGCGGCCTCCAGCGCGGCCTGCGTTTCCGAATCGGCCTCGGTGAACAGACTGCCGTCCAACTTGTGGCTGTGCGCCACCTTGAGAAAGCGCGGGGTCACTTCGCGCTGCGCGACTTCCCGAACCAGCGCCTTGACGTCTTCAAGCATGATCAGGTACGCACACAGTAACAGTAGACAAATTCCTGCTCCTTGCCCGCCGGGGTCTGGTGAATTACGGTTTCATGTCCGAGCACGCGGAAGGGCGCACCAAATTCGGCGTGCAGCGCGTCGGGAGCGTAGCGGACCACGTCGAGCCCCGAGCATTGCAGCGGCCCGCCGGGGCCGAAGGCGGCGACGATGACGTGGCCGCCGGATTTGACGCTTTTCAGCACCTGCTCGACATAGCGCGCGCGGTCGGCCGGATCGGTCAGGAAATGAAACACCGCACGGTCGTGCCAGACGTCGTAGTGCGCGGCCGGCAATTCGACCTGGGTGATGTCGCCGGCAATCCACTGCACCGACTGCGCGCGCGCGCCGAGCCGCGTGCGGCAGGCGGCCAACGCAGTTTCGGCCAGGTCCAGCACGGTCAGATTGCGGTAGCCGGCGTCGAGCAGGCCATCCACCAGCACCGACGCGCCTCCACCAACATCGATGATGCGCGCATCCTTGTCCGCGCACCCCTCGATCAGTCGCAGCGACGACGCGGCATGCGGCTGGAACCAGCTGACCTCGTCGACCGCCTTGTTGCGATAAACCCCTTCCCAGTGCTGCTGACGGTCAACCATGTCACGCCTCCTTCCACTTGATCGAGCAGCCCATGCTGGGGATCTGCTCAGCCGGCCCACGCTGGGTTGCGGCGATCTCCTTCATTGCCTCGAACAGGTCGCGGCGCACGCCCTCGGGCGCGGTTTCCTTGCGCGATACGTCGAAGCGGCCACGGTACTGCAGTTCGCAATCGCGATTGAAGCCGAAAAAGTCCGGCGTGCATACCGCACCGTAGGCCTTCGCCACCTGCTGCGTCTCGTCGATCACGTAGGGAAAGCCAAAGCCGAATTCCGCTGCTACTTTTTTCATGTTGTCGAACGTGTCCTCTGCATACTCGGTCGGGTCATTCGACATGATGGCGATGGCGTGAATGCCATGCGTCTCGAGCTCGGCCAGATCACGCACCAGCCGCGGGCGAATGGCCTTGACATATGGACAGTGGTTGCAGATAAACATCACCAGCAGACCGTTCGACCCCATCGCATCAGCCAGCGTCCAGATCTTGCCGTCGACGCCAGGCAGGCTGAAGTCGGGCGCTTCCCAGCCAAAGTCGCACACAGGGGTGGTAAGGGAAACCATGACGCGCTCCGCAGAATTTCTATCAACCCCTGCATAATAGCAACGATGCCTTTGCCACGTTTTTATCTTGATCAGCCGCTCGCCCCGGGCGCCCGTTTCAGCCTGCCACCCGGCCCGGCACGCCATGCCGTGCGTGCACTGAGGCTGACGGTGGGCGATGCAATCACCCTGTTCAATGGCCGTGGCGGCGAATACGCCGCCCGCATCGAGCGTATCCAGAAGGATGAGGCGGCAGTCAGCGTGACCGGCTTTACCGACATCGAGCGCGAGTCACCTTTGCGCGTGATGCTGGCTCAGGGCATATCGAGCGGCGAGCGCATGGACTACACACTGCAAAAGGCGGTTGAACTGGGGGTGGCAGCGATCCAGCCGATCGCCGCCAAACGCAGCGTGGTCAAGCTGGCGGGCGAGCGCGCCGACAAACGCGTGGCGCACTGGCAAGGCGTGGTGGCGAGCGCCTGTGAACAGTGCGGGCGCAACCAGGTGCCCATGCTGGCTCCGCCGCTGACGCTGGCGCACTGGCTCGGCCATGCGCTTGCACATGGGCGCGACCGGCGTCCCGCTGGAGAGCACGGGCGACTGTTGTTCCTGTCGCCGCTGGCCGAGGCGCGACTGGCCGACCTGCCGCCACCGGACGCGCAGGACTGGCTGGTGGCTGGACCCGAAGGTGGATTCGAGGTCGACGAGATCGCCGCACTCGAAGCCGCAGGGGCGATTCCGGTGCGACTGGGACCGCGGGTGCTGCGGACCGAAACCGCTGCGCTGGCGGCGCTGGCGGCGATGCAGACGCTGTGGGGCGATTTCTAGGTGGCGGCACCCCACAGCCACCCGGTTCGAATCAGGTGCGCTGTTCCATAAATGGAACAGCGCTGACTGAATATTCCGTTTGTTCCCATGCGCGGGCTGATGCCTCGCATGGTCCAGCAGGTTTTTCGGTATCCTTCGCGTATTCAATTCCGCTCAGACTGCTCCGTTGAAAGACACCGCCGATTTCGTCCACTGGTTCCGCTCTGCCGCACCGTACATCCACGGCTTTCGCGGCAAGACCTTCGTCATCGCCTTTGGCGGCGAACTGGTGGCGGACGGCGATTTTGTGCAACTGGCACACGACGTCAACCTGCTGAACAGCCTGGGCGTGCGGCTGGTGCTGATCCACGGCGTGCGGCCGCAGGTGGAGGCGCGGCTGACCGAGAATGGCACCGCGCTCCACTACGTCGGCGGCCTGCGTGTCACCGACGACGCCGCGCTCGCGTGCGTCAAGGAGGCGGCCGGCACGGTGCGGGTTGAAATCGAGGCCCTGCTGTCGCTGGGGCTGGCCAACACGCCGATGGCCGGTGCCGACATCCGGGTGGCGTCCGGTAATTTCGTCACTGCACAGCCGCTGGGAGTGCGCGAGGGCGTCGATCTTCTGCATACCGGCGAGGTACGCAAGATCGACGCTGCCGCGATCCGCCGCCGCCTCGACCAGCACGATATCGTGCTGCTGTCGCCCATCGGCTATTCGCCGACCGGCGAAATCTTCAACCTCAGCCTGGAAGATGTGGCGACCCAGGCGGCGGTCGAACTGGCGGCCGACAAGCTCATTTTCCTGATGGATACCGAGGGTGTCCCCGACAAGGGGCGCGCCATCCACAACGCCCTTACCGTCAACGAGGCGCGGCAGGTGCTCGAAAAAACGGGGCGCGGCAGGTCACGCAAGCTGCCCGAGGACGTGACCTATTACCTGCCCTGCGCGATCACCGCCTGCACCCAGGGCGTCAAGCGCGCCCACCTGATCAGCCGTCACCGTGACGGCGCGCTGCTGTCCGAACTGTTCACCCGCGAGGGCGTCGGCACGCTCATCACCCCGGCGCCGCTGGAGACCCTGCGTGCCGCCACCATCGACGACGTCGGCGGCATTCTCGGCCTGATCGAACCGCTGGAGCGCGACGGCATCCTGGTGCGGCGCTCGCGCGAACTCCTGGAGATGGAAGTCGACCGCTTTCTGGTGCTCGAGTCCGATGGCGTCATCGCCGGCTGTGCCGCGCTTTACCCTTTCCCGGAAGAACAGGCGGCCGAACTCGCCTGCCTGGCGGTTGCCCAGGATTTCCGGGGACGCGGTTTCGGCGACCTGCTGCTGGCGGAAGCCGAAAAGCGGGGCAAAAAAGCAGGTTTCAACAAGCTGTTCGTGCTGACGACGCGCACCGAACACTGGTTCGAGGAACGCGGCTTCGTCGACAGCAGCCCCGATCACCTCCCGAAACGCAAACAGGCACTGTACAACTACAAGCGGAAATCCAAGGTTCTGCAAAAGTCCCTGTAAGGAAGGAAAACGACCTTGCGTTTATTTGCACTCTGGCTTGGTCTGCTCAGCCTCACCATTCATGTGCCGACGCATGCCGCCGGCAAGGAACTGGTGGTCGGCGTGCAGCCCTATGAGCCCACCCGCATGCTGATTGCTGAGCACGAAAAGCTGGCGGTGCATTTGCGCCAGGCGCTCAACCGCCCGGTGCGCCTCGTGACCGCAAAAGACGTCACCGCGTTTGGCCGCCGCATCCTGGCCGGCGACTACGAACTGGTGATCGGCGCGGCCCATCTGGTTCGTCTCGCCCAGCAGGACCAGGGCTGGCACCCGCTGGCGCGCTACCTGCCCGATACGCTGGTTTTATTGCTGGCGCGCAAGGAGGCGGAAAACGACACGGCTGCCGCCCTCCGCGGCAGAACGCTTGCAACCCCCGGGCGCAGCCGCCTGGTGAGCCTGTTGGCAGAACACTGGCTGGATGGGCAGGGTTTACAGGCCGAACGGGATTTCAGCGTGCTGGACGCCGGCAGCCCCGGCGGCACGGTGCACGCGCTGGTAAGCGGAAAGGCGGACATGGCTGTCGCCACCCTGGCCAGCATGTCGCAAATCCGCGGCGGCGAAGTGGAACGCCTGCGCATCGTGCGGGAAATCGCCACGATTCCACGGCTGGTTTTTGCCACGCACCCGGGCGTGAAACCCGAGATGCGGAGCCGTCTGCAGAATGCACTGCTTGCCTATCGATCCCCGCAAGGCCGCCAGATCGTTGCCATGGCGGAGCATGACCTGGCCGCGATGGATCCCTATCTCGACCAAACCCGGCGCCTGCTGAAACACGACATCCCGTCCGCGAGGCAGGTTGCGCAATGAAACTCGGACGCGCCTTTCTGCTTGGATGTGTGCTGCTGATCGCAGGCATACGGCCCGCGGCCAGTGCGGACAAACCGCTGATACTGGGGGTCTTCCCCAGCATGACGGCGATGCAGACCATCGCAATCTACCGTCCCCTGGCCAGCGCGCTGGAAAAGCATCTGCAGCGCAGGGTCGCGGTATACAGCGCACGAGACTTCAAGACCTTTGTCGCGCGCAGCCGTCAGGGCGAATACGACATCCTGCTGACCGCACCCCACCTGGCCTGGCTGGCGCGGCAGGATAACGGCTACCGCCCGCTGCTCAAATACACGCAGCCGGTGCGCGGCCTGCTTGTGGTCAAGTCCGATTCGCCGATTGACAAACCGGACGCGTTGCGCGGCCGCACCATTGCCATGGCCGATCCCATTGCCCTGGCCGTGTTGGCGATCCAGGCCGAACTGGCGACGTACGGCCTAAGGCAGGACATCGATTACCGCACGACGGATTCCGGCACCCATACCAATGCCGTGGTACAGGTCATCAATGGACGCGTCGACGCTGCAGCGCTGGGATTGCACCCCTATAATCTGCTGCCCTCCGAGACCCGCCAGAAATTGCGCGTGCTTGCCGAAACGCCGCCCTTGTCCAGCCTCATGTACCTCACCCACCCGCGCCTGCGTGACAGCGAGGCGCAGGCGATCCGTACTGCGCTGCTGAACTTTACCGCCACCCCCGAGGGGAAGATATTCATGCAGCGCGGCGGTTATGGCAGTTTTGCCGAGGTGGACGGCAGCGAATTGCGCGCCTTCCGTCCCTATGCATTGCAGGCGCAGGCACTGCTGCGTGACGTCCGATGACGCGTTGGCTGGAGCGGCTTTCGCTACGCTACAAGCTCACCCTCGCCGCGCTGACGGTGGAAGCGCTGATGCTGGCGTTTCTGATCGCCAACGGCGTGCACCTCACCCGCCAGGAATTGCAGCAACAGGCCGAACAACGGGTACAGGAAGTGGGAAAGACGCTGGTTGCGGCCCTGCTGGCGCCGCTGTCACAACAGGATGACGCCAGCGTGCGCGACATCGTTGAGACCCTGCGGCACGATGAGGGGCTGAAAATGATCGAGGTGCGCGACAGCAGCAGCCGCATCGTGCACCAGACCGGCAGCGGTGGTAACACAACCGATTTCTTCCTGAAGCAGCCGGTCGAATATTCCGGCCAGCGCTATGGCGAGATCACGCTGGTGCTGTCGGGCGACTTCATCCAGCAGGCACGTACCCGCTATTTGCAGCAAAGCCTGATCATTGCCGTTGCCACCCTGCTGCTGACAGGCATCCTGCTGGCCCTGTCGATCGGCAGGGTGGTGCGCCGTTTCGAGGCGCTGACCCGTGCCAGCAAACGCATCGAGCAAGGCGATCTCGACGTCAAGCTGACGGGTGAAGGGCCGGATGAGATCGGCCAGCTGGTCGGTACCTTCAACCGGATGGCCGAATCGGTCCGTTT
>JAABQU010000017.1 GCA_011391285.1 Thiobacillus sp.
ACCCGCCTTTAAGCGCCTCCAGCGGCCATGTCGGCGCCTTGTCCAGCTTGTCGCAGCGTCCTGCATGGCTGTGTACCGGCTGCGCGACACCCGGCGGGGTATTCAAAAGTTCTATGACGACCCGGGTGTTTCCGCCTTCAGGAAACAGTGTGGCGGATCCTCTCTGCCTGCGCGTCGAGCTTGACCGTGAGCGCATCGTCCAGGGCCCCCGCAGGACCCGCAGACAAGCCGGCCAATAGCAGGATCGTGAGCACGTCTGGACCTGATGAACTCCTCGAATGCCAATGAGAATCGGCGTATAGCACCGCGTCACCAAAAGACAATTTGCTCGAACCATCACGGTGCCGAGGGTATGAATTCTTTGAATAAACCCGAGCAATTTAGTCGGGTATTGTCTACATTGGTGGTGTCTTCCTTTTATCCGGAGACTGCCATGCCTACTCGCACCCTCCATGACACGCCCCTGCTCGACCAGCTCGAGAGCGGCCCTTGGCCGAGCTTCGTCACCGGTCTGAAGCGTCTGGCCAGGGACAACGACATGATGGTCGATCTGATGGGCCATCTGGAAACCTGCTACGAAACCCGCAAGGGCTTTTGGAAAGGCGGCACGGTCGGCGTGTTCGGCTACGGCGGCGGCATCATTCCGCGCTTCACCGAACTGAAGGATGAGGCCGGCAAGCCGCTGTTCCCCGAAGCGGCCGAATTCCACACCCTGCGCGTGCAGCCGCCGGCCGGCATGCACTACTCTTCAGACCTGCTGCGCAAGCTGTGCGACGTCTGGGTCGACAACGGCGGCTCGGGCCTGATTGCATTCCACGGCCAGTCCGGCGACATCATGTTCCAGGGCGTCAGCACCGCGAACGTGCAGGCGGTGTTCAACGGCCTCAACGAAATCGGTTTCGACCTCGGCGGCGCCGGCCCCGCGCTGCGCACTTCGATGTCCTGCGTCGGCGCGGCGCGCTGCGAAATGTCCTGCTTCGACGAGGCGCGCGCGCTGCGCACCGTCATCAACAACAACCTCGACGACATGCACCGCCCTTCCCTGCCCTACAAGTTCAAGCTCAAGTTCTCCGGCTGCCCGAACGACTGCGTCAACGCCATTCAGCGTTCCGACATGGCCACCATCGGCACCTGGCGTGACAACATCCGCGTCAACGAGGAACAGGTGCAGGACTACTACCAAGTGCACGGCATGCACGACCTATACAACGACGTGGTCGGCCTCTGCCCGACCAAGGCCATCACGGTGGTGCCCTCCGACCAGTTCAAGGCCAGCGCGCATGTCTCCGCTGCCCGCCTCGGCGACGGCAACACCCTGTGCATCGACAACAAGAACTGCGTGCGCTGCATGCACTGCCTGAACGTCATCCCCGGCGGGCTTTTGCCCGGCAAGGACAAGGGCGTCACCATCCTGATCGGCGGCAAGGGCGTGCTGAAGATCGGCGCCACCATGGGCACCGTGATCATCCCGTTCATGAAGCTGGAGACCGACGAAGACTTCGAGAAGCTGAACGAACTGGCGCGCAACGTCCTGGATTTCTTCGCAGAAAACGCGCTCGACCACGAGCGCACCGGCGAGATGATCGAGCGCATCGGCCTGGCCAATTTCCTCGAGGGCATGGACCTCCCGATCGACCCCAACATGATCCGCGAACCGCGCTCCAACCCCTACTTCCGCTCCGACGACTGGGACGAGCAGGTTGCCAAGTGGGTGGAGTACAAGCAGCAAGCGGCGTGAACCCGGCCACGGCCAAACCGGCGTGCCGGGACGCTCCGACGGTGCATGCGTTGTCTTTATGGAACGAGGGCGGCGCCGCCAGGGTGGCTTGGATTCGGTCCCGTGCTGGACTAAACAGCACACGATACGGCCCCCCGGTTTGCGTGGCCGCCCTCTGGCAAAGGAGACCTCATCATGTCCACCCGACCCCTGCTTTACGCGCTCACCGCGGCCGGCCTGCTGACAGGTGGCCTGCTCATGGCGCAATCGTCCGGCCCTGCTTCTGCCAAGCCCGATTTCGACCCGCTGCTGCAGGGTCAGGGCATCGCCTGCGTGAGCAGTGGCGAGAGCCGACGCCTCATGGGCTATTACCAGAAACTTGCCGCCGCCAAGACCGAGGTGCGCCCCTTTCCGACCGATGTGCCGGCCGGCGCTGACGCCGCGTCTGCGCCCCCGCCGCTGTGGGACAACCTCGGCAAACTGCATTTTGCGGTCCGCACCACCCATCCCCTCGCCCAGCGTTATTTCAACCAGGGTCTGAAGCTCGCCTACGCCTTCAATCACGCCGAGGCGGCGCGGGCGTTCCGCCAGGCGCAGCGCCTGGATCCGGACTGCGCAATGTGCCACTGGGGCGAGGCGCTGGTGCTGGGGCCTAACATCAATGCTCCGATGGACGCGACGGCCAATGCCGCGGCGCTGGCCGCAATCACCCGGGCGCAGGCGCTGGCGCCCAAGGCCCGCGAACGCGAACGGGAGCTCATCGCCGCGCTCGCCCGCCGCTACTCCGGCGACCCGGCGGCGGAGCGCGGCGCCCTCGACGCGGCCTACGCCGAGGCCATGGGCAAGGTGGCGGCGCGCTATCCGCGCGATGCGGACATCACCTTGCGTTATGTCGAAGCCCTAATGAACCTGTCGCCCTGGGATTACTGGGAGGCGGCGGGCGCGCGTCCCAAGGGGCGCACGGCCGAGATCCTCGCGGCGCTGGAAAAGGTGCTGCAGCGCCAGCCCGACCACCCCGGCGCCATCCATTACTACATCCACATGGTGGAGGCCTCTTCCAACCCCCGCCGCGCCCTGCCCTACGCCGACCGGCTTGGCAGCCAGATGCCCGGCGCCGGGCACCTGGTGCACATGCCGTTTCACATCTACTACCGCGTCGGCCAATACAAGGACGCCATCGAGGCCAACCGCCGCGCGGTGGCGGCGGACGAGGCCTACCTCGCCGAAGCCCGGCCCGAGGGCATCTACCCACTCGCCTACTACCCGCACAACATCCATTCCCTGATGACCTCGGCGCAGATGGCGGGCGACGGCGCAAGCGCCATCGCGGCGTCGGAAAAGCTCGCGCGCGTGGTCAGCCAGGACGCCGGGCGCAGCATCGCCTGGGTGCAGCCGATCCTGGTGGCACCCTACTTCGTGCATGCCCAGTTCAGCGCGCCCGCCACCACGCTCGCCCTGCCCGACCCCGGCGACGAACTGCCCTACGTCAAGGCCATGTGGCACTACGCGCGCGGCGTTGCGCAGGCGTGGCGCGGCGAGCCGGCAGCCGCGCGGGCCGAGGTGGCCGCCCTGCGGCGCCTGGCACAAGCCACCGACTTTTCCGGACTGGTTGAGGCCGGCGTGCCCGCGCCGGAGGTGATCGAGCTGGCGCAGCACGTGGTGCTGGGCCGCATTGCCCAGTCTGCCGGCGACTGGGCGCAGGCGCGCGCCGAGTTCGAGCAGGCGGTGGCGCTGGAGGACACGCTCGCCTATTCGGAACCGCCCTACTGGTATTACCCGGTGCGCCAGTCGCTGGGCGCGGTGCTGCTGGCCGCCGGCGAGCTGGACGAGGCCGAGACGGTATTCCGGCAGAGCCTGCTGCGCGCGCCCAACAATGGCTGGGCGCTGCACGGCCTGGCGGCGACCTATCAGCGTCTGGGCAAACCGGGCGCGGCCGTAACCGTGCGCAACCAGTTCACCCGGGCCTGGGTCGGTGCCGAAGCGCCGGATCTTGCCCGGCTGTAAGCCGCCGCGCACCAAGGCCGCGCGCGCGTTTCTCATATACTGTGAAGGAGACCGTCATGAACAGAAAACATTTCCTCGCGCCCGCAGCGCTCGGACTTTTGCTGGCCTTTCCGGCCACCAGCTTGGGCCAAGGCAAGGTGACGATCACTTCGCCGGCGGCCGGCGCCAGCCTCGACGCGATGGACGAAAACAAGCTGGTCTATGACGTCGATCCCGGCCCGCGCGGCGACCATGTCCACGTCTACGTCGACAACAAGGAAGTCGGGATCCTGCGCCAGCTCAAGGGCAGCTATACGCTGGAAACCCTGTCGTCCGGCAAGCGCAACATCTGCGTCAAGGTGGTGAACAAGGCCCACGTGCCGATCGGCGTCGAAGAGTGCGTCCAGGTCTCGGTCAAATAAGCCCGTGGGGCCGGAAAACCTCGCCTATGCGCTGACCCAGGTGGTGCACAACTTTGGCGCCGCCGCCGTGCTGGGTGGCGCGGTATTCACGCTTTGGCCACAGGACAGGCTGGAATACGGGCGTGTCTTCGCCTGGCTCATTCTTGTCGGATGGGGGGCGCAAATGGCCAGCGGCGCCCTGTTTGGCCTCATCAGCCTTCACTACTATGGCGAGACGCCTGATTTGAGCCACATTGCCATGGCGGCCCTCGCCGTCAAGATCGCGGCGGCGATCAGCGGATTCGTGCTGGTCGGCATATACCTTCTGCGCGGCAGAGCATGGGCCCAAGCCGGCGTCAGGCGCACCTTCCAAGGCCTTGCCGCGCTGGCCACCCTCGCACTGACAGCCGCTGCCTTCCTGCGCTGGTTTTCGTAGGCCGCAGACCTGAGCCAGATCGCTGATTGACAGACGCAGGCGTCATTTCCCCCGAACCAGCAGCACAGGCTTGGTCGCCAGCCGCGCGACCCCTTCGGCGACGCTGCCGAGGAGCAGCCGGGTGAATCCGCGACGGCCGTGGGTACCGATTACGATCAGGTCGGCTGACCAGGCTTCTGCATCTTCGGCGATGGCCTCGGGAATGCGCTGGTTCAGCGCATCGATCGTGATGACGCTGGCTTCGGCCGCGACCCCGGCCGCATCCGCGATCCGTTCCGCGGGATTCAGGATTTTCTGCGCGTTGTCGACAAGGCTTGCCGACACCTTGTACTGATCGGCGAGTTCGGCGCCGATATTGACGTTCGCCGTATCGACGACATGCACGATCCGCAATTGCGCCTGCGACTCTGCAGCAAGCCGGATCGCCGTCTCCAATGGAAGTTCGCCGGTTTGACTCGCATCCACCGCAACCAAAATGCGTTTGAACATGCTGTCTCCTTCACAAATAGACTGCGGCTCATGCTGGAGTGTGGTACCCGCTGCATCTGGAGGTTCGCTCACCTTTTTGCCCCCCACCCACCCTGAAATATAGGCCCTAAAAAAGCCCTTGTAGCGGTTTGCGAAATGGCGCCGCGCAATACTTGACTGACATGGACCGCAGCGCCATTTTTTATCATGACGCGGATCAACGGCAACTCGCCGAGCAATCCAGGGATGCGCTCACCAAAACCAGGTCGTTTCCTCAGCCCATCGTGACGGAAATCGTGGCGGCGGGCGCATTCACACCGGCCGAGGCCTACCACCAGGACTACTACCTGAAGACCCCCTTGCGCTACCAGTGCGGACGCGATCAGCGTCTGGAGGAGCTCTGGGGCAAACGGTAGCGCCCCGTCTTCACATCCCTCGCGCCACCAGCCCTGTCCACGCGGTACAGCCTTGATTCACCCGGAATCTGAACTATACAGTACCAATACAGTCCCATTTATGAATTCGAGGAGCATTCATGTTGCGCATCGCCAAACTCACCGACTACGCGACCGTGTTGATGGTGCGGCTGGCCCGCGAGCCGGCGCGCCGCTTCAGTGCGGGACAACTGGCTGACGAGGTGGGGCTGCCTCTGCCGACCGTGGCGAAGTTGCTGAAACGCCTGCTGCAGGCGCAGTTGCTGACCAGTGTGCGGGGGGCGGGAGGCGGCTACACCCTGGCCCATGCACCGCATGCGATTTCGGTGGCAGACGTGGTGAAGGCGATCGAAGGTCCGGTGGCGCTGACCGAGTGCGCACGCGGCCAGGGCCATTGTGCACTGGAGAACGACTGCACCACGCGCGCCAACTGGCAGCTCATCAGTCGCGCAATCCGCGTCGCGCTGGAAGCCGTCAGCCTGGCCGACATGACACTGCCGCGGATGCAGACGATCCGGATGCCCGGCATACCGGAGAAAACACCATGAGCAGCACCGACGTACGTCGTGATGAAACACCAACGCGCAAATTGCACCGTCCGGATGAGCGCAACCCCGAGCTGCGCAGCCGTGTCGCCGACGAATACCGCTGGGGCTTCGTCACCGACATCGAGCAGGAGACGGTGCCCAAGGGGCTGAACGAAGACGTCATCCGGCTGATCTCGGCGAAGAAGAGCGAGCCCGAATTCATGCTCGAATGGCGGCTGCAGGCCTACCGCCACTGGCTGACGCTCACCGAGCCGACCTGGTCGTCGGTGCACCATCCGCCCATCGACTACCAGGCCATCCACTACTATGCGGCGCCGAAGACGCGCACGCAGCCGAAGGATTTGTCCGAAGTCGATCCGGAGTTGTTGCGCACCTACGAAAAGCTCGGCATCCCGCTGCAGGAACGCGAAGCGCTGGCAGGTGTGGCGGTGGACGCGGTATTCGACTCGGTGTCGGTCGCCACCACCTTCAAGGACAAGCTGGAAAGCCTCGGCATCATTTTCTGCTCGTTCTCCGAAGCGGTGCAGAAGCATCCCGGGCTGGTGCGCGAGTACCTCGGCTCGGTGGTGCCCACCACCGACAACTATTTCGCCACGCTCAACTCGGCGGTGTTCACCGATGGCTCGTTTGTCTACGTGCCCAAAGGCGTGCGTTGCCCGATGGAGCTGTCGACCTATTTCCGCATCAACGCGAAGAACTCCGGACAGTTCGAGCGCACCCTCATCATCGCCGATGAAGGCGCGACCGTGAGCTATCTGGAGGGCTGCACCGCGCCGATGCGCGACGAGAACCAGTTGCATGCGGCGGTGGTAGAACTGGTGGCGCTAAAGGACGCCCGCATCAAGTATTCCACCGTGCAAAACTGGTATCCCGGCGACCGCGAGGGGCGTGGCGGAATCTACAACTTCGTGACCAAGCGCGGCGATTGCCGCGGCGACCGCGCGCACATTTCATGGACCCAGGTCGAGACCGGCTCGGCCATC
>JAABQU010000018.1 GCA_011391285.1 Thiobacillus sp.
CTCGTCGAACTGCTGGAACGGGTCGATGCCTTTCGCCGGCCCGATCGCTTCGAGGAATTTCTGCAGGCCTGCGAATGCGATTTTCGCGGCCGGCCCGGTTACGAGGACCGGCCTTTCCCCGCGCCGGACCACCTGAGGCAGGCGCTGCGGGCAGCGCAGGCCATCGATGCCGCCGCGGTGGCGCGCAATGCCGAGCCGGCGAAGATCCGGGACGCGATCTTTCAGGCGCGGGCGCAGGCCGTGGCGGCATGGCGCCATCACGGCGGCGACCGATCCTGGGAACACTTCCCGCATCAGGCCGACATGGGGGTGCGCGGTATCGGCCCCAGCCGGGAGGCTGCCTTCGAGCAGGCGGCGCTGGCCATGACTGCCGTGGTGACCGATCCGGGAACGGTGCGGCCGGTCGAGGCGGTGAAAATTGACTGCGCGGCGCCGGACGATGAACTGCTGCTGGTCGACTGGCTGAATGCGCTGATCCTGGAAATGGCGGCGCGCCACATGCTGTTCAGCCGGTTTGACGTCAGCCTGGAGGGGCAGCGCCTGCACGCCATCGCCTGGGGCGAGGCGGTCGATCTGCAGAAGCACCAACCCGCCGTTGAAATCAAGGGCGCCACCTATACTGAACTCAAAGTGGGGAGGGACGAATCCGGGCGGTGGCTGGCCCAGTGCGTGGTGGACGTTTGAGATGAATCTTGCCCAGTTCAAGCAGGTATCGGAAGTCGAATGGCACGTCGCACCGTTCGGCAAGATGCGCGTGCCGGCGGTGATCTTTGCCGATGCGGCATTGATCCACGAGATGGACGACAAGGTCTTCGAGCAGCTCACCAACGTCGCCACCCTGCCGGGCATTGTCCAGGCCGCCTACGCCATGCCTGACGCACACTGGGGCTATGGCTTTCCGATCGGGGGGGTGGCGGCGTTCGATGCCGATGCGGATGGGGTGGTGTCCGCCGGCGGGGTGGGCTTCGACATTTCCTGCGGCGTACGCACCCTGCATACCGGACTCAAGGCTTCGGACATCGCACCCTTGAAGCAGCGGCTCGCCGATCGTCTGTTCGCCCGCATCCCGGCGGGAGTGGGCAGCACCGGCGAGTTGCGCCTGAATGCCGGCGAGATGGACGCGATGCTGCGCGGCGGCGCGCGCTGGGCGGTCGACCACGGCTATGGCAGCGTGGCCGACCTCGACCGCATCGAGGAGCACGGCTGCATGGCCGGCGCCCAGCCGAACCAGGTGTCGGAGCAGGCCAAGCGCCGCCAGCGCGACGAGATCGGCACACTGGGTTCCGGCAACCATTACCTCGAGCTGCAGGAAATCGTCGAGATTCACGACAGCAAGGCGGCTGATCGCTTTCGCCTGCGCCAGGGCGAAGTGGTGGTCAGTATCCATTGCGGTTCGCGCGGACTGGGGCACCAGATCGGAACCGAATTCCTCAAGCAGATGGTGATCGCCGCGCCCGGTTACGGCATCGAACTGCCCGACCGGGAACTGGCATGCGCCCCGATCAACTCCCCGCTCGGCCAGTCCTATCTCGGCGCCATGCGCGCGGCGGTCAACTGCGCACTCGCCAACCGACAGGTCATCACCCACCTCACCCGCGCGGTGTTTGCCGATCTCCTGCCCGGCACCCATCTCACCCTGATCTACGACGTTTCGCACAACACCTGCAAGCAGGAGTGGCATACGGTGGAGGGTGAATCGCGCTGCCTGTACGTGCACCGCAAGGGCGCGACGCGCGCCTTCGGCCCAGGCCACCCGGAACTGCCCAGCGACTTGCGTGACATCGGGCAGCCGGTGCTGATCGGTGGCAGCATGGGCACCGCGTCCTACATCCTGGTCGGAACCGAGGGCGGCATGACACGCGCCTTCAGTTCCGCCTGCCACGGCGCCGGACGCGCCATGAGCCGCCACCAGGCCACCCGTCAGTGGCGTGGCCGCACGCTGGTGGATGAACTCGCCAGCCACGGCATCCTGATCCGCAGCCCCTCGCTGCGGGGGGTGGCGGAAGAGGCGCCGGGCGCTTACAAGGACGTCAGCGTGGTGGTCGAAGCAGCAGACCGCGCAGGCCTGGCACGCAAGGTGGCCAAACTGAAGCCGCTGGTCTGCATCAAGGGTTGACGCGCCGCGGCTGGCTGTGCCACATCAATGACGCTGGTGACGGCGGTCGTCGCGACGTTCGTGGCGATCGTCCCGCCAGTCGCGACGGTCGTCCCAGTCACGGCGGTTATCCCAGCGATCATGATTGCGGTAGCGGTGCTGTTGAACGTAGTGCACGCGATGGTAGGGGGGAACCACGATGACTGGCCCCGGGCGATAGGGGGTGGTGGTCCAGTAGTGCTGGCCCCCACTTTCGTACAGCACGCGGAAGCCGTCGTAATGGCCCGTGCCAAACGCGATGGATACGCGCGGCTCGACCGAGACGACGCGGCCGTATCCGGAATCCCCGTGGGCCAGGGCTGTACCCGAGGCGGTGAGGAGGGTGGTAGCGATCAGAAGTGTGCGGATCATGGTGTTCTCCTTTCAGGGGGATACGTCAATCGTTCCAGTTGTTGCGGCTGGTGTTCCAGCGCGCTCCGCGCTGGTTATCGGCCACTGAAAAATTCACGTTCAGGGCCAGCCACTTGCCCGGGTCATACGGCAGGCGAGTGCTGTATTCGCGGCCCTCGAAGCGGTACAGAACGTCGTAGCCGGTGATCACCTCACGGAAGTTGTCATGGGTGCGGCAGCGTTCCACCTGCTGCGGGACAGTTTCGTAGCGAGTGCCGCTGCCGTTCCAGCGGTCGCCCACCACGGCACCGGTGGCGGCACCGACCGCGGCGGCGGCGACCTTGCCGTCACCCTTGCCGACGGTGGAGCCGATCAGGCCGCCGGCAATGGCGCCGAGAATCGCGCCGCCCGTATTGTTGCTGTAGGCGCGCGTTTCCTGGGTAACGGTTTCGGTCCAGCATTCGCGGCGCGGTTCGTTGATCGTTTCATAGACCGGTGTGCTGGCCAGTACCCTGGCGCGGGTGGCGAAACCGTCGCCGCGGCCATGGCCGGCATGCGCCATGCCGCTGGCGGCCAGCATTGCTGCGATCAGGGTGATGTTCAGGGTGCGTGTGTTCATTTTTTACTTTCCTCGGTTGTATCAATTCGGTCGGATTCAGCGGCGGTCGCGGGAGCGGTTGCCCTCTTCATGGTGCTGCTTGCGACGTTCGTAGCCATAGCCGTAGCCTTCCGGTTCATCGCGTTTGGCTTCGCGCCGGGAACCACGGCGCCTGCCTTCCTCGCGGGGCTGCTCGTCCTTGTGGGCACCGCGTGGATCCGGTTGGATTTCATCGCCACGTTCGTTTTTGGCCACGATGAACGCGCCATCCATGAAATCCGGTGCGGCCTGAACCGGGGCGGCCAGTGCCAGCCCCCATGCTGCAAGTCCGAAAATCCAGGTTTTGTGTGTGTTCATCGTGGTCTCCATTTCGGTGGTCGCGTTGTCTTGCTTCCACGCTTCGCAGTCTGGTTGAGGAAAGTAAGCGTACTGTTTCACGCAAGGGTGATTTTGTAACAGTGTGTAACCGGAGTGGGAATAGCCCCCCACCCCCGCTGCTATAGTTGCCGCATGCAAAAAGACACCATCTATGTGACTGACGACGACCCTGGCATCCGCGAGCTGGTGGCCGAATACCTGGCCAGCCAGGGCTACGCGGTCGAGACCGCGGAAGACGCCGCCGCGCTGGATCGCCTGCTCGCCGTCCGGCTGCCCGACCTCCTGGTGCTCGACTGGATGATGCCGGGCGAGGATGGCCTGTCGATCGCCCGTCGTTTGCGTGCGCAGCCCGGGTTTCCCCCCATCATCATGCTGTCGGCCAAGGGCGAGGACATCGACCGCATCATCGGCCTCGAAGTCGGCGCAGACGATTACCTGCCGAAGCCCTTCAACCCGCGTGAGCTGCTGGCACGCATCCGTGCGGTATTGCGGCGGCCGGGCAGCGCGGCCGTGCCGGCCGCAAGCGAAAATGCGCGGCTGGTGCGCTTCGGACCTTTCAGCGTCAATCTCGATGCCCGTACCCTCAGCCGCGACGGTGCCGATATCACCCTGACCGGCGGTGAATACGAACTGCTGGAGATTTTCGTCACCCATGCCAACCGTGCGCTGTCGCGCGACTGGCTGATGGACCAGCTGCGTGGCTTCGAGCGCGATCCGTTCGACCGCAGCATTGACGTGCGGGTGAACCGCCTGCGCAAGAAAATCGAGGACGATCCGGCCAACCCTGCCTACATCCGCACCCAGCGCGGCCAGGGCTATCTGTTCGTGCCACAGGGCAAGGGGTGAAGCACCTCACCCGCTCACTCTATGCCCGCACCGCGCTGACGCTGGCGCTGGCCTTTGTCGTATTCCAGGCGGCGGCGTTCTGGGTGGTGACCCGAACCCTGATCGTTCCCGTGGCGGAGCGCTCGGCCGACGATCTGGCCGGATTGATCGTGCTGTCGGCACAAACCTGGGTGGAGTTGCCGCCCGAGACGCGCGCCGCATTCGAACGCGAACTGGCCCGCCAGCACGGCCTGCGCCTGACCACGACAGATGTCGGCGCGACCACGGCCGCGCCGCGATTTGCATTCAGAAAACATATTGAAGCCGCCCTGGGTCGCCGGGTTGGAGACGAGGTTGTTTTGAGGGGGGTGCCGGAGTCGGCGGCGGTGTGGCTGGAGATTCCGGTGGGCGGGCACGATCTGCGGGTCGGTTTCTACCCCGACCGCTATGCCGTCAAGCTGCCACTGGCGGCCATCACCGTGATCGTGCTGG
Organism: Thiobacillus sp.; assembly: GCA_011391285.1. The sequence continues at coordinate 4,779 of JAABQU010000018.1, forward strand.
GCACCTTGCTCAGCCTCTTAACCGCCCTGTTTCTGGTGCGCCGCATCACCGTGCCGCTGGCACGTGCCTCGCAGGCGGCCAGCCAGGTGGGGGCGGGCGAAGTGCCCGATCCCTTGCCTGAAACCGGTCCCGCCGAGCTGGCCGAACTGGCCCGCCGCTTCAACACCATGGCGGCCGAGGTGCGCAATCTGCTGGATAACCGCACCACCCTGCTGGCAGGCATTTCGCACGACCTGCGCACGCCGATGACGCGCCTGCAGCTCAATCTGGAAATGCTGCGCGACACGCCCAGCCCGGCGCGCATCGACCGGGCGGTGGCCGACCTGGCCGACATGAACCGGCTGATTAGCGGTTACCTGGAGCTGGCGCGCACCACCCAGGCCGAACCTAAGGTGCGCTTCGATCTTGCGGGGCTACTGGAAGAGGTGGCCGTCGATACGAAACTGTCGTGGCCGGGGGCGGCGCCGTGCGCGGTCGAGGCCGGCCGTCTGGCAATCCGGCAAATCGTCATGAACCTGGTCCAGAATGCACAGCGCTATGGGGGCGGCACGCCGGTCGAGCTGGCGCTGGAATGCGGCGAAAAACTGGTGCGGGTGATCGTACGCGATGCCGGTTCAGGCATCCCGGCGGATCAGCTGGAAAAAGTGTTCAGGCCGTTTTACCGGCTGGAGGGGTCGCGGTCGCAGACCACGGGAGGAACCGGGCTGGGGCTGGCAATTGTGCGGCAGCTGGCTGAAACGAACGGCTGCAGGGTGACGCTGGAAAATCGTGCGGAGGGCGGACTGGAGGCCGTGCTCGAACTGCCCCGCTGATCAATCCGGTTCGGGGGCCGGATGGACATTGCGCTGCAGCACCCGGAACTCGATGAACAGCAGCGTCAGGCTGAACATCGACATGCGGCAGGTGCTGCCGCTGAAGAACCCCAGCGGCGAGCGGGAAAGACTGATGCTCACGTTGGTGGCTCTACTCAGTTGCATCAGGCAGCAGGCTGGCGGGCAAACAGGGAGAATTGCACGAACAGCAGCGACAGGCTGGTGAGGCTCATGCGTTCGGTCTGGCCGTGGAACCAGGCAAACGGGGCGTTGCTGAGTTCGAGAACGAGTTGGTTTTGGCCGAATTGCAGTTTCATGATCATCTCCTGGGTGGGCTTGCTTGCCTGAATACTTGCAACGCCTGTGCCACCCCGACCAGAGCTGGTGTGGCATAAAAAAGTATCAACAAAACAATGTCTTGCGGAGTCTTGCCTGGGAGCAGGTGATGCTGGCGGGCGATGCGGTTGACGGAAAACCGTCAACCCGTGTCGAAGCAGCAAACAGTCGACACCCCGGGCAGGCCGGAATTGAACAACAGGGTAGAATCCGGCTTTCGATTCAGGTGGCGCCTGTCCTGCGCGCCGCATCTTCTGCATGATCATCCTCAAGAATCTCAGCCTGCGGCGTAGCGCCAAGGTCCTGCTCGACAATGCGTCGGTGTCGATCAACCCCGGCGAAAAGGTCGGTTTGGTCGGCCGCAACGGCGCCGGCAAGTCCAGTTTGTTCGCGCTATTGAACGGCACTCTGCACGAGGACAAGGGCGACTTCTCCATGCCATCGCAGTGGCGCATGGCGCAGGTGGCGCAGGACATGCCGGAAACGGATGAATCCGCCACCGACTTCGTCATCGCCGGCGATACCCTGCTGGCGGCGGCGCAGGCCGAGGTCACCGCCGCCGAGGAAAGCGACGACGGCGAGCGCATGGCACATGCCTACATGGCGCTACACGATGCCGGCGCCCACGATGCGCAGTCGCGCGCGCAGGCGCTGATCCTCGGTCTGGGGTTCCAGGTGCGCGAACTCAACCAGCCGGTCAACAGCTTCTCCGGCGGCTGGCGCATGCGGCTGCAGCTGGCGCGCGCGCTGATGTGTCCGTCCGACCTGCTGCTGCTCGACGAGCCGACCAACCACCTCGACCTCGATGCGCTGGTGTGGCTGGAAGCCTGGCTGAAGAAATACCCCGGCACCATGCTGGTGATCAGCCACGACCGCGAGTTTCTCGATGCCGTGACCAACGTCACCATCCACATCGAAAACGGCCAGCTCACCCGCTACGGCGGCAACTACAGCAC
>JAABQU010000019.1 GCA_011391285.1 Thiobacillus sp.
CGAGAAACGCGCTCACCTCGAACACGAAGAACAGCACGAGGGCAAAGACCGCAAGCGTGCCGACGAACCCCCAGCGCGGATGCAGGAAGAGGTCGTCTGCCCATTGTTGCCAGCGTGGCTGCTCGCCTTCCTGGCCGGGACGGGTCACCGACTCGAACATCATGGCGGACCGATGATGCCGGTCGGCGTGGATCTCCTCCGCCAGCGGGCGCGGCAAGGCCGCGTCGGCGCGCGTGCGCGCGGCGAGCAGAACAGCGTGCTGGTCGGGGAAGTGCGCCTGCAATTCTTGCGCGAAGTAGCCGTCGTTCTCCGCGAGTTGTTGCGTCAACAAGGCCTCGGGCACCGCGAACGCCGCTGCCACGTCCGACTGTCGGGCGATGTCGGCAATGGCCCGCAAGTGCGCCTCGATGTGTGGGCTGGGCCGATGAGCCGATGGGTGTGCGTCTGCAGACCGTGCCTCGCGCGCGGTACGCACCGCGGTGGTAAACAGATCGGCCAGACCGATGCCCATGTGCGCCACGGTCGGCACCACCGGTGCGCCCAGTTGGGTGGACAGGGCGCGCACATTGATGAACCGTCGCTTGGCACGCGCCTCGTCCATGCGATTGAGCGCAAACACCATCGGCTTGCCCAGGTGCATCAATTCCAGGGCGAATTCGAGGTCCCGCTCGAGCGCCGTGGCATCCAGCACCATCAGAAGCAAGTCGGGGGCTGCGAACGTGCTCGCGGGCAAATGCACCTCGTGCCGTGCAATGTCCGGCCAGCGATCGCCCCACAGCAGGTACTTCAGCGTGACGCACGCGCCTTCGTCCAGATCGTGCAAGCCATCGATGGCAGGCAGCGCGACCAGTGAAATCTGGTCGATGCCCACTTCGACCAGGCATTCCTCGTAGGCTGGCCCGATGCCGGCCAGGCGCTTGTGATGGGTAGAGGTGCTGGCGGCCGCACGAAAGATGCTGTGCTTGCCGCTGCCGGTGCGGCCGACGATCGCCACGCGAGGTCGCCTTGCGCCGCGCAATCCTGGGCCGTGAAGGGGAAAGGTATGCGCGGACAAAGTCATTGATCAGGAAAGTCTACGGCAAGAATGATTCACGGTTGTACCCTATTCGACCCGGTACAGGGCGGCCGCGCTCAGTTGGTTTTTAGTGGCAACAAATCGGCCAGGGTATAGCGATCCAGACTGGCCAGAAAGGCGTGGCCTGCATCCGCGAGTATGGGCATGAGCGCACAACGCGGCAGAAAGCGGCAGGTGGACTCACCCGGTTTGAAGCATTCGGCCAGCTCGAACCCGGATTCCATGTCGCGTACCACTTTGCCGATCCCGATTTGATCGGGCTGTCTGGCCAGTCGAAGGCCGCCTCCCTTGCCGCGTACCGTCTCGATATAGCCCTTGAGGCCTAGCTGGTGCACCACGCGGGTGAGATGGTGCCGGGAAATGCCATGCTCTTCGGCAATTGCCCCCACGGTTGCGATCTGTCCTGGGTGGGATCCCAGGTGAATCAACACTCTGAGCGAATAATCGGTGAAGCTGGTGAGTTGCACGGCGATAACCTGTATCTCAAAGATAAATTATAGGCGCTTGACTCGCTTCCTGTGATTATAATATGTATTCCATTTACATCTTTAAGGACGAAAGCCATGAGTGCCCATCTGCATCTTCGCCAGGACAGTGTCTACCCCTTCGACGCACGCGGTATTGCCAAGCGTTTTCGCCATGCGGCCATTTTCGGCGCACTCGACGCGCTGAATTCGGGCGAGCGCATGCGCTTCGTCAATGATCACGACCCGCTGCCGCTGCTCGATCAGTTGCGCAACCGCTATGGCGAAGCCGTTGAGATCCAGTACCTGCAGCGTGATCCCGGTCAGATCGTGATCGACTTCATCCGCAACTGAGCGCCCCATGGCGTTGCCGGCGCTGGTGCTGCTTGCCCTGGTCGCGTTTGCCGCGGCCTTGCTATGGTCGCCCCACGCAGGACGCGCCGCCGCCCTGCATCTGCTTCTGGCGGTGGGTGCCATGCCGCTGATCTTCGGCGCCATGAGTCACTTCATTCCGGTGCTCACCCGCACCCGCAACGCCACTGCCGGACTGGTCGCGATCCCCGTCCTGGCGCTGGCGGGCGGCGCGCTGGTGGTAAGCGCACTGAGTCTGCCCGAGCTGTTCTGGGGGCGTCATGCCGGCGCTGTTCTGGCGGTATCTGCAGCGAGTGCGCTGCTCGTCTGGAGCCGTCGCCGGCGCGCCGGCATGCTGGGCCGGCCGCATCCCTGCCTGGCCTGGTACGAGGTGGCACTGGCCTGCCTCGTGTTGGCCCTGCTCGCCATTCTCGCCAGCGCGATCTGGCCACAACAGACGATCGCGCTGCATCGCCTCCATCTCCATCTCAACACGCTCGGCTTTGTCGGGCTGACCGCCATCAGCACGCTGTCGGTGCTGCTCCCGACCGTTGCTGACAGGCCGGATCGCGAGGTTGGATCGCGGCTGCAACGCGATCTGCCCTGGGCGGTTGCCGGCACGCTGCTGGTTGCCTTCGGCTCGGCCTGGTTCAGCCCGCTCGCCTGGATCGGCGGTGCGGTGTGGGCGGTTCCGCTGATGCGGCTGGGGTCGAGTTGGCTGCGGCTTTATCGCGCCGAGATCCTCGCGCTGCACGGCGCTGCGCCGCTGCTCGCTGCTGCGCTGGCCGGACTCGCCATCAGCATGATTTTTGGTGCGGCGGCGCCGATCGCTCGGCCAACCGAACCGGCGTTGGCCTTTGTCGTCGGGTTCATGCTGCCGCTGGTATCCGGTGCGGCCACCCAGTTGCTGCCGGTATGGCTGCGCCCGGGTGTCCAAAGCAGCTGGCACGCACGCTTGCGCGACCGCCTTGGCCGCTATGGCGGCGTCCGTGCTGTCCTGTTCTGCCTCGGCGGCATCGTCGCCGGAATGGGCCGCGATTGGGGGCTGCTGCTCGGCGCGGCCACGCTGATCTGGTTTCTGCTCCAGGCCAGCGTGGCCTTGCTGCAGTCCAAAACATTTCAAGAAAGGGATCCGTCATGACTTATCCGGAATTTTTTGCCGCCGTGCCGCGCCTCACGCTGCACGACCCCCTGGCCGAACTCCTCGGCGCCGCCGAAAACGGCCTGATCGAATACGGCTACACCGATGCGGTCAAGCTGGCCGGACATTCGTGTCCCACCGTCGCGGGCGCCTACCTCATGACCCTCAGGGCGCTTACGAAGCTCTATCCGGATGGACACCCTGAACGCGGCGGCATTCGGGTCGAACTCAAGGCGGCGCAGGTGGACGGCACCGCGGGCGTCACCGGCGCCGTGGCCGGCCTGCTCACGGGCGCCGCAGGCGAGGGGGGATTCAAGGGACTGGCGGGGCGCTTCAGCCGCCGTGATCTGCTGGAGTTTGCAGCCGGAATCGACGCCGAGCTCTGTTTCACCCGGATGGACTCGGGTGCGCGCGCGACGGCTACGTACCATCCGGAAGTCGTGCCGCCTTCGCCCGAACTGCAGGAATTGATGCCGAAGCTGCTTGCCGGTGCTGCCAGCGCGGCGGATCAAACGGAATTCGGTCGCCTCTGGCAGATGCGGGTCAAACGCATCCTGATCGACCATTTCGATGATCCGGAACTGGTGCGATGCCAGCCGGCATGACGGCCCCATTCCTGAAACCGAGCGCACGGTTTATATTTGTTGATATGGTTTTTCGCCTAACCCACCACAGCCTGACACCATGAACACGAAACCTGACGACTCATCACCGTCCCAGCCGAAACCGCGCCTCCCGAAGGGGCCGCTGATCATCATATTGGTGGTTCTCGCCAGTCTGGTCTGGGCGTATTGGCTGACGCGCTCGGCCCCGCGTCCGCCACCCGAGTTTCCGCCGCTGCGCGAATTGCCGCTGAAGCAGGATCCGAGTCCGGATCCCGCCACGGACCCGGCGCGCGAGCAGCCCTAACAGTCGGGGCCGCGCGGCTCGCTTCCACTGGGCGAGTCGCTCAGGGCTGCTTCGGGTCGGTCACGAATCCGATGCGCACCAGTCCCGCCTTCGCCGCGACCGACATCACCTGGGCCACGGATTCATAGTGTGCAAATCGGTCAGCGCGAATATGCAATTCGGGCTGCGGCTCTTTTTTGGCTTCCACGGCGAAGCGTTCAGCCAGTTCCTGACGGCTGACGGGCGCGCCGTTCCAGAAGAGGTCGCCGTTCTCGCGAATGCCGAACTCGATATGATCGGGCCGGGTGATGTTGGGCGTGCTGCTGGCCTTGGGCAGGTCGATCTTGACGGAGTGGGTGAGCAGGGGCGCGGTGATGATGAAGATCACCAGCAACACCAGCATCACATCCACCAGCGGCACGACGTTGATTTCCGCCATCGGACCCTGCTGGCACCGGGGGTTGAAGCTTCCCATGGACATGGCCTTACCCCTTCGCGCCTGCGCGCGCTTCCAGCTGCGGCGCGGGGCGTGACGCGCCAAACTCCGTTTCCGAACTGTTGGCCTTCTCGCCCACGGTGATGACCGCGTAGAGGTCGTGTGCAAAGGCATCGAGCCTGGACAGCCAGACCCGGTTGTGACGGGTGAAGGCGTTGTAGGCGAGCACCGCGGGAATGGCGACCGCAAGTCCGACGCCGGTCATGATCAGCGCCTCGCCTACCGGTCCCGATACCTTGTCCAGCGTGCCCTGGCCCGACAAGCCGATGTTGACCAGCGCGTGATAGATCCCCCACACCGTTCCGAACAAGCCGATGTAGGGCGAGGCGGAACCGGCGGAGGCGATCACGGTGAGGCCTTGCTCCACCCGCGTCGCTTCCTGGTCGATGCCGTTGCGCAGGACACGGGTCAGGAATTCGCCCAGTCCGCCGGCCGCAGCCAGTTTCTGCATGCCGTTCTGCTGGTTGTTGCGGGCGGCTTCAAACGCTTCCTTGGCCAGTCTGGCAAACGCGTTGTCCAGCGGCTGCCGTCGCAACGCAACGCCCACATCCTCGAGTGAATCGGCCGCCCAGAACTGTTTGAGGAAAACTTCGGCGCGGCGCCCCGCCACATAATTCGCCAGGGACTTGGTCACGATCAGGTACCAGCTCGCAACCGAAAGCCCGAGCAGCAGCAGCAATACGATGCGCCCGAGGGTGTCGGTCTGTGCGAGAAAGTGGGCAAAGCCCAGGCTGTTTTCCATATTTCAGTATCCTTCGAGGGTGAAATCGAATGGCTGCAACGCCACTGAACGGACGGCCTGTCCGTCACGTTGAGCGGGGCGGCAACGCCATGTGCGGACGGCTGCGAGCGCGGCCGCATCGAGGCGGTCGAAACCGCTGCTGGTGACCACACGGGCCGCACTCACGCGCCCCGCTTCGTCCAGTTCGACCCGCAGCACGACTTTGCCTGTTTCCCCCAGTCTGCGCGACAGCGATGGGTAGGCAGGCGGCCGGCGTTCCGGGCAAACCAGAGCCAGATCCGATGCCAGGCTTACCGGTCCGGCGGGCATGGACGGGCCAGACGAAAAGGGGAGACCCGACGCGCCGGATCGAGGCGCGTCCACCACCGGTTCCGGCGGGGGCAGCGGCTCCGTCGCTTCTGTCGGTGCCTCCACGGGCGCCTCCGTTGCCAGAAGATGCTGCGTCGGTTCGACCGGGCGCAGGGCGGCTTGCTCGACCGGCTTGCTTGGCCTGGCCGGCTTGGGCGGCTCAGGTGTCGGGCTGGCGCTCTGCCCGGACTGCGCAGACGGAGGCGAGGGTGGGCTGACGAGGTTGACGAAGACGTGCACCGCCTCGTCCATGTGCGGAATCACGCGGATGCTCCACAGGCCATAGAGCACGGCACCGTGCAACAGCACCACCACGATCAGGCCTGTCGCATGGCTGCTCGCCAGGCGTTCCAGCACCCGGTTCATTCCGCCTGTTGACTGCACGACACGCTTGCGCTCATGATCAGGCCTGGTGCTCAACGGCCGCTGAGCGGGGCAGGGTGGAGGGAGACATCGGTGCGAACTGCATAGCGTTATGCATAAGGATGCGGCTGTTCCGGCGGCGCTTTCGGGTTATCGACGGCTCAGCTTGAACAGGAGGGCAAGCCGAAAAGCCATGTAAAAGCAAAATGATAAAGGCTTATCCGGACGGACGCGACAGCGGCATCGGGGCCGCAGTGGATGTTTCAGCGGGGAATGTGCCGCCGGACAGTTCTCGCGAACACAGCGGAAGTGACGGCAAGGAGTGGGCTGTCTCCTTTCGTATGCCGTCAACGCACAGACAACACCAAACCGGCGTTCAGCCCACTTTGCTGCCGCCTCGAACGCTCAGCACTCGACCATGTCGTTGCGGGTCGATTCGATGAATGCCACCACATCGGCGCGCTCGGCCGGCGGCAAGGCGAACTTGTCCAGCGTGGCGTGCAGATGGCTCATGAACGCATCCCAGTCGGCGGCGCTGATGCGCATGCCCTTGTGGGATACCACCATGTCACGGCCGGTGTAGTACATGGGTCCGCCGGCGGCGTTGCAGATGAAATCCACCAGCAACTGATACTCGCGCTTGATGCCGTCCTCGCCGCGATGCAGCCAGAAGCGTTCCAGAAGCGGGTCGGCCTGCAAACGCGGCAGCAGGTCGGCGCACACGGCGGCGATGGCGTCGTAGCCACCGAGGCGTTGGTAGAGGGTAGGGGTGGTCATATCAGTCTCCTTTGATGGTTGGGGTGAAGGGTGCGTGCAGTACCCATTCCGGTTCGTGTGGAAAAACCGCGCTCGTCGCGAAAGCGTTGGCGAGGCGGGCCGGTCTCGTGCTCCAGACCGCGGGTGAAACCTTCCCGCTGTTCCTGCACCTTAGCCGCGCCGACGAACACTATCCTTGGCGCGTGCACGCCGCACCGCTTCAGGATGACGCAGCCGAGGGCAGGAGGG
>JAABQU010000020.1 GCA_011391285.1 Thiobacillus sp.
TGCGCTGTTCCAGTCTTTCTTTGCCACGGCGTCTTCGGCAGAGGCAAACAGATCGTCGCAGGCGTGGTGATCGCTGCCCATGAATTCCAGAATTGTGTGCATGTCAGGCTCCCATAAGGGTTTGAAATTGCGCGTTCTTTAGTTTATCAGGATATCCTAACCTGAATTTCCTCTTGACTTGAACACAAGATGTCGTATGGTTCGAATCCTGAAAACACAAAATGTGGTTAACAAGGAGACTCTGGTATGAATTCTGCATTAGAAGCGCTGCCCCGCGAAATCATCAAGCGCGACGGCCACCGGGCTGCTTTCGATTCGACGAAAATCCGCTCCGCCATTTTACGGGCCGGGCAGGCCAGTGGCGAATTCGGCGAGTCCGAGGCAGACCTGCTCACGGCCCAGGTGGTCAAGGTGCTGCTCCACAGCTTCCGCAACGCCCCGCCGGACATCGAGCGCATCCAGGACGTGGTCGAGCAGAGCCTCATTGCCTCCAATCATTTCCAGACCGCGCGCGGCTATATCGCCTACCGCGAAAGCCACAAGAAACTGCGTGAAGACCGCAAGACGCTGGTCGACGTGGAGTCCTCGATCAACGAATACCTTTCACGCCAGGACTGGCGGGTCAACGCCAACGCCAACCAGGGCTACAGCCTGGGCGGCCTGATCCTCAACGTTTCCGGCAAGGTGGTGGCCAACTACTGGCTCAACCACGTCTACCCCCCCGAACTCGGCGAAGCCCACCGCGATGGCTCGATCCACGTCCACGACCTCGACATGCTGGCCGGCTACTGCGCCGGCTGGTCGCTGCGCACCCTGCTGCACGAGGGTCTCAACGGCGTGCCGGGCAAGGTCGAGGCGGGGCCGCCCAAGCACATGTCGAGTGCGGTCGGCCAGATCGTCAACTTCCTCGGCACCTTGCAAAACGAGTGGGCCGGCGCGCAGGCGTTCTCCTCGTTCGACACCTACATGGCGCCGTTCATCCGCAACGACGCGATGGACTACGAATCGGTCAAGCAGTGCATCCAGGAACTGATCTACAACCTCAACGTGCCGTCGCGCTGGGGCACCCAGACGCCGTTCACCAACCTGACCTTCGACTGGGTCTGCCCGGAAGACCTGCGCGAGCAGGTGCCGGTGGTCGGCGGCAAGGAAATGCCCTTCACCTACGGCGAACTGCAGGCCGAGATGGACATGATCAACCGCGCCTACATCGAGGTGATGACCACCGGCGACGCCAAGGGCCGCGTGTTCACCTTCCCCATCCCGACCTACAACATGACGCCGGATTTCCCCTGGGAATCGGAAAACGCCACGCTGCTGTTCGAGATGACCGCCAAGTACGGCCTGCCCTACTTCCAGAACTTCATCAATTCGGAGATGAAGCCGAACCACATCCGCTCAATGTGCTGCCGCCTGCAGCTCGACCTGCGCGAACTGTTGAAACGCGGCAACGGCCTGTTCGGTTCGGCCGAGCAGACCGGCTCGGTCGGCGTGGTGACCGTCAACTGCGCGCGCCTCGGCCATGAATACCAGGGCGACGAGGCGGGCCTCTTGCGCCGCCTCGACGCACTGCTCGACATGGGACGCAACGGCCTCGAGATCAAGCGCAAGGAAATCCAGCGCCTGATGGACAACGGCCTATTCCCCTACACCAAGCGCTACCTCGGCACGCTGCGCAATCACTTCTCGACGCTTGGCGTCAACGGCGTCAACGAGATGATCCGCAACTTCAGTAATGATGAGCACGACATCACCACCGAATGGGGCCACGCTTTCGCGGTGCGCCTGCTCGACCACATCCGCAGCCGCATCGCCGAGTACCAGGAAGAGACCGGCCATATGTACAACCTGGAAGCCACGCCAGCCGAGGGCACCACCTACCGCTTCGCCAAGGAAGACGCCAAACGCTATCCGGGCATCCTGCAGGCGGGCACCGAGGACGCGCCCTACTACACCAACTCGTCGCAGCTGCCGGTGGGCTTCACCGACGATGCGTTCGAGGCACTGGAACGGCAGGACGATCTGCAGCGCAAGTACACCGGCGGCACCGTGCTTCACCTCTACATGTCGGAAAACATCTCGTCGGCGGAAGCCTGCAAGAACCTGGTGCGCCGTGCGCTGACGCGTTTCCGTCTGCCCTACATCACCATCACGCCCACCTTTTCCATCTGTCCCAAACATGGCTACCTCGCCGGCGAACATGAGTTCTGTCCCACGTGCGACGAGGAAGCCTTGTCCCGCAAACGTGCTGTTGCAGCCTAACCCCAGGAGATCGAAATGAACGACATGAGCGTCATGAACCAAGCCGCCCCCATCGCTTTGAAGGACGAGGAGCGCACCCGCTGCGAAGTGTGGACCCGCGTGATGGGCTACCACCGCCCGGTGACCAGCTTCAACAAGGGCAAGAAGAGCGAGCACCGCGAGCGGCAGTTCTTCGTCGAAGGGCGTTGCCGCCTGGGATGAATCGGACACCCCTCCCCCTCGAGGGGGAGGGGTGGGAAGAGGGTGAGCAGTTGCCTGCAACTGCTTGATTTTGAACCCCCCTGTCGCCAGTCCTCTCCCACAGGGGGAGAGGGGTTCTCCGCGTATGGAATTCGCTGGAACAGCGTCCCTCCCCCTTCAAGGCAGAGGGCATATCAACACACACCCAAGGCACACACCATGCTTCGCGTCGGCGGCCTGACACCGCTTTCCACCACCGACTGGCCCGGCATGCTGGCCGCGGTGGTGTTCTGCCAGGGCTGTCCCTGGCGCTGCGGCTATTGCCATAACCCCGGCCTGATTCCCGCGCACGGCGAGAACGAGATCCCCTGGGAGGACGTGCTGGCCTTCCTGCATCGCCGCCGGGGCCTGCTCGACGGCGTGGTGTTTTCCGGTGGCGAGCCGACCTTGCAGCCCGAACTGGCGGAGGCGATGCGCGAAGTGCGTGCGCTCGGATTCAAGATCGGCCTGCACACCGGTGGCGCCTATCCGCGTCGGCTGGCGGAAGTCCTGCCGCTGGTCGACTGGGTGGGGATCGACGCCAAGGCGCCGTTTGCGGATTACGGCCGCATCACCGCCGTCGACGGCAGCGGCATTCCTGCCCTGTCCAGCCTGGAGCATGTCCTGGCCAGCGGTGTCGACCATGAAATACGCACCACCGTGCATCCCGCCCTGCTGACCGACGCCGACGTCGTGAGCCTGGCACAGGATCTGTCGGCGCGCGGCGTGAAGCGCTACGTCATTCAGGCATTCAGGAGCCAGGGGTGCGCGAACGCGGAGTTGGTTCAGTGCACCAAGCGCGAGCATCCCCTGACCAGCCTGGAGGATGAAGTGGCCAGGCTGTTTCCGCCTCGACCTTAGTCCGCGGTCGTCAGGGCGGCGACATCGGCGTCCCGCGGATTGACGTACGCCGCCAAACCGGTGCAGGCTTGGGCCTCGTCCGTTTGCTGCCGAATCCCATGTCCCTCCGCTCGCATTGCACGCGCTGGCTCGCCCTGCTCCTGTTTTCATCGTCGGTCCTGGCCGCCTCGCCCGACGGCGTGGTGGCGGTTTCGCATCCGGCCGCAGCGGCCGCAGGCGCACGCATGCTGGCTGCCGGCGGCAACGCCATCGATGCCGCCGCCGCAGTGCAGTTCGCGTTGAACGTGGTCGAGCCGCAGTCGTCCGGCATCGGCGGCGGCGGCTTCATGCTGGTCCATCTCGCCAAAACCGGGGAGACCTTCATCGTCGATTCGCGTGAACGCGCGCCGGCCCAGGCCAGCGCCGACATGTTCGCGCCGGAGGGTCTGCCGATGCCCTTCCCTCTCGCCTCGACCAGCGGCCTTGCGGTCGGCGTGCCCGGCACCGTACGCGGCGTCGACACGGCGCTCAAACGCTGGGGCACGAAGAAGCTGGCCGACACCCTGGCGCCCGCGATCGAACTCGCCGAGCGCGGATTCCGCGTCAACCGCTTCCTCGCTGCCGACATCGCCAACGATTACGGCCGCACGCAGGTCCATCCTGAAACCGCCGCGATCTTCCGTCCCGGCGGCGTGCCGCTCGTCGAGGGCGACTGGCTGGTGCAGCCGGATCTCGCCAAAACCCTCAGGCGCATCGCAGCCAGCGGGCCGGACGCCTTCTATAAAGGCCCCGTCGCACGCGCCATCGTCAAGGCCCAGCAGCGCACCCGCAGCGAACTCGGCGAAGCCGGTCAGGGCCGCATGAGCCTGGCCGATCTCACGGACTACCAGGTCGCAATCCGCAAGCCGCTGATCGGCCACTACCGCGGCTGGACCCTGGCGACCATGCCGCCGCCCTCTTCCGGCGGACTCACCGTGCTGCAGATGCTGGGCCTGCTGGAGCGCTTTCCGCTTGGCGACGCCGCGCAGGGCTACGGCTTCGGCAGCCCGCAAACCCTGCACGCCATGGTCGAGTCGATGCGCCTGGCATTTGCCGACCGCGCCGTGTGGATCGGCGACGACGATGCGGTGCCCGTGCCGCGGCAGGGCCTGCTGCACCCCGAGTACCTGGCGACGCGCACGGCGCTGATCCAGGCCGATCGCCGCATGGACGCACCGCAGGCGGGCGATCCCCTGCCCTGGGACAAAACGACTGGCGTGCGGCCGAAACCAACGCACACAAAGCAGGAAAGCCCCCACACCACCCACTTCTCCATCGTCGACCGCTGGGGCAACGTGGTGAGCTACACCAGCACCATCGAATTCACCTGGGGCTCGGGCATCACCGTGCCGGGCCATGGCTTCCTGCTCAACAACGAGCTGACCGACTTCAACCTCCTGCCCACCGCCGACGCCGCCGAAGGCAACCCCGGCGCCAACGATGTCGCGCCCGGCAAGCGTCCGCGCTCCAGCATGGCGCCCACGCTGCTGTTCAAGAACGGCAAGCCCGTCGCCGCCTATGGGTCGCCCGGCGGCGGCACCATCATCAACTCCATGCTCAACGTCACCCTCAACCTCATCGACCACGGCATGACGATGCAGCAGGCCATCGCTGCGCCGCGCCTGTCGGTCACCCACGCGGCAGGCAAGATCAGCTGCGAAGGGGGCCAGGCTTTCATGCAGCCGCGCTTCAGCGTCGCCACGCAGGATGCGTTGCGCAAGCTGGGGCATACGGGACTGGGTGAAGCTGGAACGGATGCCTGTCAGGAAACGATCGGCTCGGTGCAAGCCGTCGTTATCGATCTTGCGACCGGGGAGCACCGCGGCGCGGCCGATCCACGCCGCGAGGGAACGGTGATTCGGGTGAAGCCGTGAACGTCTGCTGGCGACCCGCAAGGGTCAGGCGTGAGGCAGGGCGATGTCGGCCATTGCCGACGGCGGGCCGGCAGGGCAGGATCAGGCGCCTTGGGTTCCGCTTGAAAACAGCTTGAAAAGCAGTCTTCTGGGTTCATAGTTCACAAGTAGAAGTTCACGGAGTTCGCCACATGACGTTTCCCAACGAACCTGATTCGCGCATTGCCCCGCTGTCGACCGACGATCTGCGCCCCGAATGGGTGGAAATCCTGGGACAGCTCCCCGGGACGGGCCTCAAGGGGGAAGGCTTCCCCCGCAATGTCCTCGGTATCCTGATGCAGAATCAGGAAACACTTGGGCCGTTCCTGGACTACTGGGTGAATTCGAAGTCGAAGATGGGGCTGACAGTCCGTGAGCAGGAGCTGGTCATCCTCCGTATGGCGGTCCTCTATCGCAGCGAGTATGTATGGAAGCACCATCTCAAAGTCGGGCGCGAGTTCGGCATCAACGACACGGAGCTCGACGCCATTCGGCAGGGTTCCTACACCGCCTTCGCGGCGGTAAGGGAGCGCGCCTTCCTTGAACTCACGGATGCCTTCGTAAACGACCGATCGCTCTCGCCGGAATTGTGGAATCGGACCAGAGGCGTCCTCGGCTCGCGGGACTTCGTCGATTTGATCTCACTTGTCTCCCAGTATGTTCTTTGGGCCCTGACCAACGTCTGCATGCAGGTCCAGCTCGAACCGGCAGTGGCTGACCTGCCGGGAATCGAGGGGTAGTGCGCATCGTGCAGCAATTGCGGTGTCGGGGAATTCGCTGAATACGCCATCCACCCCCAGCCGGAAGAACTGCAGATACTCGGCATGCGGGTCTCCCGAATAGCTGTGTGCGAGATATCGATTCTCGTTCCGGAAAGTGAAAACATGGACGAACAGCCCCAGC
The DNA here is from genome assembly GCA_011391285.1 of Thiobacillus sp. The sequence goes on from JAABQU010000020.1 coordinate 6,156, forward strand.
TTGTGTGCATCATCGACAAGTGAGGTAGGAACCTGGGTACTGGCGTCCTGCAAATCGGTTTTACCGTCACCGTTGATGTCTTTCAGGTTGCCGGCGTCATCCAGTTGGCCTTTCACTGGAACGATATAAGGTTTCCATGGGCCGATGCCATCGGCATAGGTCCTGATTTCGGCAAGCCCGGCGGGCGTCACCATGTCTCTAAAAAGCCGTTGATCGCCGGATTTTTCCCAATCGTAGGGGCGGTCAAAAGGGGGGGCGTAGGTGATGCCGCCTGTCTTGAGATCGTAGCCATCGCCGTCAATGAGTTGCACCATGCGCACTTTTAGCCCCTTGGCTCGCATCTCTTTCAGGCTGCCAGGCTCAAAACTTTGCACGAAGACGGGAGCGGTTTTACTGTTCCAACCCGCAGACCGAATGGCGCTGATGAGCTTGTCCTCAAGCGGCAAAGCCAGGTCGCGATGATAGGTGGGGTTCTTCGTTTCCGGGTAAATGGCAATCAAGCGCCCAAGCCTCGTGCTTTCCGCCTTGGCCAGGTCGATGACCTCCTGCAGGGTCACAATCCTGAACTTGCCGTTGTACTGCTGGGGACGCTCCGGGTCTGTGGCGACAACGCCGAGGGTCTTTATTTCGGCAAGCGTGAAGTCATGAGCGAACCAGCCGCTCTGCAATTCACCGTCTATCGGCCAGTTCTCACGCTTGC
>JAABQU010000021.1 GCA_011391285.1 Thiobacillus sp.
GCCTTGCCGTAGATGCGGCACTGGTTGGGGTAGATCTTTCCCAGCACCACCTGCGCGCAATCGCAGCCGGGCGGCATTTCGCCGGCGCGGCGGCGGCCAGGGTCGGCGTGGTCGGGGAACAGCAGGCGTGCGTCGCGTTTGGCATACGAAGGCTTTAGTGCATAGCCCGAGTTGGGAATGATGCCGATACCGCGCCAGTTGGCGTCGACGACATCGAGGGTTTCATTGAGCAAACGGCGCGCGGTGGGATTGCCGCCCGGATGCGCAACTTCGCGATAGCAGTTGTCGAGGAAACGCTCGCCGCTTTTCAGCTGGCGCAACACCGAATAGAAGGCGGCCAGCAGCGACTCCGGCGCGAAGCCGGCGACCGCGGCGGGGATCTCGTGGCGGTCGACAACAAAAGTCCATTCCTCCGGCCCCATCACGGTGGAGACATGGCCGGGGGCGACCAGAGCGTCGAAACCGGGGCTGCCGGAATCCAGCAGCATGGCCACGGCGGGCCAGGTCAACCGGCCGGACAGCAGGATGGACAAATTGTCTGGCAGGCCCTCGGCCAGCATCGCCGCGACCGGCGCAGTCGTCGTCTCGAAGCCGGCGGCAAAGAACACCACCGGGCGATCGGGGTTGTCCAGCGCGATCCTGCGTGCATCGAGCGGGCTGGCGATCGGGCGCACATCGGCGCCGGCAGCCTGCGCCTCGGCCAGCGAGCGCACCTCACCCTTTTTCACGTTCACCGGCACCCGCAGCATGTCGCCGAAGGCGACCAGGATGACCTTGTCCCGCAGCGCCAGTTGCATCGCCTGGTAGACGTCTTCCTCCGGGCACACACACACCGGGCAGCCGGGGCCGGGCACCAGTTCGACCCACTTCGGCAGCGCACCGCGCAGGCCGGCGTGGGTGATCGAACGCTCATGGCCGCCGCAAACGTTCATGATCTTGATCGTGCGGTCGAAGTCGAGGGCGTGGATTTTCTCCAGCCAGGCGCGGGCCTCAAGCATCACGCGGTCACGCTGTGATACTTCACACCGTCGCTCTGGATGGCGGGGCGGCGCGACTGGCCGATGGCCACGCGGGCGCGCTGGGCGGCGAGCTGCTCGCGCAGCCAGGTGAGCCAGGCGTCCATGCCCAGGTCCTTGCGCGCCGACAGCCGCATTACTGGCGCCGGGTTGGCCAGATTGCGCAAATGCGCCTCGGCCTTGCCCGGATCGAAATCGTCGAGCACGGCCAAGAGGTCGGTCTTGGTCAGCAGCATGGCATCCGCTGCGCGGAACATCACCGGATATTTTGCCGGCTTGTCGTCGCCCTCGGTGACCGAGAGCAGGGTGACGTTGAGATGCTGGCCGAGGTCGAAGCTCGCCGGGCACACCAGGTTGCCGACGTTTTCGATGAACAGGATGTCGACGCCGTCGAGCGTCATGTGGTGCAGCGCGTCGTGCACCAGATGCGCGTCGAGGTGGCAGGCGGTGCCGGTGACGATCTGGTGCGCCTGCACGCCCTTGGCACGAATGCGTTCGGCGTCGTTCTCGGTTTCCAGATCGCCCTCGATCACCGCGCAGGTGAATTCGTTCTTCAGCGCGGTGAGCGTGGCTTCCAGCAGCGCGGTCTTGCCGGAGCCGGGCGAGGACATCAGGTTGATGGCGAGGATGCCGCGGCGGTCGAAGTGCTCGCGGTTGTGCGCGGCCTGATCGTCGTTCTTCGCCAACAGGCCTTTCAGCACGGACACCGCGGTCGCGCCTTTGGGGACAGGCTTGAACGCGAGGTGCTTGTTGCCGGGAGTGAGGTTGCAGCCGCAGGTATCACACATTGTCTAGGGGCCAGGGGTCAGGATTCAGGATTCAGGGGTCAGGGTAGGGGCGGTTTCGAGCTCGACGCTTTCGAGCAGCAGTTCGTCGCCGCTGACGACCTGGGTGTGCCAGTCGCCGCAGGCGCTGCAGATCAGCCGGTTCAGTGCAGCCTCGGTCTCGGCGCCGCAGGTCTGGCAATGCACCCGAATCGGCGCGTGGGTGAACTCGAGTTCGGCGTGTTCCATGCGGCTGCCGGCAGCGGCGAGCGGAAATGCCGTGGCCAACAGCTCGGGCACCACGCCGGCCAGCGGGCCGATACGCACGCGAATTAATGTGGCGGTACTCGCCTGATGCTGCGCGATCACGGCTCCAACCTGTTCGACCAAGGCCTGGGCGACGGCCAGTTCATGCACCGCTTTCCTCCAGAATCTGGTCCAGCAGCTCCCAGGTGGTGCGGGCATCCGACTCGGCGACTTTCTGGATGGCGTAACCGACGTGAACCATGACGAAGTCGCCCACCGCCGGAGGCTCGTCCTGCATCATGAACAGACTGACCTCGCGCCACACGCCCTTGGCCTGGCAGCGTGCGGTGAAGCCGTCGATCGACTCGATCTGCATGGGAATGGCAAGACACATAAGTGGCAATCAGTAACTACACTCAGGTCAGTATATGTGATTTGCCGAGCCTGCGCCCGGCCAGGAATATTACAAAATTATTATGGAGAATCAGAAGCTTGAGTGAATTACTTGGTTGTTATTCGAATTGCCCGCTGGTAGATTGAAACCATGAAAATGCTCGTGCTCGGCATCGGTAACACCCTGCTCACCGACGAGGGCATCGGCATTCATGTACTGCAGGCACTGGCGCCCGAGTTGGCGGGTTGGCCCGATGTCACCCTGCTCGACGGCGGCACGCTGTCGTTCACCCTGGCGGGGCCGATCGAGGATGCCGATGCGCTGATCGTCGTCGATGCCGCCAACATAAAAAAACAGCCGGGTGAATGGGTACTGCTGAAAGGGGAGGAAGTGGACGCATTTCTGATGAGCAATCGCAAGTCCACGGTGCATGAAGTGGGGCTGACCGATCTGCGCGCCATCGCACTACTGGCCGGACACTGGCCCGACAAGCGCGCGATGCTGGCGATCCAGCCCGACGTCATCGATTGGGGCGAACTGCCGACCCCCGCCGTTGCAGCAGCCATTCCTGCCGCCTGTGCGGCGATCGTTGAACAGCTCCAGGAATGGCAGCATGTCGCTTGACGCCATCCCCATCCACATCGTCCCCTCGGCCGAACCCGGCCTGACCGGCAATGCACCGCCGCTGCTGCGCGAATTGGGCGAGCAGGTGAAGCGCCTGCTCGCCACCGGCGAATCCTCGGCCATCGATCTTTCGTCGTTGCCGCTGACACCGGCCGATCTCGACTGGATGCGGGAAAAACTCGGCACCGGAGAAATCAGCGTCACCCTGCAGGCCAATGGCGAGTCCACTCTGAACGAGACGGCCTGCCCCGGCATCTGGTGGGTGACGCACCACAACGAACAGGGCGCGGTCACTTCACAGTTCATCGAGGTGGCCTTCGTGCCCGAGCTGGTGAAGGCCCATCCCCAGGATGTGCAAATAGGACACGAATATCTTGAATTAATGATTTCCGACCTCTAAGGTGAATTGAGCGTCAGGATTATTAAAAAAGAAGCGGCATTTCAAGGCAGTGGTGTTTTACGTTTAGGAGACAAGCATCATGCAGGGTCCGTTGATCGACACACTTGCGCGGCAGGGCATCACCCGCCGAACCTTTCTTAAATACTGCACGACGCTGGCCTCGATGATGGCGCTGCCGCCCGCGGCCGGGCTCGCCATGGCCGAGGCGATGGCCGCGGCGCGACGTCCCTCGGTGATCTGGCTGCCGTTCCAGGAATGCACCGGCTGCACCGAGTCGATCACCCGATCGCACTCGCCCACGCTGGAGGGCATGATCTTCGACATGATCTCGCTCGACTATCAGGAGACGCTGATGGCCGCGGCCGGACACCAGGCCGAGGAGGCCTTGCAAGCCGCGATGAAGGAGAACGCGGGCAAATATCTCCTGATCGTCGACGGCTCGATTCCGCTGGACATCGACGGCGCCTATTCCTGCATCGGCGGGCGCTCCAATGTGGACATCCTGAAAGAGGCCGCCGAGGGTGCTGCGGCCATCGTCGCCATGGGCTCCTGCGCCTCCTTCGGCGGCATCCCGAAAGCCAACCCGAACCCGACCGGCGCTGTCTCGGTGTCCGACATCATCAAGGACAAGCCCATCGTCAACATTCCCGGCTGCCCGCCGATTCCGGTGGTGATGACCGGCGTGCTGGCGCATTACCTGACCTTCGGCAGCCTGCCGGAACTCGACGACAAGGGCCGGCCCAAAGCCTTCTTCGGCGAAACCATTCACGACCGCTGCTACCGCCGGCCGTTCTACGACCAGGGCAAGTTCGCCAAGACCTTCGACGACGAGGGTGCGCGCCAGGGCTGGTGCCTGTTCGAACTCGGCTGCAAGGGGCCGGTGACCTACAACGCCTGCGCCACGGCGAAGTGGAACGGCGGCACCTCCTGGCCGGTGGAATCCGGCCACGGTTGCCTCGGCTGCTCCGAGCCCGATTTCTGGGACGCCGGCGGCTTCTACAAGGCGCTGTCGGTGCCGGCCGATCCGCTCAAGATCGCCGGTGTCGCCGCGGTGGCGGGTGCGGCGGTGGGGGTGGGGATGAGTTTTGCCAACCGCGCCAGGAAATCCACCGCCAAGTCGGCGCATGAAACGACCACCCTGGCTGATCTGGAGAAATGAGCATGAACGAACTGCAATTTCTGACTTGGGTGCGCGGCCCGGGACTCGATATCGCGGTGGGCATATTCCTGCTGGGGGTGCTGTGGCGCCTGTTCGAGATTTATTCGCTGGGACGCAAGAAAGACCTGTCCGCGCCGCGCCACGCGTCCGGCGCATCGGGGCTGCATACCGTGTTCCGGCGTTCGATCCCTCCACCCGGCATGCTGAAACGATCACCGGTGAGCTATATCGGCGGTTTTGCCTTCCATATCGGGCTGGCCGTTATCGTGTTCGGGTTTGCGCCACATATCCTGCTGGTGAAAAATCTCACCGGCCTGTCCTGGCCGGCGCTACCCTCGCAGGTCATCGACCTGGCAGCGGTGGTGACGATGGCGGCGATGGTGGTGGTGCTGGTCGATCGCATCAACAAGCCGGTCAAGCGCTTTCTCAGCACCTTCGAGGACTGGTTCACCTGGACGCTGACCTTTCTGCCGGTGCTGACCGGCTGGATGGCGGTGCAGCACCTGCTGCTGCCCTATACCACGATGCTGGCGCTGCACATTCTCTCCGTCGAAGTCCTGCTTGTCTTGCTGCCCTTCACCAAGCTTTTCCACGCCTTCACGCTGTTCGGCTCGCGCTGGTACAACGGTAAAGTGAACGGACACAAAGGAGTGCCAGTATGAGTGCGTCCCTCGAAAAAGGCATCCGCGTCCTCAAGGAAGTCATCGACGCGCCCATCGCCAGTTATTTCAACAGCTGCGTGCACTGCGGCCTGTGCGCCGAAGCCTGTCTGTTCTACACCGAAACCGGTGATCCCAAGTACACGCCGATCCACAAGCTGGAACCGCTGCGCCGCGTCTACGAGCAGGAGTACACGCTGCTGGGCCGGCTGAAGAAGATGGTCGGCCTGTCCAAGGCTGTCACCGACGACGAACTCGGCGAATGGCAGGAACTGGTCTACAACAGCTGCACCCTGTGCGGCCGCTGTTCGGCTGTCTGCCCGGTCGGCAACGACATTGTCTACATGGTGCGCAAGATGCGCGAGGGCATGTCCGCCTCGGGCCACGCACCCGAAGGCATCAAGGGCGCGGTCAACCGCACCGTCACGGTCGGCAGCCCGATGAACGTCAAGCTGCCCGCGGTGCAGGCGCAGATGAAGCATGTGGAAGACGACTACGGCATTCCGATCCCGCTCGATGCCGAAGGCGCCGAGTACATGGTGATGCTGTCGTCGATGGAAATCATGAACTTCCCGGAATACCTCGCCGCTGTCGCCAAGATCATGCAACAGGCCGGCAAGAGCTGGACGCTGTGCTCGACCGCCTTCGAGGCGACCAATGCCGGCATCCAGATCGGCAACTCGGACCTGGCGCGAGTGATCGTCTCGCGCATCGTCGAAGGCGCGGAAAAGCTCAAGGTCAAGACCGTGATCAGCCCCGAGTGCGGGCACGCCTACACCGCGCTGCGCTGGGAAGGTGCCAACCTGATCGGGCGGCCGTTCACGTTCAAAGTGCAGCACATCATCGAAGTGCTGGGCGAGTTCCAGGCCCAGGGCCTGTTGAAGACCGAGGGCTTCGAGACCGACAAGCTGACCTTCCACGATCCTTGTCAGCTGGCGCGGCGCGGCGGCGTGATCCAGCAGCAGCGCTCGCTGATGAACCAGGTGGCGAAGAATTTCGTCGAGATGCCGGATGCCGGCTATATGAACTGGTGCTGCGGCGGCGGTGGCGGTGCGTCGGCCATCGAGGAGGGCGAGGCACTGCGCCTGGAAGCCTTCAAGAAAAAGAAATCCCAGTTCGACGCGGTCAAGCCGGACCGCGTGGTCACCGCCTGCGCCAATTGCCGCATTGTGCTGGAGGAAGGCCTCGAGCATTACCAGATGGACATCCCGGTGGTCGGACTGACCGAAATGATCGCCGAGCACATCCCGGATCAATCGCCGCAAGCGGCAGCCAAGTCGCAAGGAGCCTGACGTCATGACCACAGCACAACGCGTTGTCGTTGACCCCATCACCCGCATCGAGGGCCACCTGCGCATCGAGGCGGAAACCGACGCCGACGGCAAGATCACCCAGGCGTATTCCGCCGGCACCATGGTGCGCGGCATCGAGATCATCCTGCGCGGGCGTGATCCGCGCGACGCCTGGGCGTTCGCCCAGCGCATCTGCGGCGTCTGCACCCTGGTGCACGGCATCGCCTCGGTGCGCTCGGTGGAGGATGCGCT
>JAABQU010000022.1 GCA_011391285.1 Thiobacillus sp.
GTCTGACGCTTGCGCTCGGCCTGCTGCTTCTCATCGGCCTGCCTCTGCATCTCGGCCTGACGCTTGCGCTCGATCTGTTGCTTTTCAACCGCCTGTTGCTGCTGCATGTCAGTCTGACGCTTGCGCTCGGCCTGCTGCTTCTCATCGGCCTGCCTCTGCATCTCGGCCTGACGCTTGCGCTCGATCTGCTGCTTTTCAGCCGCCTGCTGCTGCATGTCGGGCTGACGCTTCCGCTCGGCTTGTTGCTTCTCATCGGCCTGTTTCTGCATCTCGTTCTGGCGGCTGCGCTCGACCTGCTGCTTTTCGGCCGCCTGCTGTTGCTGCATGTCGGTCTGGCGCTTGCTCTCGGCCTGTTGCTTCTCATCGGCCTGTTTCTGCATCTCGTTCTGGCGGCTGCGCTCGACCTGCTGCTTTTCGGCCGCCTGCTGTTGCTGCATGTCGGTCTGGCGCTTGCGCTCGGCCTGTTGCTTCTCATCGGCCTGTTTCTGCATCTCGTTCTGGCGGCTGCGCTCGACCTGCTGCTTTTCGGCCGCCTGCTGTTGCTGCATGTCGGTCTGACGCTTGCGCTCGGCCTGCTGCTTCTCGTCAGCCTGCTTCTGCATTTCGTTCTGACTCTTCTGGTCTCTGTCCCGGCTGCGTTCGCCCGGCACGGGCTCAGACTCCTTCGCAGGTTCAACCGAGCGATCCAGCGGTTTCAACTGGCCGGGCGCGGGTGTGTCAGGCTTGCCTCCCCCGCGGCGCGATCCCGCTGCCCGCGCATCCACTGCACCCGCTTGGTCACTGATCACGCGCACTTTCTGTGCGGCGCTGTCGTCGCGACCCGGAGCGGGTTTGACGGCTTCGGCCGCCGGCGCCTGCCCGGGTGTTTTCTTCAGCTGCTGTTCGCGCACGACAAAGGGACGCTCTGCAGGCGGCGGGGCATTGCGCACGATGACTCGACGCTCGAACGCCTCGCGCGATGGACGCGCCTCAGCGGCCTTGCTCGCGCCGATGACGCTGCGCGCGCTCGGTGCGATCGGAGCAACACGGGTGATCTCGCCGCTGCTGACTGCCTTGCGGTCGAGACGGATCGCCGCCGGTCGTACCGGTTGCGCATTCACGAACACGGTGCTGGGGACCGCTGTGACAGCCCCAGCAACCGAGCGGTTGACGTAGTTCATCTGACCGACATTGATGGTGCCGCTGGAATAGTTGTTGTAAACGTTGGTGATGGTCGTGTTGTTGATCACCGTATTGTTCACGTTGACGCGGGTGAAATAGTCTCGACTGGCCTGATAGGACGGCACGTAGACTTCGCGCGGCCCAAGCGGAAACCAGCCGATCGGCGACCCGCCGCCGAGCGAGATCGATACGCTCCAGCCGCTGCCGCCGACGAAAGCGACCAGCGCAGGTGCATAGACGGGGCGAACGTTGCGTGGACCGGGAATCCAGCCCCAGCGATTGGATACGTAGACCCAGCGTCCGTAATGCGAGGGCGCGAAGCCCCAGGGCGCATTGTCCACCCAGGTCCAGCCCCACGGTTCCTGCCACACCCAATGACCATCCTGGTAGGGCGCCCAACCGGCGTCGACCCGGCTCGGGTACCACACGTTGCCGTAGCGGCTATCCGCGCGCCAGTTGCCATATTCGTCCAGATCCGCGTAGCCCACCACATCGTCGTCGACGTAGCGCAACGATGCGGACCGGGCCAGGCGCCGGTCGCGATCGAGACTGTAGCGATCGAAAGCATCTTCACGGGGCAAGCCGAACATCTCGTAATCGCGCAGATCGGTGTCGTAGAAGCGCACGGTATCGCCGGCCTGCAAGCGGAAGCTGGAGTTATCGCCATAGGCCTCGCCAGCGCCTTCCCATACCACGACGGTGGTGATTGCGTTGCGCCGGTCGACGTCGATTCGATAGCGTCCTGGACGATTGATGATGAACGCCAGTGTCGGGGTGGCGACCTCGAAGATCTGCCCGGGATACATGCGGCGTATGCTCAGGCTGAGCGTGCCTTGCGTCATCCTGACCTGCGCGATGCGATCGTTCAGGTCCAGAATCTCGACGCCGGTGTTCGACCCGAGCCGGACGGCGGCACTGCCCACCTGAAACTCCGCGCGCGCATCGCGATCGGTCCAGAGCCGATCACCCGGGATCAGCGGCCGATTGCGCACCACGTCGAACCACTCGTCCTCGCCCGCCGGCGAATAGCTCATCTCGCCCTGGATATTGGACAGGCGCGCCACGCGCTCCGGGGGATCGGCATAGGCGGCGCTTGCGACCGATACGGTGCAAAGCGAGAACAGCAGCAAGCCCGACAGGGCAATTGAGCGTAATGGATTTGACATGGGGTGTTCCTTGTTCAAAATATTTTCCCGCGCGACACACAACGACATGCCGACTCGGATGCCGTCGGGCACGTGAGTCGGCCGGCTGCAGCAGCCGGCCGATCTACCGATATCGGGACAGTAAGCCCGTCAACCGGGCATCCGTTCACGGCCACGTCAGCCAGACTGAAGCACGCGACACTCCGTCACAGTCGTCCCGTCAACAGCAGCACGATCAGGATGATCACGATCAAAGCCAATCCACCACTGGGACCATAGCCCCAGTTCTTGCTATGCGACCAGGTCGGAACAGCACCGACCAGCATCAGGATCAGAATGATCAACAGTAGGGTTCCCAACATGACGCGCTCCTCGAATCGGTGAGTGGATCAGTTCGTCGGCGCAGCGGCTTCGGCCGGCACCACGATCACGGTGGTGCCATCACCCGTCTTGCCGGTCGCTCCGGTCTCGCCCTGGACGCCCTCGTTGCCCTGATATCCGGTGGCACCCTGGCTGCCGGTCTCGCCCTGCGGACCCGCAGGGCCGGGCACTGCAACGGGCGTAGCGGGCACATTGACCACGGTCGGGTTGTCGCAGGCGGCCAAGCTGAGTGTTGCGAGCAGTGCGGAGATCAATAGCGTATGGTTCATGGTGCATCCTTTGAAAGTGGGAAATCCTGGCACGGATGGCATCAAGCCCTCCGCTGGCAAACCGGCTTGACATGAAATGTCATACCCGGAAGATCCGCAGCTTAGGCGGATGCTGCGCACAGTTCCGTGCGCTGGCGAACATAGACCTAATCGAAGGCGCTGAATCATCAATGCTTCTGCGTGCGCTGGCGTACAGATTGGCTAGGAGCGTTCGCGTAGTCTGATCCAAGCAGTCAAGCATGGACACAAGGTCAGCCTGCGGCAGAGCCTGCGCATAGAGCTGCCCCCCCACGGCGACGTCCCGATCTGCGGCAACGCCCTCACGCCATATATAAGACTAATCACCACAGGAGCTTCAACATGAAACGCTTACTCTTTGCAGCCGCACTGGCTGTCACGACCCTTCCGGCACTCGCGACCGACGTCGGGGTGTCCATCAGCATCGGCCAACCCGGTTTCTACGGCCAGATCGACATTGGCGGCTACCCGCCGCCACAAATGATCTACAGTGCGCCGCGCGTCATGTATCAGTCAGCCATGTACCGCCCGCCGATCTACATGAACGTCCCCCCGGGCCATGCCAAAGACTGGCGCAAACACTGCCGCCATTACAACGCCTGCGGTGAACGCGTCTACTTCGTGCAGAACAACTGGTATGAGCGCGAGTATGTCTCGCATTACCAGAAACAACAGGGCGGGCGCCGGGATAACCACCGGGACGATGATCGCGGCAAGCAGAAAGGCAACCACGGCAACGATCGCGGTAATGACCAGGGCAAGGGTCGTGGCCACTAAGGCAAAGTCGTCACCGTGACTACGACTCAACCCTCGACCATGACGCGAGGGGGCACCTCCATGAGCGCTGCCCCCACCACCGTTCTGCTCGTCGAAGACGATCCCGCCGATGCCCGGCTGATCCAGGATGCACTGGCAGGCACCGGAAACAGCCCGTTTCGGGTTGAATGGGTCCGACATCTCTCCGATGCGCTCGAACGGCTTGCGGGTGAAGGTTTCGAGGTGATCCTGCTCGATCTGTCGCTGCCCGACAGCAAGGGTCTCGACGCGTTCGATCAGGTGTTCCAGGCTGCACCCGACTCCCTGATCCTGGTCCTCAGCGGATTGACGGATGAAGACACCGCACTCCAGGCTATGGAACGCGGCGCCCATGACTATTTCTCCAAGGGCCACGTCGACGCCCACTGGCTGCCGCGCGCCCTGCGCTACGTCATCGATCGCAAGACTGCCCGCGGCGCGCTGCAGAACAGCGAGGCACGCTTCCGCGCAATGAGCGACGCCTCGCCACTGGGCATTTTCGTTTCCGATGCTGCCGGCAGCTGCATCTATACCAACGCCGCCTATCACACGATATCGGGGCTGACGCTGGAACAGACGTTGGGCACGAACTGGAGCATGGCGATCCACCCGGAGGATCGCGAGCGCGTCCTGGCCGAGTGGCGCGTCGCCGCGCGGGACCAGGCGCCCTTCCAGACGGAGTTCCGTTTCCTGCAGGAGGACGAGAGCATCGTCTGGACACGCGTCAACAGCGCCGCCATGCTCGATGGCAAGAGATCGTTCGGCCTGGTGCAGACGGTCGAGGACGTCAGCGAGCGCAAATCGGCTGAATTCGTATTGCGGGTCGCGGAAGAGGCCTTGTTCATGGAAAAGGAGCGTGCCCAGGTCACGCTCAACTCCATCGGCGACGCCGTGCTGACCACCGATCTTCTGGGCAACGTGAGCTATCTGAATCTGGTGGCCGAGGCGATGACCGGCTGGTCCAGCGAGGAGGCGCAGGGCCGGCCGATTGCCGAGGTATTTACCATCCTTGATGGCACGACCCGCCTGCCCGCCGCGAATCCGATGCTGCGCGCCATCGCGGAGGACCGGGCAGTGGGGCTGGCCAAGGATAGTGTGCTGATCCGCCGCGACGGGTTGGAGTTGGCGATCGAGGATTCCGCCGCCCCCATCCACAACCGGGACGGCCGGGTTACCGGCGCGGTGATCGTCTTCCATGACGTCAGCGAATCGCGAGCCATGGCGCTGGAGATGGCCCATCTGGCCCAGCATGATTTTCTTACCAGCCTGCCCAATCGACTTCTGCTGTCGGAACGTATGGTCCACGCGATCAGCCTGGCCAAGCGGCACCAGCAGCAGGTCGGTCTGTTGTTCCTCGACCTCGATAATTTCAAGCACATCAACGACTCGCTGGGGCATGCGATCGGCGACCAGCTGCTGCAGTCGGTTGCACGCCGCCTGGTGGAGTGCGTGCGCACCACCGACACCGTTTGCCGCCAGGGTGGTGACGAGTTCGTGATCCTGCTGGCCGAAATCGGGCAGCCGCAGGATGCGGCCCACGTAGCGGAAACCTTGCGTGCCGCGCTCGACATGCCGCATCTGATCGACGGACACGAACTCCATATCAGCCTGAGCATTGGCATCAGCCTCTTTCCGGATGACGGCGCCGACGTGGACACCTTGATGCAGAACGCAGACACCGCGATGTATCACGCCAAGGCAAGCGGCCGCAACAACTACCAGTTTTTCAAACCCGACATGAACACCCGCGCGGTCCGCCGCCTGTTCGTCGAGAAAAGCCTGCGCCGCGCCCTGAAGCAGGGTGAGTTTCTGCTGCATTACCAGCCGAAGATCGATCTTGCATCCGGTGCGATGACCGGTGCCGAGGCCCTCATCCGCTGGCAGGATCCGGATCTCGGACTTGTCTATCCGGCGCAGTTCGTGCCGATCGCGGAAGAAAACGGCCTCATCGTGCCGGTCGGCCGCTGGGTGCTGCGCGAGGCCTGCAGGCAGGTTCAGGCCTGGCTGGATGCGGGCCTGCGCGCCGTGCCCGTATCGGTCAACATTTCCGCGGTGGAGTTCAGGCACGAAGGCTTTCTGGCAGGCGTTGCCCAGATTCTGAAGGAGACCGGGCTGGCGCCGCGCTATCTCGAACTGGAAATGACCGAAAGCATCCTCATGCGCAACGGCGAGTCCTCGGCATTGGCCCTGGAGGCACTTCAGGCCATGGGCGTCCAGCTTGCCATCGATGATTTCGGCACCGGCTATTCGAGCCTGAGCTATCTGAAACGCTTCCCGATCGACACCCTGAAAATCGACCAGTCATTTGTACGCGACATCGTCACTGACACAGACGATGCCAACATCGTGGCCGCAGTAATCGGAATGGGGAAAAGCCTCAAGCAACGCGTCATAGCCGAGGGCGTGGAAACGCACGCGCAGCTCGCATTCCTGCGGGCACGGCATTGCGACGAGGGGCAAGGCTTCCACTTCAGCCACCCGGTATCCGCCGAGGACTTCGCGCACTTGCTTGTTCTGGAATGACGCGCTGGCCAGCGGAGACAACCCAAATATCACTATGTGCGCCACCGTACCGACCCGACTTGCCAGTTCCGTTATGCTGAACTTGAGGTTCAGTCACAGCGAGTGAACGTGGCCTATTGGGCTTGGTTGCTTTGGCTTGTCGATATGAATCCCGAATCCAAGCGCCCCCATTTCACTTACCTATGGAGTTAACCATGAACAAATTCAGCAAATCCCTTACCGCCCTTTTCCTGGCCGTTACGCTGGGGGCTGCCGTCGGATGCGCCTCGACCTCCACCCAAGAGGGCACCGGCGAGTATGTCGACGACTCCGTCATCACCACCAAGGTGAAGGCCGCGATCTTCAACGAACCGACCCTGAAATCGGCCGAGATCAACGTCGAGACCTTCAAGGGCGTGGTTCAGCTGAGCGGCTTCGTCAATTCCCAGGCCGACATCAACAAGGCGGTCGAAGTGACGCGCAGCGTCAAGGGTGTGACCTCCGTCAAGAACAACATGCGTCTCAAGTGATCGATCGCTGATCACGCGCCGCCGCCGGATGCATCATCCGGCGGCGGCTGTTCCATTCTGCCCCCCTCGCCCCCCGGGGGCATATCGCCTAGCCGAATGTTCCACCCCATTCCTCTCCACCCCCCAAATCTGACCGGGTTGAGCAAAAATGTCCCAAGCCGTGCCATTGCAATGGGTTCAGGAGTGACTAGATTTAGTAATGAATGATGGCTTTATTTAGCCAGGCCATTTCCCAACAACGAAAGGAAGAATATCCATGAACACGAATTTATCGACCGAATCCAATCCGGCAGACGTTACAAAAGAGCAATTGATCCAGGATTTCAAGGTCGTGGTTGCCGATGCGGAAGCCCTGCTGAAAGCCACGGCCGGCCAGGGTGGCGAGGTCATGGCGTCAACGCGCGCGAAGGTGCTTGAGTCGCTCGCGACTGCAAAAGCCAAAATGGCTGATGCCGAGCAGGCGCTATTGATCAAAACCAAGGCCGCCGCCAAGGCGACAGATGAATACGTCCATGGCCATCCGTGGCAGGCCATTGGCATTGCTGCAAGCGTTGGCGTGGTTGTCGGCCTGCTTATCGGACGGCGTTAATCCGACGATGGCGGAGGAATCGCAGGCCGCGTCGGGGGGGTTGTTTGACTCCCTGAAAAATCTGTCCGTTAGCCTGGTCGGTATTTTTCACACGCGTCTCGAGCTTTTGTCCAATGACATCGCCGAGGAGCGTGAGCATCTGATCACGCTGCTGGTGCTGGTGCAGCTTGCGCTGTTTTTCCTGGGCGTGGGGGTGGTGCTGTTGGCACTGCTGGTTGTGGTCGCATTCTGGGAGACGCACCGACTCTTGGCGTTGGCTGGCGTGACCGGGCTTTTCTTGCTGGCCAGCGCCGGAGTGGCGTGGCTTGCCCTGCACAAGACCCGAACCCGCCCGCGGCTATTCGAAGCCAGTCTGACGGAATTGTCCAAGGACCGACAGCACCTGACCTCCGGATCATGAACCGAAAACTGACCCAGCTGGCCGAGCGCCGCAAGCTACTGATTGCGCAAGCCGAGGCCCAGCGAGCCTTGCTGACATACAACCTGGCGCCGTGGCGTGAGCGGCTGAGCCTGGCAGACCGGGGAATCGCGGCGGTTCGCTACGTCAGAAGCCACCCCGCTTTGATTTTGGGCGTCGCGCTGCTCATAGCTGCCTTGCGCCCACGGCGCGCCGGCACTTGGCTACAGCGTGGTTTGCTCGCCTGGCAGATCGGACGCCGGCTGCGCAGCCGCTGAGCCGCCTGCTCAAGTTAAGCCGCATACCAAAGCACCGCAAAGTAGTGGCAGGCAGTGCCCGCCATGACGAACAGGTGCCAGATAAAATGGCCGTATCGCAGGCGCGAATCGAGCGCAAAGAAAAACACCCCTATCGTGTAAGCCAGGCCGCCGGCGACCAGCCATAGCAGCCCGGATGCGGGTACGCGTTCGGACAAAGGCGCGGCGGCGATCACAATGAGCCAGCCCATGAGCAGATACAGGCTGGTGGTGAGGATGGGATGGGTCAGCCGGTTCAAGGCCTTCAGCAGCACACCGGCCACGGCAATGCCCCAGACGACCCCAAGCAGCGACCATCCCCACGTTCCACGCAGCACTCCCAGCGTGAAGGGCGTATACGTTCCCGCAATGAGCAAAAAGATTGCGGAGTGCTCGATCACCCGAAACACGCGCTTGGCGCGGCCGACCGGCAACGCGTGATACAAGGTGGAGGCCAGGTAGAGCAGCACCATGGTCGCAGCGAAGACACTCGCGCCAACGATGAATGCCGCGTCACCCTGCCGTACCGCTTGCAGGACAAGGAACGGGGTTGCCACGAGCGCCGCGATCAGCCCGAGTCCGTGGCTGAGGCTGTTGGCGAGTTCTTCCCCACGGGACTGTATCCGTTTGCTTCTGACTGCCAGCGACAGGATCACGACAGGTGCTCCGACAGGCCACGTGACCCAAGCCGGGTTTCACCTGCTGACCGATTCAAGCATGCCGGCCATTCGCCGGCCTTCAGCGAAGGTGAAATCAGGACCGTTTCAGTTATTTCCGCTCTTGGCCCTGACCCCGACCCGGTCCATCGTCCTTACCCCGACCCGGCCCATCGTCCCGGCCCCGACCCTGGTCCCGCGGCTGATAGCGCTCCTGGTACTGTTTCTGCACCACGGGATCACGCGGCTGGTAACGGTAACGCTCCTGATTAAGCTCACGCTGTTGCTCCATTTGCCGGGGATACTGATCCCTTGAATAGTTTCGCTGGTAGCTGGGCAGCGGGGCCGGGGCCGGCGCCGCGCGACGGTCCCATTTGTCCCAGCCGCTTCGCTGTTGTTCCCACTGACGGCCCCAATGATTGTCCCAACGTGGCGGCGCATTCCGGCTCCACGAACGGAAATACGAAGGCGGGCTGCGGTAGTAGCGCACGGGAACACGCAGGACGTACACCGGGACGGCATACGGCTCGACAAACCACCAGGGCCCGTTGTACCAGGAGCTGGCGTACCAGTTGTCAGCATGGAATACCCAGTACAGGCCGTCGTAAAAGAAGTAGTTCGCGTTGACCTGTGGCGCGTAGTAGACCGGATAACCCGGCACGGCGACGAGCCGCGGGTAGACCGGCAGGTTGATTCCGATGCTGACGTGAGGTGTCCCGATCCCGATGCTGACCTGTGCGACGGCAGGCGCCATCGGCGACATCAGCACCCCCACCAGAATCAGTGCGTTGCGAATTTTAAGCATGTTGACCTCCAGATTGATACGCAAAATCGCAGTCGGGATTGACCGCTTTTGCCGGGCGGCGACGAACTCGACCGCCTGTCCACCGGCGGCCCGAGATCGGGTGAAGTCGCTCAGCGACGAATGAATCGAAGCAGGATCACCACGACCGCGATGACCAGAAGGATGTGGATGAAACCGCCCATGGTGTATGAGGTCACCAAACCCAGCAACCACAGGATGATCAGGATGACGGCAATTGTCTCAAGCATTTTTACGCTCCCTAAAGTTGTTTAGCAACTGCTCCAAAACCACGATCAACCCACCAAAGGCCCACTCCCGATTCAGGATGGCGGGCGGCTGGCGAGGCGTAATCGAGGTCACTTGATCCGTATATCATTCTTGACCGAGGTCACGCCCTTCACGCCGCGCGCCAACGCGACCGCCTTGTTCACCTCAGCTTGCGTAGCCACGAAGCCACTCAGCTGAACCACACCCTTGAAGGTCTCGACGTTGATCTGATAAGCCTTGGTCAGGGGATCGTCGGCCAAGGAAGCTTTCACCTTCGCGGTGATGACGGAGTCGTCGATATACTCGCCGGTTCCTTCTTGTGTGGCTGTCGATGCGCATCCGACAAAGGATCCCGCCGAAACGGCCAGAAAAACTGCGGTAAGAATACTGTTGAGCTGTTTCATGGTGACACTCCAAAAATTGGGGTTGGAATAGCCGCTGCATCAATCGACGGTGCGGCGGGAAAAGCACGCAGGGCAGGATTTGTCCCCTACCATACATTTTTGAAATTAGTACAAAAAAATGATCACGCCAGCACCGGGCCTTGCCTGCATCCCTTTCACAGAGGATCCCCGATCCTCCCGTCTTCGCCGGCGCTTAGTTCAACCGGTCTCACCGCAGACGACCCTGTTGATGGACATGGGTTATGGCAGCGCGCCGATCAATCCGCTAACCCATTATCCGGGCGTAGGTCGCCCTGTCGGCTTCGTAACATCCACAGGACGCGGCTTCCAGGCCCTTGCGGTCGAGAACGGTGATATCGCCGCGGCGATAGCTGATCAGTTTGCGTTTTTGCAGCGACGTGGCCGCCTTGGTCACGCCGACGCGGCGCACGCCGAGCATGTAGGCGAGGAATACGTGCGTGACATGAAACACGTCCGCGTGCGCCCGGTCCTGCGTCATCAGGAGCCAGCGGGCGAGCCGCGCCTCCACCACATGGAACCGGGTGCACGCCGTTGTTTGCGCGAGCTGGCCCATCACCGCATAGAGGTAGCGCTTCAGCACCCGTTGCAGCGCGGGGCTGTGCTCGAGTTCACGCAGAAATGGCGCAGCATTCATCCGCAGCGCCGGGCCTGCTCCCTGCACCACGGCGTGCAGCGACGACACATTCACGCCGAGGATGAGGGCGAGTCCGAGCATGCCTTCATCGCCCACCATTCCCACTTCCAGGCTTTCGCTCCCCCCGGTCGGCGACACCAGCGAAATAAAGCTTTCCGTGGGAAAGTAAACGTGACGAATGCGCTCACCGGGTTCGGCCAGGATCTCGGCAAACACCAGGTCGACCGGGTCGCACGCTGCCAGAAAGCGCTGGCGATCCTTGCGCGGCAAGGCCTCGATCAGCCGATTGGTGGCAGGGGCAGACTGGATGCGCGGCACAGGGGCACTCCTGGTGGTGAGCAATCCGGAAATGGGGATGCGATCCCGATTCCGGTTGCGAACCCGGGGCAAGGATCAACCTCAGGATGGATAGTTCGGAGCTTGGCGTGATGCGAGCGGATTGTCTGGGCGCTAGCGCACAAAGCAAATCTGCCCGTGCATGTGGAAGCGCCGTGGGTTCAGGTGCGAGCGCGCCCGGGCAGCCGGGCTACGGATGGGTCGGGTACGGGAGCAGGCGATCGAACTCCCGCTTGACCACCGCGTAGCACTCGCAGGACCGTGCCTCCAGACCCGACCGGTCCAGCAGGGTGATGCGGCCTCGGTGGTACTGGATCAAGCCGGCCCGCTGCACGTTGCCAGCGGCCTCAGTGACCCCCTCGCGGCGAACCCCGAGCATGTTGGCGATCAGTTCCTGCGTCATGACCAGTTCATTGGAGCGCAGGCGGTCAAAGCTCAGCAGCAGCCATCGGCAGAACTGCTGGTCCAGCGTGTGGTGGCGGTTACACACTGCCGTCTGCGCCATCTGCGTCAGCAGGGCTTGGGTGTACGCAGCAACAAATCATGAAATACGCCGGCACGACCGAATTCATCCTTCAGCAGCTGTCCCTTGAGCCGGTAGGCGTAGCCGGTACTTTGCACGATGGCCCGGCTGGGGGTGGTTTCGCCGCCCATGAAGAGGGAGACGCCCACCAGGCCCACATTGCCGACCACGGCGATTTCGGCCGATGCGCCATCCTCCATCACGTACAGCAGAGAGACGATCGAATCGGTGGGGAAATACACGTGGCGCATCTGCTCGCCGGATTCGTAGAGTACCTGCCCGAGCGGCATCGGGATCAGTTCCAGATTGGGAAGCAGGCGCGCGTATTCGTCTTCCGGCAGGGCGGCGAGTAGGTGGTTCTGGCGGGGGTCATGTAGGGCGTTCAAACGTGATCTCCGAGTGAATTTTCCAGACGGAACCCCCGCCCGAATGGCCGGATCGGAGGCGTGTGAATTCCAAGTATAAAGGCCCCCGCTTTATCTATGTGCGTCAGCAGACAGACGCTGAAATCGATTCCCCATATGCTTCAACTATCAATGAAGCAAAGCCGCGGTTTGGCAATAAAGCCTTACCTCGCCGGAGCCCGAGTCGGACAAGGACGCGAGGCCGAGCGGATTGAAGGCTGCCCGATTGGCAATTTCGCCAGTCGGCTTTCGAATCAAAGGAGCAGAAATGAACTGGAATATCGTTGAAGGCAACTGGAAGCAATTCAAGGGCGAAGTCAAAGCCCAGTGGGGCAAACTCACCGACGATCACCTCGACGTGATTGCGGGGAAACGCACCGAACTTGCGGGCAAGATCCAGGAGGCCTACGGCATCACGGAAGACGAAGCTGAAGAACAGATCAAGCGCTTTGAACTGCACAACAAGGATAAAGATCCGACGCATTCCGCATGATCCCACCTTCAGAGGTCATGATCGCGGCCGCCGCAAACGGCAGCGATCGCTCTGCGGACGCGGGCTATTCGTCTCCCGGATGCATCTGCCCCCGCTGCAACGGCGCTGCCGTCCGCGTTCCGCGCCGGCTGGTCGATTTGCTCTTGAGCATGGTGATGACCGTCAACCGCTACCACTGCCGTTCGGTGGACTGCGGCTGGGAAGGAAACCTTCGCGTGAAGCGGCATGCCCTGTTGATCCGGGGGCCGTGGTGAATTTCACAACGGGCGCAACGCTGACACGGGCAGGCGATCGCTACAGCCAGTATTCCGCGAGCCGGGCAGTTCCCTCTTTCAATCGCAATATCAACGACCGCTGCTCCCAGCGTTCGAGATCGATGGCATCGGACTCCGCCTGATCACGGGCAAACATCGCATCCATTTGCAGCGCAAAATCGCGGCCCAGGATCGCCGCATTGATTTCGTCGTTGTGGAGGAAGCTGCGCCAATCCAGATTGGTTGAGCCGATGGTCGACCAGACGCCGTCGATGGAGGCGGTCTTGGAATGCATCACCGCGCCGCGCCGCTCGTAGATCTTGACGCCCGCACGCAACAACTTCGAATAATGCGAACGCCCGGCGTGGAATACCACCCAGGAATCGGTATGGCTCGGCAAAATCAACTTCACCTCGACGCCGCGCTGCGCCGCATCGGTCAGGACCTTGAGAAATTGCGGATCGGGCGCGAAATAGGCGTTGGTGATATGCACCTGCTGCTCCGCATGCTCGATCGCCGACAGCAACGTGAGATAGATCGGGCTGCCGGGATCGTCGGAGCCGCTGCCGATGGCGCGCACGATCTCGTCACCCTGCTTGTCGAGTGCGGGGAAGTGGTTTTTCCCGGCCAGCGGTGGACCCTTTTGCTTGCTCCAGGTGTCCAGGAACAGCTTCTGGAATTCCGCCACAACGGGCCCTTCGATCTGCAGGTGGGTATCCCGCCACCCTGCAGCATTTTCCCCCGGTTTACGCGCTGACCTCCTGGAGGAGCCACTGGAATAGGTTTCGCTGATATTGATGCCACCGATGAAGGCGACGCGGCCATCGACCACCAGCAACTTGCGGTGGTCGCGGTTATTCAACAGCCATTCCTTCTTTTTCCCGGCCAGCGGGTTGACCGGATTGAACTCGAGCACCTGGATGCCGCCGGCGCGCAGGCGATCGAAAAATTCCTTGGGCGTATTCAGGCAGCCGACGCTGTCGTAGATCAGGTTGACCTGGACGCCGGCGGCCTGTCTTTCCAGCAGCACGTCGGCGAACTGCCGGCCGATGTCGTCGTCTTCGAAGATGTAGGTTTCCAGATGGATGTGGTCCTGGGCAGTACGCATGGCCGCGAACATGGCCCGGTAGGTCGCGGGGCCGTCCACCAGTAGGGTCAGCTTGTTGCCCAGCACCAGCGGACTGTAGACATTGATCGCCTGCTCCACGGCCAGGTGCTTTTGCAGGATGTCGCTATCGCCGGACGTGCCCTCGAGTTTATCGATGATGGCGGCGCTCCTGCTATCGGAGACAGGGCCGCGCGCACCTTCGAACGCCACCACCTGGGTATGGGCCACGTCCATCTCCTGCGCAGCGTCGGGGAGGCTTGCGCATCCGGCGACGGTGAGCACCATGCATGCAGCCATCGCCATGCGTGTGGAGGGGGGCATCGCCAGGCTGCAATCGCCCGTCACGTCTGCTCCCAAGGCAATCCTTCAAAGCGCCAGCCGTTCCTCGTGCTGCGATGGTGCGTCTCGTTCATGTCGCCCTCGAATCCATGCAGCACGTTGTACACCTCGGGAAAGCCGTATTTCTCCAGGTAGCGCCCGGCCTCGACCGAGCGCCGACCCGAGCGGCAGATCAGCAACACCGGGCGGTTGACCGACGCGGCCTTGCGCGAATGGCCTAGAAAATCGGGGTTGACGTCCCAGTCGGGGCCATCCTGCCAGGCGATGTGGATCGCCCCCACGGGGTGGCCGACGAACAGGTATTCGATTTCCGAGCGGCAATCGATAAACACCGCTTCGGGATGCGACTGAAGGAAGGCCAGGGCTTCGGCGGGTTCGAGATGTTTCATGGCAGACACCGGGCAGACTCGATACCTGCACCATAGCATCACCGGCAGGCCTCGCGCCAACCGATATAATGCGCGATTGTCCTGCTGATTATCCGCCATGTCCCGCACCGACCTGCTGCATTCCCTGCTGACCCAGCGCATCCTCGTCCTCGACGGTGCGATGGGCACAATGATCCAGTCGTACAAGCTCGACGAGGCGGACTATCGCGGCGAACGCTTCGCCGATTTTGCGCACGACCTCAAGGGCAACAACGACCTGTTGTGCCTGACGCAGCCAGCAATCATCAAGGAAATCCACGCCAAGTATCTGGCGGCAGGCGCCGACATCCTCGAGACCAACAGCTTCAACGCCACCTCGATTTCCATGGCGGACTACCACATGGAGCACCTGGTGCCGGAGCTCAACTTCGCCGCCGCGCGGCTGGCGCGTGAGGCCGCCGACGAGGCGACCGCGGCCAACGCGGCCAAGCCGCGCTTCGTCGCCGGCGTGCTCGGCCCCACCTCGCGCACCGCCACCATCTCGCCCGACGTCAACGACCCGGGCTTCCGCAACGTCACCTTCGACCAACTGCGCGTGGCTTACCTGGAAGCGATCGATGGGCTGGTGAAGGGTGGCGTCGACATCCTGATGGTCGAGACGATTTTCGACACGCTCAACGCCAAGGCGGCGCTGTTTGCCATTGAGGAATACTTCGAGGCCAACAACATGCGGCTGCCGGTGATGATCTCCGGCACCATCACCGACGCTTCCGGCCGCACCCTGTCGGGTCAGACCGGGGAGGCGTTCTGGAATTCGGTGCGCCACGCCCAGCCGCTTTCGATTGGCCTCAACTGCGCGCTCGGCCCCGACCTGCTGCGCCAGTACGTCGAGGAGCTGTCGAACAAGGCCGACGTGTTCATCTCGGCGCACCCGAATGCCGGCCTGCCGAACGCCTTCGGCGAATACGACATGGGCGGCGACGAGATGGCGGTGCACATCGGCGAATGGGCACGCGCGGGACTGCTGAACATCGTCGGCGGCTGTTGCGGCACCTCCCCGGCGCACATCGCGGCGATCGCCAAGGCCGTCGAGGGCGTTGCGCCCCGCGTGCCGCCGGTGCCGGAGCCGGCGATGCGCCTGTCCGGCCTGGAGCCGTTCAACGTCGGCAAGGATTCCCTCTTCGTCAACGTCGGCGAGCGCACCAACGTCACCGGCTCCAAGGCCTTCGCCCGGATGATCCTCGAAGGCCGCTACGACGACGCCCTGTCGGTCGCCCGCCAGCAGGTGGAAAACGGCGCCCAGATCATCGACATCAACATGGACGAGGGCATGCTCGACGCCGAGGCGGCGATGGTTCGCTTCCTGCTCCTGATCGCCTCCGAGCCCGACATCGCGCGGGTGCCGATCATGATCGACTCGTCGAAGTGGAGCGTCATCGAGGCCGGCCTCAAGTGCATCCAGGGCAAGGGCATCGTCAATTCGATCTCGATGAAGGAAGGCGAAGCCGAGTTCATCGAGCGCGCCAAGCTTTGCCGGCGCTACGGCGCGGCGGTGATCGTGATGGCCTTCGACGAAACGGGCCAGGCCGACACCTACGCGCGCAAGACCGAGATCTGCGCCCGCGCTTATAGAGTGCTGACCGAAGCGGTCGGCTTCCCGGCCGAGGACATCATCTTCGACCCCAACATCTTCGCGGTCGCCACCGGCATCGAGGAGCACGCCAACTACGCGGTGGACTTCATCGAAGCCACCCGCTGGATCCGCCAGAACCTGCCGCACGCGCACATCTCGGGCGGCGTGTCGAACGTCAGCTTCTCCTTCCGCGGCAACGACGCGGTGCGCGAGGCCATCCACACCGCCTTCCTCTATCACGCGATCCAGGCCGGAATGGACATGGGCATCGTCAATGCCGGCCAGCTCGGCGTCTACGAAGCCCTCAATCCGGAACTGAAGGAGCGCGTCGAGGACGTGCTCTTGAACCGCCGCGCCGATTCGACCGAGCGGCTGGTGAGCTTTGCCGAGAACGTGAAAGGCGGCGCCAAGGAGCGGGTCGAGGACCTGTCGTGGCGCCAGTTGCCAGTGAGCGAGCGGCTCTCGCACGCACTGGTCCAGGGCATCACGCAGTACATAGTCGAGGACACCGAAGCCGCCCGGCTTGAAGCCGAGCGGCCGCTGCACGTGATCGAAGGCCCGTTGATGGCCGGCATGAACGTGGTCGGCGACCTGTTCGGCGCGGGCAAGATGTTCCTGCCGCAGGTGGTGAAATCCGCCCGGGTGATGAAGCAGGCGGTGGCACACCTGCTGCCCTACATCGAGGCCGACAAGCAGGCCGGCGACGCGCAGAGCGCGGGCAAGATCATCATGGCCACGGTCAAGGGTGACGTCCACGACATCGGCAAGAACATCGTCGGCGTGGTGCTGGGCTGCAACGGCTACGACATCGTCGACCTCGGCGTGATGGTACCGGCGCAGAAAATCCTCGATGCGGCGCGCGAGCACAAGGCCGACATCATCGGCCTGTCGGGCCTGATCACGCCCTCGCTGGAGGAAATGGCGCACGTGGCGAAGGAAATGCAGCGCCAGGGCTTCACCATTCCGCTGCTGATCGGGGGCGCCACGACCTCGATGGCGCATACCGCAGTGAAGATCGAGCCGAACTACGAACACCCGGTGGTGTACGTGAAGGACGCCTCGCGCGCGGTCGGCGTCTGCACCCAGTTGCTGTCGAACGACATGCGCGACGCTTTTGCAGCCGAGATCCGCGCGGACTACGCCATCACGCGCGAACGGCATTTGAAGCACAAGTCCGACACCGTTCGACTGAAGCTCAGTGAGGCGCGCGCCAACAAGTTCAGGATCGACTGGGCCAGCTACACGCCGCCGGTGCCGAAGCAGCCCGGCGTCCATGTGCTGAAGGCTTACGATCTCGCCAAGCTGGTCGAAGTCATCGACTGGACGCCGTTCTTCGCGTCGTGGGAACTGCACGGCAAATATCCCAAGATACTGAGCGACGAAGTGGTCGGCACTGAGGCGACCAAGCTCTACAACGATGCCCAGGCGATGCTGAAGAAGATGATCGCGGAAAACTGGGTCGAGGCGCGTGCGGTGTTCGGCCTGTTCCCGGCCAACACGGTGCACGACGACGACATCGAGGTGTATGCCGACGAGTCGCGCGAGGAGGTCCTGATGACTTGGCACAACCTGCGCCAGCAGATGAAGAAGCCCGAAGGCCGCGCCAACCTGTGCATCGCCGACTTCGTCGCGCCCAAGTCCAGTGGACTCAAGGACTATCTCGGCGCCTTCGTGGTGACCGCCGGCATCGGCGAGGACGAGCGCGCCAAGGCGTTCGAGGCCGCGCACGACGATTACTCGGCGATCCTCTTCAAGTCATTGTGTGATCGGCTCGCCGAAGCCTTCGCCGAGCACCTGCATCTGCGCGTGCGCAAGGAATACTGGGGCTATGCCGGCGAGGAAGCGCTCGCCAACGACGAGCTGATCGCGGAAAAATACCAGGGCATCCGACCCGCTCCCGGCTACCCCGCCTGCCCCGAGCACAGCGAAAAAGCGCCGCTGTTCGCCGTGCTCGACGCGACGACCCAGATTGGTGTGATGCTGACCGAGAACTTCGCCATGTGGCCGGGCGCCGCGGTGTCGGGCTTCTACCTGTCGCACCCCGATAGCCAGTATTTCGCCGTGGCAAAGATCGAGCGCGACCAGGTCGAGGACTACGCCCGTCGCAAGGGCTGGACGCTGGCGGAAGCCGAACGCTGGCTGGCGCCGAACCTGGCCTACCAGCCCGGCTAAGTCTGGATGGCAGGGCTTACCCCGGCCCGGCTGCTTTAATGATCAGGGCCTACCAGCCCTGATCAAGCATCTTCTCCAGCCAGAACAGCCCGACCACGGTCTTGGTTTCGCAAATCTTGCCGCTGCGCAGCCAGTCCATCGCCTCGCCGAACGGCACCCGCAGGATTTCCAGGAATTCGTCGTGGTCGCGGCCGTGGTTGCCTTCCGTAAGTCCCTTCGCCAGATAGAACGCCAACCGCTCGTCCGAATAGCCGATGCAGGGGTAGATCGTGGTGACTGCGCGCCATTCGCTCGCCGTATAGCCGGTTTCCTCTTCCAGTTCGCGCTTGGCGCAGGTGAGGTCGTCCTCGCCAGGGTCGATCTTGCCGGCCGGCAGTTCGATGAAGTCGCGGTGCAGGGGGTAGCGGTGCTGGCGCTCCAGCAGCAGGTCGCCGTTGTCGAACACCGGTATGACGACGACGGCGCCGGGGTGGACGATGTATTCGCGCGATGATTCGCGGCCGTTGGGCAGGCGCACACGGTCGCATTTGACGTGCATCAACCGCCCCTTGAAGACGGTTTCGCTGGCCAGTTCGGTTTCGGTGAGGTCCGGGATTTCGTTTTTCATGCCGTCATGATACCGAGCACGGACAAAAAAAAGCCGGGTTCTCGCGAACCCGGCGGACGGAGGAGACAACCCCTCGTTGCGGAGAACTTCCTGCCTGCAGCGCAAACAGCAAGCAATCGCATCCTACGAAGGGGATCCAATTTTGGCTATACAACTTTAGTTGTAGGCGCAACATAAGACACTGAAAAACAAAGCAATTATTTTCAATCGCGCGGGCAGAATCGGAGGCAATCGCCGACATTGCAAGCTTCATCCGGGATTTCAGGTCCGGTCTGAGCCTGTCGAGGTGGGCTGC
Organism: Thiobacillus sp.; assembly: GCA_011391285.1. The sequence goes on from JAABQU010000022.1 coordinate 19,403, forward strand.
ACTTGTTTAATAAGCCCTGACTCTTTCGCGCAGAGAGGTGTACTGGCGCCGGCTCACCATCAAGCGCTCGTCCAATCCGTCCAGCCGCAGAAAGTGGCCGTCGTCGTCGCCCGGCAGCTTGCCGATTTCGCGGATGCGGGCGCTGGCAACAAGGCAGTTGCGATGGATGCGCAGGAAGGCGTCGCCGAATTCGCTTTCCAGACGGGTGAGCGATTCCTCGATGAGGAATTCGCGCGCGGCGGTACGCACCGTGACGTATTTGAGTTCCGCCTTGAGGTAGAGGATGTCCACCACCGGAATCAGCACGATGCGGCCTTTCTCGTTCACCGACAGGTGCATACGCGCCTTGGGGTGCGCCTCGCGCAGGTGATCGAGGGCCGTTGCATTCAGTCGGTGCGCACGCGAAAGCGCGCGTACCAGCCTGTCGGCACGCACCGGTTTCAGCAGATAGTCGACGGCATTCAGGTCGAATGCCTGACAGGCATAGGCATCGTAGGCCGTGCTGAAGATGATGGCCGGCGGCGCCGACAATTGATTGAGGTGGGCAGCGCATTCCAGGCCATCCATCCCGGGCATGCGGATATCGAGCAGCACGGCGTCGACCGGCTGTTGTTGCACCTGATCCAGCGCACCGAGCCCGCTATCCGCTTCGCCGACGATATTGACCGGCAGCTCGTCGACGCAATCCGCCAGCACGTCGCGTAGGCGACGGCGTGCGGGCGCCTCGTCATCGACGATGAGGACGCGCAAGGGCGGGTTGGGTGCGTTCACGGGTGTAGGGAATCACGATATGCACCTGATAAACGGCACCCAGCGGTTCCAACTTGAGCTGGGCATCGAGGTCGAAATGCAGCAGCAGGCGTTCACGGATGTTGTCCAGCGCGATGCGATTGCCCTTGTGATGGCCGGCCTCGGCGGCAATGGGGTTGCGCACCACGATATGGACCTTGTCGGCACTGCGATAGATATTGAGGCTGATTTCGCCACCTTCCGGCAACGGTTCGATGCCGTGATACACGGCGTTTTCCACCAGCGGCTGGATCACTAGCGGCGGAATCAGCGCGTCGCCCGGCATTTTAATGATGTGCCAGACCACCTGCAGGCGGTCGCCCAGGCGCAACTGCTCCAGTTCCAGATAGGCGCGGGTGAGCGCCACCTCGTCTTCCAGCGGCGCCAGCTGGCGGGCATCGCCCATCAGGGCACGGAACAGATCGGCCATGTTTTCCAGCGCGTGCTCGGCACGGCGCGGATCGCTGCGTACCAGCGACAGCACGGCGTTGAGGCTGTTGAACAGGAAATGCGGGCGGATGCGGGCCTGCAAGGCTTGCAGCCGTGCCTCGGTGATGGCGGGGGAGAGCGCGCGGGCACGCAGGTTGAAATAAGCCAGCAGACCGGCACCGGTCAGCAAGGCAAACACGGCCACGCCGGTCACCGGAAACAAGCGCACGCCGGCCAGCAGCGGAGCCAGCCACAGCGTGACCAGCATCGGTGCCACGACGACCAGCGCCAGCGTGAATCCGACCCCCATCCGATAGGGCAGGCTTCGCAGCCAGCGCCCCGCGGCGCACAGCGCCAGCAGCGTCAGCAGCAGGGCTGGCTGGGCCACGGCCGACAGTTCGATGAATTCTGCCCAGAAAGCGGTCGTGTCCGACGCGCGCACCACCACCCCGGCCACCAGCGCCGCCTCCACTGTCAGCGCGATGCGCAGGTTCACCCCGAGGTGACAGAAGTTCGGCAATTCGACCTGCCGGTTGTTATGATTCTTTCTTTTCATTCCCCATTCCTGCCCCATGAGCACGTCATCGACGCCGCCGGACACCGCGCCCACTGCCTGGTCCGGACGCTTTTCCGAGCCGGTTTCCGAAATCGTCAAACGCTACACCGCGTCGATTCCCTTTGATTATCGGCTGGCCGAGTTCGATATTCAGGGTTCGCTGGCGCACGCCGCCATGTTGCACCACGTCGGTGTCCTGTCCAAGGACGACCTCGAAGCGATCCGGCGCGGCATGGCCGAACTGCTGGCCGAGATACGCGCCGGCGGATTCAACTGGTCGCTCGACAAGGAAGATGTCCACCTCAACATCGAAGCCGCGCTGACCGCGAAAATCGGCGACGCCGGCAAGCGCCTGCACACGGGCCGCAGCCGCAACGACCAGGTGGCGACCGACATCCGCCTGTTCCTGCGCGACGCGATCGACCGCATTCTGGCCGGCCTGCGCGCCTGCCAGACTTCGCTGGTCGACCTGGCCGAGGCGCACGCCGACACCGTGATGCCAGGCTTCACCCACCTGCAGGTGGCGCAGCCGGTGACCTTCGGCCACCACCTCTTGGCTTATTTCGAAATGCTGGCGCGCGACGCCGAGCGCATGGCCGACTGCCGCCGCCGCGTCAACCGGCTGCCGCTGGGCGCCGCCGCGCTGGCCGGCACCAGCTACCCGATCGACCGCCAGTTTGTCGCGGACCAGCTCGGCTTCGACGCGGTGTGCGAGAACTCTCTGGACGCCGTCTCCGACCGCGACTTCGCGATCGAATTTACCGCCGCCGCCGCGTTGGTGATGACGCACCTGTCGCGCCTGTCGGAAGAACTGATCCTGTGGATGAGCCCGCGCTTCGGCTTCATCGATCTGGCCGACCGCTTCTGCACCGGTTCTTCCATCATGCCGCAGAAGAAAAACCCCGATGTGCCCGAACTGGTACGCGGCAAGACCGGCCGGGTCAACGGCCATCTGGTCGCCCTGCTGACCCTGATGAAAGGCCAGCCGCTGGCGTACAACAAGGACAACCAGGAAGACAAGGAACCGCTGTTCGATACCGTCGACACGTTGAACGACACGCTGGCGATCTACGCCGACATGCTGCGTGGGGTGACGGTGAAGCCCGACGCGATGCGCGCGGCGGTGATGCAGGGCTTCGCCACGGCCACCGATCTGGCCGATTATCTGGTGAAGAAGGGCACGCCCTTCCGCGATGCGCACGAAGTGGTGGCGCGCGCAGTGCGGGCGGCCGACACCAGCGGGCGCGATCTGGCCGATCTGCCGCTTGCCGAACTGCAGGCGTTCAGCCCGATCATTGCGGAAGATGTGTATGCCGTTCTGACGCTGGAAGGTTCGCTCGCGGCCCGCGATCACTTCGGCGGGACCGCGCCGGCGCAGGTACGCGCGGCTATCACCCGCGCCCGGAAACGAATTTAGGGATTTAAGGCCGGTTCAGGCGCCACCGGTGGAACATGCTCGCGGCAGATCCGCCGCACTTCGGGGCTGCTGAGCTTTTCCTGCATCAAGCCGCAAAAATAGCTGCGTGGCCCCAGCCGCTGGTTGTGGCGGCAGGTGGCGCACACGCCGAAGCTGCGCTTGCCGCTTTGCGCCTGCACCTGCGCCAGCACCTGCCGCAACACCACCATCGCCGATGTCACCCGGGCCGGACTGGCAGTCTGCACGATGTCGCGCCAGGCGCTCCCGGCGCTCAGTGTCTTCAAAAGATTGGTGCCGCCTTCGGCCAGGATCAGCCGCACCACCCGGCCATCGCGGGGGTCGGCGTAGCGCGAGATCAGGCGGCGGCGCGCCAGCACCAGCACCGTCTGCGACACCGTGCCCTTGGTCAGGCCCAGGTATTCGGTGAGCGCCTGCGGCGTGTTGCTGAAGCGGTTGGCCTGGTTGAGGTAGAACAGCACCTGCAGGTGCACCGGCTGCAGCCCTTGTGCCGAGCCCGCCTGCCGCAGGTCGGCCCGGGTCAGCAGCGACAGCCGCTCGACCAGGTCAAACAGGGTGAGCGCCTGGCTTTTCAAATGCGTCTGGAGTTCAGAAGCGGACCATGACGCCGCCTTGCGCGGCGATCAGCGCGGCCAGCTTGTCGTAGAGCGGCTCGCCGCTCTTTGTGTCGGCCCAGCCGGCGTCCAGCGGCTTGAAGTGGAAGCCGCCCGAGCGCGCGGCGACCCAGATTTCGCGCGCAACCCCGTGACGGTTGATGATGATCTTGCTGCCATCGTCGAACTCGACCTCGATGATGCCATCGGCCGGCGTCTCGAAATCCAGTTCGGCGTCTTCCAGCGCCTGTTCGATACGGGCCAGGGTGGTGGTGGTGGCCTGGTTGAATTCAATTTCAGTCATGATGTCCCGTGCTAACATTTCGCGCATGAAACTGCGCACCTTATATATAGTGTCCCTGTTGCTGTGCGGGCTGGGTTTGACAGCCTGCGGCTCCAAGGGTGATCTGTATCTTCCCGAAAAACCTCCCGCACCGCAACGGACTTCCAATTGAATACCCTGCATCGCATCGACGGCCGCCTCCATCTTGAAGGCGTGGCGCTGGACACGCTTGCCGAACGCTTCGGCACGCCGCTGTATGTCTATTCCCGGCAGGCGCTCGAAATCGCCTACCAGGCATATAGCGACGCCTTCGCCGAAACGCCCCACCTGATCTGCTATGCGGTGAAAGCCAACTCCAGCCTGGCGATCCTCAACCTGTTCGCCCGGCTCGGTGCCGGCTTCGACATCGTCTCCGGTGGCGAACTGGCCCGCGTGATGGCAGCAGGCGGCGACCCCGGCAAGGTGGTGTTCTCCGGCGTCGGCAAGACGGCGGACGAGATGCGTGCCGCACTCGATGCCGGCATCCTCTGCTTCAACGTCGAATCAGAAAGCGAACTGCACCGGCTCAACCGCGTGGCCGGTGAAGCGGGCACGGTCGCGCCGGTGTCGTTCCGCGTCAACCCCGACGTTGATCCCAAGACCCATCCCTATATCTCCACCGGGCTCAAGGAAAACAAGTTCGGCGTGCCGATTGCCGATGCGCCCGCGCTGTATCGGCTGGCCGCCGGCTTGCCCAACCTCGCCATCACCGGCATCGACTGCCACATCGGCTCGCAGTTGACCGACCTTTCGCCACTGGCTGACGCCGCCGACCGCGTGCTGGCGCTGGTCGATGCGCTGGCTGCAGAAGGCGTCACGCTGCATCACATCGATCTTGGCGGCGGGGTCGGCATTCGTTACCACGACGAGACGCCGCCCGATCTGGCCGCCTATGGCCGCGTGCTGGCTCAAAAGTTTGCTGGCCGCAGCGAGAAGCTGCTGCTGGAGCCCGGCCGCTCGCTGGTCGGCAATGCGGGCCTGCTGCTCACCCGCGTCGAGTACCTGAAGCCGGGTGAGGACAAGAATTTCGCCATCGTCGATGCGGCGATGAACGATCTGATGCGTCCCGCGCTGTACGAGGCGTATCACGAGATCGTCGCTGTCGACGAGCGTCCGACGCCCGCAAAACGCTACGACATCGCCGGTCCGATCTGCGAGACCGGCGATTTTCTTGGCTTTGCGCGCGATCTCGCAATCGAGGAAGGCGACCTTTTGGCACTGCTTTCGGCCGGCGCATACGGCATGAGCATGGCATCGAACTACAATTCCCGCCCTCGAGCGGCCGAAGTGATGATTGACAAGAATGAAATTAATCTCATCCGTGAGCGCGAAACGATCAACGGCATAATGGCCGGCGAGCGGCTTCCTGATTGACTTTCCAGGCAATGCTTCTCGGCATGTTTTTATGAGTTTTTAGTATCGCTCCGATACATTTTGTTTGTCCGCTACATTTTTTCTCGCATTACAGAAGCAACACATTGACTATTTATTGAACAGCTTACAAAAGTAACTAGAATGAGGCTCACCAAGCGGAGCCTCGGTATCGCCCGTGTTTAGCGGGATTCGGGTCAGTTGGTCGCCTGTCGATACCACGCTTTGGAAGTGCAAATTCTGACTGCACGTGGCTTCAAGCTGTAGTGATGAGTGAATGTGTTCAACTTCTGAGGAGTGTATAGATGGCAACAGTAAAGAAACCCGCCGCCAAACCGGCAGCCAAGAAGGCAGCACCCGCCCGCAAGCCCGCCGCCAAGCCGGCAGCTAAAAAGGCAGTCGCCGCCAAAAAGCCCGTAGCTAAAAAGCCGGTCGCCAAGAAGGCAGCACCCGCCCGCAAGCCCGCCGCCAAGCCGGCAGCTAAAAAGGCAGTCGCCGCCAAAAAGCCCGTAGCTAAAAAGCCGGTCGCCAAGAAGGCAGCACCCGCCCGCAAGCCCGCCGCCAAGCCGGCAGCTAAAAAGGCAGCGCCCGCACGGAAGCCCGCCGCCAAACCCGCGGTTAAAAAAGCAGCACCGGCTAAAAAGCCCGCAGCCAAACCGGCAGTCAAGAAGGCGGCACCGGCTAAAAAGCCCGCAGCCAAACCGGCAGCCAAGCCTGCAGTTAAAAAAGCAGCGCCCGCCAAGAAGCCTGTTGCGAAGAAAGCGGCTCCTGCCGCCAAACCCGCGCCGGCGCCGGCACCTGCACCCGCACCGGCGGTACCGGTCATCAAGCCTTTCGGGCTTTAAACAGGTCGGGCATTGCCCAATCTGAAACGGGGGCTTGTCCCCCGTTTTTTTATGCCATGGCCGGGGGCTTGTCCCCCATTTCTTATGGCACGTACGGGGCTTGCTCCCCGTTTCTCATTGCCGTAGCCGGCGACTTGTCTCGCGCATTGTTCTGCAGCCTGCTGTTACCCCGCTTACGAGTTCAATAGCGGGTTGGCACCACGCGCTCTCGGGCCGCCTTCAACAGCGTCACACCCCAAGGCAGCCGCACGGCCAGAAGCAGAACGAGTATTCCGCCATAAACCAGGGGGTCGGTGAGATCCTTTTTCACCAGCCACAGGTAATGGATGACACCCAACACGGCGACGAGGTAAATCAGTCGGTGAAGCAATTGCCAGCGACGGCCGAGGCGACGCATCATGGCCTGGGTCGAGGTCAAGGCCAGCGGGACGAGCAACACAAACGCGGTGAAGCCGACCGTGATAAAAGGCCGCTTGACGATGTCGCGAGCGATGGCCGCCGGGTCGAAAAACTGATCCAGCCAGATATAGGTGACGAAATGCAGGGATGCATAAAAGAAGGCAAAAAGCCCCAGCATGCGCCGGTAGCGGATCAGGTCGGCGCGCCCACTCAGTTGCCGAAGCGGAGTAACGGACAGCGTCACCAGCAGTCCGACCAGCGTCCAGGTGCCGGTCGATCGCGTGATGAACTCGATGGGATTCGCCCCCAGGCCGCCGCTTACCCCCAGAACGATCAACCGCATCAACGGCAGCAGGCACAGCAGCGCAATCCAGACCTTGGGCTTGCGCAGGACTGTCCCCATCAGAAGAATTTTTTCAGGTCCATGCCGCGATATAAAGACGCAACCTGTTCGCCGTAACCGTTGAATATCAGCGTGTCGCGCTTGAGGAACTCGCCGATGCGGCGCTCCTTCGCCTGGCTCCAGCGCGGATGATCGACTTGCGGGTTCACGTTGGAATAAAAGCCATATTCCCTAGGCGCGGCCGCCATCCAGGACGACACCGGCTGCTTCTCGACGAAGCGGATTTTGACGATGGACTTGGCGCTCTTGAAACCGTACTTCCATGGCACCACCAGCCGGATGGGCGCGCCGTTCTGGTTGGGCAGCACCTCGCCGTAGAGCCCGACCGCCAGCAAGGTCAGCGGATGCATCGCCTCATCCAGCCGCAGACCTTCGACATAGGGCCAATCGAGCACGCGTGAGCGCTGCCCCGGCATCTGCCTGGGATCGTTGAGTGTGACAAACTCAACGTATTTCGCATTGCCGGTGGGTTCGGCGCGGCGAATGAGCTCATTGAGGGGAAAGCCCACCCAGGGAATCACCATCGACCAGCCCTCGACGCAGCGCATGCGATAGACCCGCTCTTCCAGCGGTGCGAGCTTCAACAGCGAGTCGATGCCCCAGGTCTGGGGCCGGCGCACCTCGCCTTCGACGGCCACCGCCCACGGACGGGTGTTCAGGCTGCCCGCATTTTTGGCCGGGTCGGATTTTCCGGTGCCGAATTCATAGAAGTTGTTGTAGGTGGTGACGTCCTTGTAGGGCGTGTTCTTTTCATCCAGCCTGTAGACGCTATCACGCACGCCGGGCAGCTTGATGCCGGCCTCGGCATCGGGCGCGTCGCCAAGGGCAGCGCCCGCCGCCAGCGCGCCCATGCCTTGCATGAAGCGGCGGCGATTGCGATATATCTCGGGCGGAGTGATTTCAGACGGGGAAATGTCGGCGGGCGAGCGTATCAGCATGGCGGTGTCCTGGTTGAGCGTGCGTATTGCATAGTCGGATCACGCACGCGATCCTTACATATCCTCTCTGAAGTTGACCTTGGCGTGCGGTTTTTGTTTCGCCGCGGAACTGCTAAGGTTCGCACCTATCGTACGTCTTTGATCTTCTTGCGGAATCCCTCATGCGCGCCCTGTTCCTCCTGCTACTCGTTCCATCACTCAGCTTCGGCCAGGCAGGTGGTCCGCCCTTCATTCCGGTCAACATGATGAAAGTGACCGCCAGCCCGGTTTCGAATACCGTCAACGCGGTGGGCGCACTGATAGCCGAGGACAGCGTGGTGCTGCGCCCCGAAATCGACGGTCGCATCGACAAGCTGCTGTTCAAGGAAGGCCAGCCGGTGAAAAAGGGCGCGGTGCTGGTGGTGCTCGATTCCGCCGAGCAGCGCGCCCGCCTGGCGGCGGCCCAGGCTGACCTCAGGCTGGCGGAAAGCCGCTACAAGCGCAGCGAGGAACTGGTCGCGAAGAATTTCATTTCGCGGCAGGCGCTCGACGAGGCGCGCGCCAATCTGGACATCCTGCGTGCGCGCCTGCAGCAGGAGCAGGTCGCGCTCGACAAGACATCGATCCGCGCGCCGTTCGCCGGGGTGGCCGGGCTGCGCCAGGTCAGTCCCGGTGCCTATGTCGGCAAGGGCGACGACCTAGTACGTCTGGACGCGCTCGGCACCCTGAAGCTGGAAGTGCCTGTGCCCGAAACCGCGCTGCCGCTGGTACGCATCGGCCAGCCGATTACCCTGACGGTCGACGCGCTGCCGGGGCAAAGCTTCAGCGGCACCGTGCACGCCATCGATCCGGTGGTCGATCCGGTCAGCCGCAACGTTCGCGTTCGCGCGCGCATCGCCAACCCCGCCGGCGCCCTCAAGCCCGGCATGTTCGCCCGGGCGACCGCCGACCTCGGCGGCAAGACCCGCGCCATTCTGCTGCCCGAGCAGGTCATCGTGCCCAAGTCCGACGGCAGCTACGTTTTTCTTGCGGTCGACGGCAAGGCCGAACTGCGCAAGGTCGTGCTGGGCAAGCGCGACCCGGGCCGGGTCGAAATCGTTTCCGGCGTGGTCGAGGGCGACACCGTCATCCTCGACGGCCAGATCAAGCTGCGCCCCGGCGTGCCCGTGGTCACGCTCGAGCAGGCCGCGCAAATGATGAAGAAGCAGGCCGGCCAGCCGGCGGCTAGATAGGACCGTCTGAACAAAGAGGACGCACAGGGCCGGGCAAAAACCCATCGCCGGTTTTGTTCCATGTCTTCGACGGCCTCCCTGTAAAACGATTTTGAATCCGGGCACCCCATGATCCTTTCCGACATTTCCATCCGCCGACCGGTGCTGGCCACCGTGATGAGCCTGCTCATCATCCTGATCGGACTGATCGCCTTCGACCGCCTGCCGGTGCGCGAATACCCCAACATCGACGCCCCGGTGGTGTCGGTGCGCACGGTCTATCCCGGCGCCTCGGCTGAGGTGATGGAAAGCCAGATCACCAAGCCGCTGGAGGATTCCCTGTCCGGCATCGAAGGCATCCGCACCATCAAGTCGGTCAGCCGTGAGGAAGTCAGCCAGATCACGGTGGAGTTCGTGCAGTCGCGCGATCCCGAAGCCGCAGCCAACGACACCCGCGACCGCGTGGCACGGGTGCGCGGCGTACTGCCCAACGAGGCCGAAGACCCGGTGGTGGCCAAGATCGAGGCCGACGCCCAGGCCATCATCTGGCTGGCCTTTTCCAGCGACCGCCAGTCGCCGCTGGAAATCACCGACTACGCCGACCGCGTGGTGGCCGATCAGTTGAAAACCCTGCCGGGCGTGGCTTCGGTCATCGTCGGCGGGCAGCGCCGCTATGCCATGCGGGTGTGGCTCGACCCCAGCCGCATGGCGGCGCTCGGGGTGACGGTGCAGGACGTGGAGGCTGCGCTCAGAAGCCAGAACACCGAATTGCCCTCGGGCCGAATCGAAAGTCAGATGCGCGAATTCACCGTACTGGCCGAAACAGATTTACGCACCCCGGCAGAATTCGAGCGCGTCATCATCCGCGACAGCGGAGGCGTGCTGGTGCGGCTGGAGGACATCGGCCGTGCCGAAGTGGGCGCCGAGGATGAACGCAATATCGTGCGGGTCAACGGGCGCGCGGCGGTGGGACTGGGAATCGTCAAGCAGTCCACCGCCAACACGCTGGAAGTGGCGCGAGCGGTGAAGGCCGAACTGCCGCGGCTGGAAGGCGAACTGCCCGAAGGCATGCTGCTGCGGGTCGGCTTCGACAGTTCGATCTTCATCGAAAAATCGATCGATGCCGTCTACACCACCATGCTCGAGGCGATGGTGCTGGTGGTGGCCGTCATCTTTCTGTTCCTGCGCAACTGGCGCGCCACCCTGATTCCCTTCGTCACCATTCCGGTGTCGCTGATCGGTGCCTTCATCTTCCTGTATTCGATGGGCTTCACCATCAACGTGCTGACCCTGCTGGGCCTGGTGCTGGCGATCGGCCTGGTGGTCGACGACGCCATCGTCATGCTGGAAAACATCTACCGACACATCGAGGAAGGCATGCAGCCTTTCGAGGCGGCGATCAAGGGCGCCAAGGAAATCGGCTTCGCGGTGATGGCGATGACGCTGACCCTGGTCGCCGTTTTCGCCCCGCTGGCGTTTGCCGAGGGCAACACCGGCAAGCTGTTCACCGAATTCGCGCTGACCGTCGCCGCCGCCGTGCTGGTGTCCGGCTTCGTCGCACTGACGCTGACGCCGATGATGGCGAGCAAGATGCTGCGGCACGAAACCCGCCACAACGCTTTCTACAATGTCGGCGAACGCGTGCTCAATGGCCTCAACAACGCCTACACCAGCAGCCTCGGGCGCGTAGTCAAGCATCCCTGGATCGTCGCGCTGATTTTCGTGCTGGTGGCGGCTGCGGCGTTCGGCCTCTTGAAATCGCTGAAGTCGGAACTGGCCCCCACCGAGGACCGCGGCTTCTTCATCGGCTACATGCTGGCGCCCGAAGGCTCCACCCTGCAGTACACCGACGGTTACGCGCGCCAGCTCGAAGGCATCTATCAGAACGTGCCGGAAGTGAATACCGCCTTCGTCGTGGTGGCACCCGGCCTGGAACGCCCCAACCCGGTCAACACCTCGCTGTCGTTCGTCATGCTCAAACCGTGGGAGGAACGCACCCGCAGCCAGATGGAGATCACCGCCAGCCTCGGCCCGCAGATGTTCATGGGCATGCCGGGGGTGCTCGCCTTCCCGATCAACCCGCCTTCGCTCGGGCAGAGCTTCCGCAACCCGCCGCTGCAGTTCGTGGTGCAGGCGCCGAGCTACGCCGAACTCGACACCGCGGTGGAGGCGCTGATGGCCAAGGTGCGCGCCTACCCGGGACTGGCCAACGCCGACACCGACCTCAAGCTCAACAAGCCGCAGCTCAAGGTCGACATCAACCGCGACAAGGCGGCGCAGATGGGAGTCGGCGTCGATACCATCGGACGCACGCTGGAAACCCTGCTCGGTGGGCGCGAGGTCACCCGCTTCAAGCAGGCAGGCGAGCAATACAACGTGGTAATCCAGCTGGATCCCGCCGCGCGCGCCGCGCCGCAGGACCTGACTGCGCTATACGTGCGTGGCCGGGAGAACAGCCTGACGCCGCTGTCCAACCTGGTTGCCCTGACGGAGACCGTCGCGCCGAAGGAACTCAACCACTTCAATCGCCAGCGCGCCGCCATCATCTCGGCCAACATCGCCCCCGGCTACACCCTGGGCGAGGCGCTTGCCTTCATGGATCAGGCCGCGAAGGAGACGCTGCCGCCCAGCACCCGCACCGCGCTCGACGGCCAGTCGCGCGAATTCGGCGAATCCGGTCAGACGCTCCTGATCACCTTCGCACTGGCGCTGGTCATCATCTATCTGGTGCTGGCGGCGCAGTTCGAAAGCTTCATCTCGCCCTTCATCATCATGCTCACGGTGCCGCTCGCGGCCACCGGCGCGCTGCTGGCGCTGAAGCTCACCGACGCCACGCTCAACGTATACAGCCAGATCGGCCTGATCATGTTGGTCGGCCTGATCACCAAGCACGGCATCCTGATCGTGGAATTCGCCAACCAACTGCGCGGAAGAGGCAAGTCCAAGGTCGAGGCGGTGATCGAGGCCGCCAGCCTGCGCCTGCGGCCGATCCTGATGACCACCGCCGCGATGGTGCTGGGCGCGGTGCCGCTGGCGATCGCCACCGGCGCCGGGGCGGAGTCGCGCTCGCCCATAGGCTGGGTCATCGTCGGCGGCCTGCTGCTCGGCACCCTGCTGACGCTGTTCATCATCCCGGTCGCCTATACCCTGCTGACCCGCGACCGCGTCGCCGCGCCCAACCCCGCCCGCCCCCTGGCCTCCTTCCCCCCGAACTGACGAATTCACCCACCGTTCTGACGAAGCTTCGTCAGAACGGTGCCGGCCCTTTTTAATCAAGCCGTCAAACGCGCCTGATTTAATGGGGTTTTCCGCGCCATCCGGCGCTACAGGAGACTGGCATGAACCCTGCTGCATTCCTTGCACAAGCAACGCAAGGAGACACCGACATGATCGAACTGGCGCCCGGCAACACACTGGAAATCAACCTGAAGGAAGACACCCAGGGTCGCGACCGCGTGGTACTCGCTCTGCAGGCACAGGGATGCACGCTCGACCTCACCCCGCATCAGGCACGGGTGCTGGCAACCGAATTGATCATGGCCGTGAACCGCGCCGAAGTCCGCAGCAACCTCAAGCACAGCCAGAACAACATGGTGCGTGGCAACCCGTCGACCGAGCAAAGACGGGGGCTGTTCCATCAGGCTTTTGCCAAGTAATTTTCAGGCCAGTCGGCTTCGGCTGGACCGGGGTAACAGCCTACGCGGCTGAACTGCCCTATAAGACGCCTCCGATTGTCGGAGGCCCGCCATCCGTGATAGGGTGGCACTCAGGCGCGAAGACTCGTCCTCGCGCCTTTTTCTTTTTACCCATTGGCAGGAAACCAGCATGGCCGTCATCGAACTCACCCAGGAAAACTTCGAATCCACCATCAACGGCAGCGACGTCGTCGTCGTCGACTTCTGGGCGCCGTGGTGCGGCCCGTGCCGCGGATTTGCGCCGATATTCGAAGCCGCCGCCGAGAAGCACGCCAACATCGTGTTCGCCAAGGTCAACACCGAAGTCGAACAGGAACTGGCCGGCTATTTTCAGATCCGTTCCATTCCCACGCTGATGGTGTTCCGCGAACAGGTCATCCTGTACTCCGAGGCCGGTTCGCTGCCCGCCAGCGCACTGGATGCGCTGATCGAACAGGTGATGGGGCTGGACATGGCACAGGTCCACAAGGACATCGCCGACCAGCAGGCGCAGCAGGGTCAGGCCTGATCAGGCCCTGACGCCGGACAGCAACTGCCGCAGCAGTGGCAGGGTGATCGGTCGGCGCGTTTCCAGGCTGAACCGGTCGAGCGCCTCCAGCATGCGCAGCAGGCTCTGCATGTCGCGCGCGGTGTGAATCAAGAGATAGTCCGCCACCTGGGGCTCCAGCCGGAACCCCAGAGTTTCGGCATGCTGCGCGAGGGCGGCACGCTTCTCGGCATCGTCCAGTCCATGCAACTGGAACACCAGACCCCAGCCCAGCCGGGTCTGCAATTCCGGCATCACCGGCAACTCGGCCGGTGCCATATTGCCCGCCGCCAGCCAAAGCCCACCCGCCTCACGAACCCGGTTGAACGCGGCAAAGCCGGCGTGCTGCTGGGCCTCGCTCCAGGTTTCCACCTGATCCGCGATGACCGCCTGCGCCGCCCGCTGTCCGCTGCAATCGACCGTCATCCCGCGCGCCCGGCAGGCATGCGCCCAGGCCGCCAGCAAATAACTCTTGCCGCTGCCCGGCGCACCCCACACATAGACCATGCGCTCGACTGCGCTGCCATCGAGCATGGCCTGCAATTGCGCCATCAGCTCGACATTGCGCCCCGCCACGAAGCGGTCGAGCTCGGGCTGGGCAGGGGGGCGGATATCCAGAAGCAGCTGTTGCATAGGGGCGCAAGGATAAGGCAAAAGCCCCGCTCCGCTCCAGAAAAACCCGGTGGCCGCCAGGTGAAAACGCCCGCCCCCCGAAGCTATACTTGACGCTTCCACCGTTGATGTCCGAGCCACCCCGATGAGCCCAGCCTTTCCCGTTCCGGTCAGACCCGTGATCCAGCCGCCACCGATGGTGGAGGAAGTGCTCACCGACGACGAGCGCACCGAACTGAAGTCACGCATCAAGCGCCTGATGAAGGAACAGGACGCGGTGCTGGTCGCGCACTACTACACGTCGGCGGATTTGCAGGACCTGGCCGAGGAAACCGGCGGCTGCGTGTCGGATTCGCTGGAAATGGCGCGCTTCGGACACGCCCATCCGGCCAATACGCTGATCGTCGCCGGGGTCAAGTTCATGGGCGAGACGGCCAAGATACTCAACCCGGAAAAGCGCGTGATCATGCCCGACCTCGCCGCCGAGTGCTCGCTCGACCTGGCCTGCCCGGCCGACGAGTTCGCTGCATTTTGCGACGCCCATCCGGATCGCCTGTCCGTCGTCTACGCCAATACCAGCGCCGCGGTGAAGGCACGCGCCGACTGGGTCGTCACCTCAGGCATCGCCGCCAAGATCGTCAAATACCTGCACCGCCAGGGCCACAAGCTTTTGTGGGCGCCGGACCGTCATCTGGGCGATTACGTGCAGCGCGTAACGGGTGCCGACATGCTGCTGTGGCAGGGCTCGTGCGTGGTGCACGAGGCGTTCAAGGCCGAGGCACTGAAAAAGCTGCGCGCCGAGCACCCGAACGCCGCGGTGCTGGTGCACCCGGAATCGCCGGAAGCGGTGATCGCGCTGGCCGACGTGGTCGGTTCGACCACCCAACTCATCGAGGCGGTACGCACCCTGCCCAATCCCGAATTCATCGTCGCCACCGACAACGGCATCTTCCACAAGATGCACGCGGCCGCCCCCGGCAAGACCCTGCTGGAAGCGCCGACCGCAGGCGAAGGCGCCACCTGCGTCTCGTGTGCGCATTGCCCGTGGATGGCGATGAACGGCCTGAGAAAGCTCGCGGCCGTGCTGGAAAACGGCGGCAACGAAATCCATATCGAGGAGAACATCCGCGCCAAGGCTGCGGTATCGATTCAGCGCATGCTGGATTTTGCCGCGGCCGAAAAAGCCGGGCAGATCGAACTGGGCGACTGAGGCGCCCCGACCATGGCCGGCGCCAGCCTGCTCGCCCTGATCGACGACATCGCCACCATCCTCGACGATGTGTCGGTGATGACCAAGGTCGCGGCGAAAAAGACCGCCGGCGTGCTGGGCGATGACCTTGCGCTGAATGCCCAGCAGGTGGCGGGCGTGAAGGCCGATCGCGAACTGCCGGTGGTGTGGGCGGTGGCGAAAGGCTCGCTCGTCAACAAGGCGATACTGGTGCCGTCGGCGCTCGCCATCAGCGCATTCGCGCCATGGGCGGTGACGCCGCTGCTGATGCTGGGCGGCGCGTTTCTATGTTTTGAAGGGTTCGAGAAGCTGGCGCACCGATTCCTCCACCGCGAGGAGGTCGCGGCCCATCGCAGCGAACTCGCACAAGCGGTGGCCGATCCGGAAATCGATCTGGTGGCGCTGGAAAAAGAAAAGATCAAGGGCGCGATCCGCACCGATTTCATTCTGTCCGCCGAGATCATCGTCATCACCCTCGGCACCGTCGCGGCTGCGTCGTTCAGCAAACAGGTCACCGTGCTCGCGGGCATCGCTTTCATCATGACCGTCGGGGTGTACGGCCTGGTCGCGGGAATCGTCAAGCTTGACGATGCGGGCCTCTATCTCAGCCAGCGCCCTGTCCGCTGGATTCGCGCGCTGGGGCTTCGCATCCTCGGCGCTGCGCCGGTTTTGATGAAAAGTCTTTCAGTCATCGGCACCGCCGCCATGTTCCTGGTCGGCGGCGGCATCCTGGTTCACGGGTTGCCGGTCGCCCATCATGCGGTCGAGGCGGTCGCCGGATCCGCGGCGGCCTTGCCCGGTATCGGCGGCATGCTGGGGGCGGTCACCCCATTGCTGATGGATGGCCTCGCCGGCATGGTGGCCGGTGCGCTGGTGCTGGCCG
The DNA here is from genome assembly GCA_011391285.1 of Thiobacillus sp. The sequence goes on from JAABQU010000022.1 coordinate 35,617, forward strand.
GGGTGATGCTCATCAAGCGGCTGATCCGCTAGGCAGCCGTGCCAACTGGCGGTCGTGCGAACGCGACAGCAGCGATTGCGCAAGCAGCGCGCCCAGCAGCGCCAGAAACATGTCCCACTGGGTGTCCCACACGTCACCCTGCGTGGCCAGGAAGGCGTCGGCCTCCCCACCCATCAGGAGTGCGACCCACCATTCGATGAATTCGTAACTGGCACTGAATGCCAACACCACACAGGTCGTCAGAAAGAACAGCCAGCCACCGGACCGCAAGGGCGTTGCGCGGATGAGTATTTCGCGTGTGAGCATGGCCGGGATAAAACCCTGCGCCAGATGACCCAGCCGGTCATAGTGGTTGCGTGCCAGATCGAATGCGTCCTGCACCCAGAAACCCAGCGGCACCCTGGCATAGGTATACGCGCCCCCCAGCATCAGGATCAGGCCATGAATGAACAGCAGCCGGTAAACCAGCGGTGTCAGCGGAAAGCGGCAGCGGGTCGCCATCAATAACGGCAGGCCCAGCATGACCGGCGAGGTTTCGAGGAACCATGTCGGGCGGTCGAACGGATGTGTCCCTGATGCAGCCAGCGCCAGCAGGGTCAGCGACGCCAGCACTGTTTTCTCGTAACGGATGATCCAGTTCATCCCCAGGCACCCCGCTTCAATTGAATTTTTCGGTTCACGGGCGCGCAGCACACAAACGCAGATGCGCAGGCGGGCGCCGCGGCGTTCCCCCAGAACGAGGGATGGATTTCATGCTGGATTGTAGGACACCCGTTTTGCGCCCCCCATCGGCCATTCAGCCTGCCTATTTCTGGAAAGGCTGGATCAGCTTGCGTACCGGATCGTAGGCGGGGTCTTCGACTGCGACGAAACCGTCGTAGGCCTTGTCGAACGCTTCCAGCGTGGCCGCCCGCTCGGGCGTGCTCCTGTTCAGCGCCAGCAGCGCATCGCGCAACTGGTTGCGCACCGCCTCCGGCATGCCGGGATGGACGGCGAAGACGTACGAAGGCAACCGGGCGGTGCTGCCGACCACTGCGATGCCCTTGCCCTTGAACTGGTCGGCGATGGAATCCTTGAGGATGCCACCGTCAAAGTCGCCTGCCAGCACTGCCTTGGCAATGTTGTCGTAATGCTTGAGATAGGCGAACGATGCAAAGTCGGCGGACTTCAAGCCCATCGACTCGACCGCCGCCCTTTGCAGCAAGGCCTTTTCATCGCCAAAGGCAAAGCGCTTGCCCTTGAGCCCTTCCGGCGAGTTGATGCCAGATCCGGCCTTCACGCCGATCACCAGAGCGAAGTTCGGGCGTCCTTCGGTGGTGGGCGCCACCAGCGGGATCACCCCGTATTTCCTGCGGGCCTCGACATAGGCCACCGGGGTCAGGTAGGCAATCTGCGTCTGGCCGGTGCCCAGGTCCTCCACCGCCGAGCCCAGATTCGGCGATGGCCGGAAGCGGATAGTGAGAGGGGTGTTCAGCGCGAGATGGTTGGTCAGCGCACTCATGCGCCGGATCATCTCGACCGGAATGTCCATGGCCACGGAACCCATGGTCACCTCGACCGCGTGCGCCTTCGGCCCCGGGGCCGCCCAGGCCGATGCAATCGTTGCGCCCGCCAGTAACGCTGGCAAGAGGATCTGAACCATCCGCTTTGTTTTCATGACGCCATTTTCTCCGGGGATTGGCTGGCTTCTGAAAACACGGTATAGCCGCCCCGCCCGCGCTTCTTGGACTGATAAAGCGCATGGTCGGCCGCATAGTAGAGCGCCTGGGGGGCTTTCATCGTCGCATCGAACTGCGCGATGCCGACACTGATGCCGACATTCAGGCGGAATGCATCGTATTCAAAAGCATATTCGCGCACGCCTTCCAGGAAGTTCTTGACGAAATTCTCGGCCTGCTCTGCGGTCGTGTGATACAGAACGGCGCCGAATTCGTCTCCCCCCAGACGGGCAGGCAGATCCGACTTGCGGACATGCAGGCGCAAAAGGGTGCCGATGTCGCGCAGCACCTGATCCCCGGCACCGTGTCCATGGCTGTCGTTGATCAGCTTGAAGTGGTCGACGTCGAACAGCACCAGCGTGATCTCTTCCGAGAAGCGCTGGGATTGATGGAACATCCTCGACAGGGTTTCATCAAACTTCCGGCGATTGGGCAATTCGGTCAGCCAGTCGGTCGTGGCCATGGTGCCCAGCATGTCGAGCGCACGCTCGAGTTCCTGCGTGCGCTTTTCCAGTTGACCGTTCTTGGCCTGGAGCTCCTGGTTGGCAAAATCGATCCTGCCATGCAACTGGTGGTGGTAGCTGGCAAGCGATTTGTTCAGGGTGTTGAACACCGACACCAGCCGCCCGATCTCGTCCCGGCTTTTCACTTCCAAGTCGCGAGCAATAAAGGAGTCATCCCTTTTCATCGCCTCTTCCATGGCTGTCGTCAGATTGCGGATCGGGGAGACGATGCCGTTTGCGGTAAAAACATAGACAATCAGACCGAGAATCACGCCAAAAACGATCTGCTCGACAAAAACGCGCCAGTAGAGCGCGCTGAGCGCTTTTTCCAGGGCGCTGGTGGAAACGTCGACGCTCACATTGCCGATGGGGTGGCCGTCGAACATGACCGGAGATTCGAAACGCTTGGCGGTCCCGGCCTCACTCCCGTTTGCCTCGCCCATCACGCGCCCACCCTGGTTCTTGATGACGACGCGAATCACGTTGGCCTGTCGCGCGACGTTGGCGGCGAGGATTTCGATATTCCCGTAGTCGTATCCGGCGACCAGTGAGGCCGCGCCGGAAGCCGTGGCATTGGCCACACTCTGGCCTGACTGGTTGATCAGTTCGCCGAGGGGACCACGCTCATTCTGGACTCGTATTACGCCAATGGCCGCCGACGTGATCAACACGCCCGCCATGACATAACCGATGAGCTTGGTGCCCAAACCGAACTTCAAACCGTTTTCCTCCCTCTTCGTGTTTACGGCAAACAGCCTCAGGAGTTGATGGTGCAAAATGCCTATTTTGAATAAATATATCAATAACTTGCTGTCGTTTTTTCGACAATCCGGACGATATCCGCACACCCTGTCGGCCGTCGTTGAGCCGTGCGCTCGCTCCTGTTCAGGGTGGAACAGCGTCACCCCTCACTACCGGCGCTTGCACGCCCGCCGGCAAGGCGCCTGGCTCGCCCGGCAAAACTGACACTGACGCAGTCTGCCCAAGAATATCCCGTAAAATACGAGTTTTGCAGCACCGCCCCACCATGACTTCCCGCCTGCGCGAAATCCCCTATAACTACACGTCATTCTCCGACCGCGAAATCGTCATCCGCCTGCTGGGCGCCGATGCCTGGGACGCGCTCAACACCCTGCGCAGCGGCCGCAAGACCGGCCGTTCGGCGCGCATGCTGTTCGAGGTGCTGGGCGACATCTGGGTGGTGCGGCGCAACCCCTATCTGGAAGACGACCTGCTCGACAATCCCAAGCGGCGCCAATTGCTGATCGACGCGCTGCGGCACCGCCTGCACGAGATCGAGGTGCGGCGCCAGGGCAATGAGCTGGTGGGGCAGCTGCTGGCAGCGGCCGAGCGCGCCGTGCGCGAATTCGAGGCCTGGTTTGCCGATACCGCCAGCCTCCGCGCGCGCATCCTGCGCCGCCTGGCCGGCGTCACCCGGCGCGACAACATCGGCTTCGACGGCCTGGCGCGCGTCTCACACGTCACCGACGCCACCGACTGGCGGGTGGAATACCCCTTCGTGGTGCTGACACCGGACACCGAAGTCGAAATGGCCGGGCTGGTGGCCGGGTTGATCGAACTGGGGCTGACCATCATCCCGCGCGGCGGCGGCACCGGCTATACCGGCGGCGCCATTCCCCTCACCGACCAGGCCGCGGTCATCAACACCGAGAAGCTCGAAGCGATGAGCGCGGTGGAACTGCTGCACCTGCCCGGCAGCGAATTCGAGGTGCCGACCATCCACTGCGGTGCGGGCGTCGTCACCAAGCGGGTGATGGAAGCGGCCGACGCCGCCGGCCTGGTGTTCGCGGTCGACCCCACCTCGGCCGACGCCTCGACCATCGGCGGCAACGTGTCGATGAACGCCGGCGGCAAGAAAGCCGTGCTGTGGGGCACCGCGCTCGACAACCTGGTGTCGTGGCGCATGGTGACGCCGGACGCCGACTGGATCGAGGTCACCCGGCTCAATCACAACCGCGGCAAGATCCACGACGCCCCCTCGGCCACCTTCGAAATCCGGCGTTTTGCAGTCGATAGCAAGACGCCGAAAGGCTCGCCTGAAATCCTCACCATCCCCGGCAGCCGCTTCCGCAAGACCGGGCTGGGCAAGGACGTGACCGACAAGTTTCTCTCCGGCCTGCCCGGCATCCAGAAGGAAGGCTGCGACGGCCTGATCACCTCGGCGCGTTTCATCCTGCATCGACTGCCCGCGCACACCCGCACCGTCTGCCTGGAGTTCTTCGGCAGCGCGCGCGACGCCACGCCCGCCATCGTCGAGATCAAGGACTACTGCGACGCCCATCCCGACATCCTGCTGGCCGGGCTCGAGCACCTCGACGCCCGCTACGTGAAGGCGGTCGGCTACGCGACCAAGGCGCCGCGCGCCGCACGGCCGAACATGGTGCTCCTGATCGACGTGGTGTCGGACAACGAAGTCGCGGTAGGCGACGCGGCGTCGAAAATCGTCCAGCTCGCCAACGCCCGTGACGGCGAAGGCTTCATCGCGGTGTCGGCAGAAACGCGGCGGAAATTCTGGCTCGACCGCGCCCGCACCGCCGCCATCGCGGCGCACACCAATGCGTTCAAGATCAACGAGGACGTGGTGATTCCGCTGCCGCGGCTGGGCGACTACACCGACGGCATCGAGCGCATCAATATCGAACTGTCGATCACCAACAAGCTGAAGCTGCTGGATGCCCTGACGGAATTCTTTGCCGCGCCCTTGCCGCTGCTGGAAGACGACGAAACCGTCGCCGACCCGACCCAGGTCGCGGACAAACAGGCCCAGGCGCAAGCGCTGGTCGCCTCCGTGCGCCAGCGCTGGGCGGATTACCTGGCCCATCTCGACACCCCGCTCGAAGGCGGCTCGATCTTCACCGCGCTGCGCGACAAGCAGCTGCGCGTATCGTGGAAGCGCGAGGTGCGGCGCGAGCTGCACCAGCTCTTCATCGGCCGCGAATACCTCCCGGTGCTCGAAGCCTGCGACCGCATCCACAAGGAGATTCTGAAAAGCCGCGTGTTCGTGGCGCTGCACATGCACGCCGGCGACGGCAACGTGCACACCAACATCCCGGTCAACTCCGACGACTACGCCATGCTGCAGGCCGCCAATGCGGCCGTGGTGCGGATCATGAAACTCGCCACCGACCTCGGCGGGGTGATTTCTGGCGAGCACGGCATCGGGCTGACCAAGCTGGAGTTCCTCGATGACGCCGCCATGGCGATCTTCGCCGACTACAAGCAGAAGGTCGACCCCAACCAGCGCTTCAACAAGGGCAAGCTTTTGGCCGGTGCGGATTTGCGCAATGCCTACACGCCGTCGTTCAGCCTGCTGGAAGCCGAGTCGATCATCCTCGAGGCCTCGGAAACCGAGGCCATCGCCGATTCGATCAAGGACTGCCTGCGCTGTGGCAAGTGCAAGCCGGTGTGCAACACCCATATCCCGCGCGCCAATCTTTTATACAGCCCGCGCAACAAGATCCTCGCCACCTCGCTCCTGATCGAGGCGTTCCTGTACGAGGAGCAGACCCGGCGCGGCGTGTCGCTGAAGCACTTCGACGAATTCGGCGACGTCGCCGACCACTGCACCATCTGCCACAAGTGCAAAAACCCCTGCCCGGTCGACATCGACTTCGGCGACGTCTCGATCGCCATGCGCAACATGCTGCGCAAGCAGGGCAAGAAGAAATTCAATCCCGGCACCTGGGCGTCGATGGCGTTTCTCAACGCGACCGATCCCGCCACCATCAAGGCGCTGCGCAAGCCCTTGATCGAGTGGGGCTACGCCGCACAACGCGCGGGACACACGCTGTTCAAGCGCATGGGCTTGATCCAGGCGCAGACGAAGAATCCGCCCGCCTCCCTCGGCAAGCCCAAGCTCGTTGCGCAGGTCATCCACATGGTCAACAAGCCGATGCCCGGCGGGCTGCCGAAGAAAACCTCGCGCGCGCTGCTGGGGCTGGAAGACGCTTCCATCGTGCCCATCCTGCGCAATCCGGCCAAGCTCTCCGACGACAGCGATGCGGTGTTCTACTTCCCCGGCTGCGGCTCCGAGCGGCTGTTCTCACAGGTGGGCCTCGCCACCCAGGCGATGCTGTTCGAACTCGGCGCGCAGACCGTGCTGCCGCCCGGCTACCTGTGCTGCGGCTATCCGCAGACCGCTGGCGGCCAGGCCGACAAGGGCGAGGCAATCACCGTCCAGAACCGTGTGCTGTTCCACCGCGTCGCCAACACGCTCAACTACCTCGACATCAAGACCGTGATCGTGTCGTGCGGAACCTGCATGGACCAGCTGCTGAAATACGAATTCGAGAAGATCTTCCCCGGCTGCCGCCTGCTGGATATCCACGAATACCTGATGGAGAAGGGGGTGAAGCTGGACGATGTCAGCGGGGAGAAATACCTCTACCACGACCCCTGCCACACGCCGATGAAGACCCACGCGCCGATGAAGGTCGCCAATGCGCTGCTCGGTGGTGGCGTGCAATTGTCCGACCGCTGCTGCGGCGAGTCCGGCACGCTTGCCATTACCCGCCCGGATATTTCGACGCAGATCCGCTTCCGCAAGGAAGAGGAAATTCGCGCCAGCGTTGCCGCGATGGGTACGAGCAAGCAGCCGGTCAAGCTTCTGACCAGTTGCCCGTCGTGCCTGCAAGGCTTGGCGCGCTACAGCGACGATACGAACACCGAGCCGGACTACATCGTGATTGAACTGGCGAAAAAGCTGCTCGGGGAAAACTGGATGGCAAGCTACCTTGCCCGCGTCGGCAACGGCGGCATCGAGCGGGTGCTGCTTTGAGTTGTGCGCTGTGCGACACGCCCGGCGGCACGCTGCTGTGGCAGGACGATTTCTGCCGTGTGGTGCACGCCGACGAGCCGGACTACCCCGGCTTTCTGCGGGTGATTCTGGATGCACACGTAAGAGAAATGAGCGACCTCTCGCCCGCTGAACAGCAGGCCCTGATGCGCGTGGTTCTCGCCTCCGAAGCGGCGCTGCGGGAGGTGATGGCGCCCGACAAGGTCAACCTCGCCTCGCTCGGCAACATGGTGCCGCATCTGCACTGGCATGTGATTCCGCGCTTTGCGGATGACCCGCATTTCCCCAACCCGGTGTGGGGCACGAAGCTGCGCGAAACGCCGCACGCCGCGCCAGCCCATCTGGAGGCGCAACTTGCCACCTCGCTTACCCGGCGGCTTGCTCCTGCGCCGGGTAAGGAATCACGGTAGCGGAAGCCGGATCGTCCATCAGGCGCTGCGACGGAAAGATTGCCGAAAAAGTGCTGCCCTTGCCGGGGATGGACTGAATGTCCAGCCGCGCGCCATGGCGGGTGAGGACATGCTTGACGATCGCGAGCCCGAGGCCGGTGCCGCCGGTTTCGCGTGAGCGGCTGCGGTCGACGCGGTAAAAACGCTCGGTCAAACGCGGGATGTGCTCGGCGGCGATGCCCTCGCCGCTATCGGTCACGGCAAAGACCCCCTCGCCATTGCGCACGCGCCAGGCCAGCGTGATCTCGCCGCCTTCGGGGGTGTAGCGCACCGCATTCGAGACCAGGTTGCCCAGCGCGCTGCGGATCTCCTGCAGATTGCCCTTCAGCCAGGTGCTGCTGCCGACTTCCAGATTGACCCGATGCCGCCCACGGCTCAGCGACTCGGCTTCGGCTTTCAGCGCCTGGGCCAGCTGGGGAACGTTGACGGGCTCGTCCTTCAGCGCGTGATCGGCGCTTTCCAGGCGCGACAGCGTCAGCAGGTCGTCGAGCAGGCGCTGCATGCGCCGGGTGTGGTCCAGCATCAGGTCGAAATAGCGGCGTGATTCGCTGGGCGGCAGGTCGGGGGCATCGGCCAGGGTTTCGACGAAGCCGCCCACCACGGTCAGGGGGGTGCGCAACTCGTGGGAAACGTTGGCGATGAAGTCGCGTCGCATGGCGTCGACCCGCTCGAGGTCGGTGATGTCGCGCGCCACCAGCAGCTTCTTGCCTTCGCCGAACGGCACCAGTTGCATCGACAGGGTCAGCTCGCGGCTGACTGGCGACTTGCACACCAGCGGCCGCGAATAATCGGCGGCGTCGAGAAAATCCAGGAAATGCGCCTGCCGCAGCAGGTAGCGGATGAACTGGCCGCGATCGCGATCACTGTCCAGCCCCATGTAGGTGCGCGAGGCGGGGTTGCACCATTCGATCTGCTCCTTGCCGTTGAGGATGACCATGGCGTCCGGAACGGCCATCGCAGCATGCTCGAACTGTTCGAGCGCGGAAGTCAGCTCGCCGCGGCTGGCCTTCTGGCGTTTCTGGAGCTTTTGCAGGCGGTAGAAGATGTCGCCCCAGGTACCGGTGGCGTCAGGCGGATCCACTTCATCGGGGTTTTCCAGCCAGCGCGCCAGGCGAAACTCCTGCCACAGCCGGCGCAGCATCACGAAGGCCTGGATGCCCGCCAGAAAACCCAGCGCCGCCACCCATCCCCAGCCGGCCCACAAAAACAGGGCCACCAGCAATACGCTGGCCAGCACACCGAGCGGACGCCACCAAAAACCCATGTTTACCAGTCCGATGAAACCAAGGTGGGCGAATTATCCCACTTCGGCCGAAAATCGATAGCCCGACCCGCGCACCGTCTGGATCAGATCGGCATGGCCGGACGGCTCCAGTGCCAGTCGCAGCCGACGGATATGGACGTCGACCGTGCGCTCCTCGACGAACACGTCGTCGCCCCACACCTGGTCGAGCAACTGGGTGCGCGAGTAGACCCGCTCGGGATGCGTCATGAAGAAATGCAGCAGCCTGAATTCGGTCGGCCCCAGTTCCAGCGCCTTGCCGCGCCCCTGTACGCGATGGCTGATGGGATCGAGCCGCAGGCCATTGACCTCGACCGGCTCGTCGGTCATCTGCGGCGCGCGGCGGCGCAGCACGGCCTTGATGCGAGACACCAGCTCGCGCGGGGAAAACGGCTTGGTGATGTAGTCGTCGGCGCCGGTGTCCAGCCCCAGCACCTTGTCGCGCTCTTCGCCGCGTGCGGTCAGCATGATGATGGGGATCGGCTGGTAGCGCTCGTCGCTGCGCAGGCGTTTGCAGAGGTCGATGCCCGACATGCCGGGCAGCATCCAGTCGAGCAGGATGACGTCGGGCAGGGTGCTCTTGAGGAATTTCAGCGCGTGTTCGGCGTCGCCCGCGGTGGTGACCTGATGGCCGGCCTGCGCCAGATTGAGTTTCAGCAGTTCCTGAATCCCGGGTTCGTCTTCGACCAGCAAAATATTGGCAGCCATGGTGACTCCAGCCTTATTTAGATGGTGGCCATACTATGACAGCAGTATGACTGATTTATGACAGCGGATTCGCCCCCCGCGAGCCCTTGCCCGCCCGTGCGCTGGTAGAATTCCCCGCTGATTCGCTCACCCCCACTGCCATGGATAAAACCACCCACTTCGGCTACCAGCAGGTTGCCGAATCCGAAAAAGCCGCCAAGGTCGCCGAGGTTTTCCATTCCGTCGCCGCCCAGTACGACATCATGAACGACCTCATGTCGGCCGGCCTGCACCGCTTGTGGAAGCGCTTTGCGGTGGCGCAGGCGGGCCTGCGGCCCGGGATGCGGGTGCTCGACGTCGCCGGCGGCACCGCCGACCTGACACGGCTGTTCCTGAAGGAAGTCGGCGAAACCGGCACCGTGCTGCTCACCGACATCAACTTTTCCATGCTGCGCGAAGGCCGCGACCGCATGCTGAACGAAGGCCGGACCCCACCCACGGTGCAATGTGACGGCGAGCGGCTTCCGTTTCCGGACAATTATTTCGACTGCGTGTCAGTGGCCTTCGGCCTTCGCAACATGACCCACAAGGACCAGGCGCTGGCCGAGATGAACCGCGTGCTGAAGCCCGGCGGCCGCCTGCTGGTGCTGGAGTTCTCCAAGGTGTGGAAGCCGCTGGAGCCGGCCTACGACCTGTATTCCTTCAAATTGCTGCCACTGATGGGCAAGCTCGTCGCCAAGGATGCCGACAGCTACCAGTATCTGGCCGAGTCGATCCGCATGCATCCCGGGCAGGAAGAACTGAAAACCATGATGGAAGCCGCCGGCTTCGCCAAGGTCAGTTACCACAACCTGACGGCCGGCGTGGTCGCCCTGCACAAGGGCTTCAAGGTTTGATCGCAGAGGGCCTCATCGAGCGCAGCCTCAACCATCTGCTGCGGCAGTCGCCTGGCGCGGCCGAGGCGCTGGTTCGTCATGCGGGCAGAAGCGTGCGCTTCGACCTGACGCTCGCGCAGGTCGATTTCCGCATCGCCGACGACGGCTGTTTTTCCGAGGCGGTGGTCGAGACACCCGACGCCGTCATCCGCCCCACGCCCGCGCTCGTCGCCCGGCTGCCGTTTTTCGGCCGCGCGGCGCTGCGCGAGGCCGAATACAGCGGCGACCCGGCCCTGCTCGCCACGCTCGACCGCGTATTCAAACAGCTGAGCTGGGACGTCGAGGCCAACCTCGCGCCGGTCGTCGGCGACATTGCCGCGCACCGGCTGCATGCGCTCGGCCGCGATGTCCTGGCGGGGCTCGCGCGCACCGCCGCCGCGTTCGGGCACAACGCCAGCGAATATGTGGTCGAGGAAGCCGAAATGATGGCGCGCGCAATCGATGTCGCGCGCTTCAACCGCGAGGTGGACGCCCTCGCCGACGATGTAGCGCGGCTGGATGCGCGACTGCGTTTGCTGGAAGCACGCCCACTTGAACAGGACGCGCAACCGCGCACTGCATGAAACTGCTGCGCCTCGCCCGCATCCTCACCGTCGGCCTGCGCTTCGGGCTGGAGGAATTCTTTCTCGGCCACGAGCGGGTGCGCGCGCTGCGTTGGCTGGTGCGCGCGACCCTCTTTTGGCGCCCGCTTACCGAACCACGCGGGGTGCGGCTGCGCCGCGCGCTGGAAGCGCTGGGGCCGATCTTCGTCAAGTTCGGCCAGATGCTCTCCACGCGGCGCGACCTAGTGCCGCTCGACATCGCCGACGAACTCGCCCAGTTGCAGGACCGCGTGCCCCCCTTCCCGTCCGACCAGGCCATCGCCATGCTCGAGGCGACCTACAAAAGGCCGCTCGTCGAAGTGTTCGCCGAATTCGACGCCACCCCGGTCGCCTCCGCCTCGGTGGCGCAGGTGCATTTCGCGCGGCTGCACGATGGCACTCCGGTCGCGGTGAAGGTGCTGCGCCCCGGCATCGCGCCGGTGATCGCGCACGACGTGTCGCTGCTGTATGCCGCCGCGGGCCTGCTGGAAAAGCTCTTCGCCGACGGCAAGCGACTGCGCCCGCGCGAAGTGGTGGCGGAATTCGAGAAGCATCTGGAAGACGAACTCGATCTGATGCGCGAGGCCGCCAACTGCTCGCAGCTGCGGCGCAACTTCAAGGATTCGCCGCTGCTCCTGGTGCCGGAAGTTTACTGGGACTACTGCGACCACACGGTCATGGTGATGGACCGCATGGACGGCATCCCGGTAAGCCAGATCGAGCGGCTGCGCGAGTCCGGCGTCGACATCCCGAAACTCGCCGCCACCGGGGTGGAAATCTTCTTCACCCAGGTGTTTCGCGACGGCTTCTTCCACGCCGACATGCACCCCGGCAATATCCTTGTGCGCCCCGGCTCCGAGCAATACATCGCCTTGGACTTCGGCATCATGGGCACGCTCACCGAGGTCGACAAGCAGTACCTCGCGCGCAACTTCCTCGCCTTCTTCCGCCGCGACTACAAGGCGGTGGCGCTGGCGCACCTGGAGTCGGGCTGGGTGCCGGCCGACACCCGCATCGACGAGCTCGAAGCTGCGGTGCGCGCGGTGTGCGAACCCGTGTTCGACCGCCCGCTGAAGGACATCTCCTTCGGCCGCGTGCTGCTGCAGCTGTTCCAGGCCTCGCGCCGCTTCAACGTCGAAATCCAGCCGCAGCTGGTGCTGTTGCAGAAAACCCTGCTCAACATCGAAGGCCTCGGCCGCCAGCTCGATCCCGAGCTCGATCTGTGGAAGACCGCCAAGCCCTTCCTCGAGCGCTGGATGAACGAACAGATGGGCTGGCGCGCGCTGGTGAAGAACCTGCAGACCGAGGCCCCCAAGTGGGCGGCGCTGCTGCCGCAACTGCCGCGGCTGGCGCACCAGGCGCTGAACGAAAACCGGCTGGCCCAGCTGGAAGCCGGCCTCGTCCTCATGCTGCAACAACAGCACGCGCGCAACAAATGGCTCGGCGCCATCGCCGGCCTGCTCGCCGTGCTGGTGCTCACCTCTCTCTACTTCAACCTGCGATAAGGACTCGCCATGCTGATCGGATTCGTCGTTCTCTACCTCGTTCTCTCCATCGGCATCGGCCTCTACGCCGCCACCAAGGTCCACAACGCCCGCGACTACATCACCGCCGGCCAGTCGCTGCCGATGATCGTCGTCGTCGCCATGGTGTTCGCCACCTGGTTCGGCGCCGAGACCGTGCTCGGCATCCCCGCCACCTTCCTCGACGAGAACCTCGGCGGCACCATTTCAGACCCCTTCGGCGCCTCGCTCGCGCTGATCCTGTTCGGCCTGTTGTTCGCCCGCCCGCTCTACCGCATGAAGCTCATCACCCTGGGCGACTTCTACCGCCAACGCTACAACCGCCCGGTGGAAATCGTCATGTCGCTGGCCATCGCCGCGTCCTACCTCGGCTGGGTGTCAGCGCAGGTGATGGCGCTGGGGCTGGTGTTCAACGTGCTGTCGGAAGGTGTGATCACGACCTCGCAGGGCATCCTGATCGGCGCCGCCGTGGTCTCGCTCTACACCCTATTCGGCGGCATGTGGTCGGTGGCGCTCACCACACTGGTGCAGATGACCATCATCGTCGCCGGCCTGTTGTGGATTGCCTACCTGGTGGGCGGCATGCCCGAAGTGAACGGCGTGGCGCCGGTAGTGGAGCACGCCGCCGCCGCCGGAAAATTCGAATTCTGGCCGGCCATGGAATGGGCGGCGATCGTCACCTTCATAGCGGGCTTGCTGACCATGGGCTTCGGCTCGATTCCGCAGCAGGACGTATTCCAGCGCGCCAACTCCAGCAAAAACGAACGGATCGCCGTGTGGGGCACCGTCATCGGCGGCACCCTCTACTTCCTCTTCGCTGCCGTGCCGATCTACCTCACCTACTCCGCTACCCTCGTCGACCCCATCATGACCACGGCGCTGCTGGCCGAAGACGCCCAGCTGGTGCTGCCCACCTTCGTCAAGACCTACCT
>JAABQU010000023.1 GCA_011391285.1 Thiobacillus sp.
ATACATACAGCGGATCGGCGAAGTAGGAATAGGTACATTCCTTGCGATCCAGCGACACCATTTCGAATTTGTCGTCGGCACGGTAAACGGTTTCAGTACCGGAACCATTCAGCAGGTTCTTCAGCTTCATCTTGACGACGGAAGAGTTGCGGCCGGATTTCGAAAATTCGGCTTTGATAACGACCATCGGGTCTTGGCCGATCATCACGACGTTGCCGGCGCGGAGTTCCTGGGCGGTTTTCATGGGTGTGTGTCCTGCTGCAAGGGGGCGCTGCGTGGGGCAAGGCAACGCTAAGGGGTTGAGAAAACGCAGGATTTTAACTTATTTTCGGCAAATTCCACCAGTGCATCGGTCAGGCTCGGCTGGGCGGCCAGCCGCGCCTGCCAGTCCGCCGCGTGTCGTGCCAACTCACCCCGATGCGCCCGCCAGCACGCCCAGCACGCCGCCAAATCCGGCGCGTCAAACACCCCGTTCCAGCGCCGCCAGGCGTCCGTCAGTGCCTGTGCCGCTGCAGGTGCCAGCGTCTCGGTATACAGAGCCAACAAGGCATCGAGCTTGTCGTGGTGCACGGCATCGGCTTGCGGGTACGCCTGCCACACCAGCGGGCGCGCTGCCCACTGCGCGCGCACGCAGGAATCCTCGCCGCGCACGAAATTGAGATCGCATGCCCACAGCAGGCGGTCGTAATCGTCCTGGCTGGTAAACGGCAGCACATGCACGTTCAATGCGTCACGCTGAACGGCATACCCTGCCCGCAACTCGTTCAAACCCAGCCATTCCGCCACCTGCGGCAGGATGCGGCCTTCCGGCACCAGCAGCGTGACCGGCTCGGGACCTGCCCGCCAGGCGTCCAGCAACTCGGCCAGCGCGGGATTTTCGTAGGCAAACAGCGAAATCCGCCACTCGCCCGCTACGGGCGCCGGCACCCCAAGCGACTGCCAGTAGGCATCGAGTCCGTGCTGCATAAACTGTTCGCGGCGAGTGAGCACATCGCGTTCGCGCAACAGCCCGCCGGTTTGCTCTGTATAGCCAGGAAAGAAAAAATACTTGGTCAGCGGCAACCGCGGATGCGGAGAGGGCAAGCCGTGGTGCGCCGCCACCCAGGATTCAGCGCTCAGGTATTCCAGATTGATCCACACCGGCGGCGGCGAACGCGTGGCCATGGCCGCGACATAGGCGTCGGGCAGGGCACAGCCAAACGCTTCGACCACCACTTCGGCTGCGCGCACCGCGGATAGATCTGGCATGTCCGGCCGCCAGGCGCAGACCGTCACACCCTCGCATGACTGCTGCGCACGAGCGGGCTGAATCTCGTGGCAAATACGCTGAAACACCATCAGGTCGTCCACCCACAAACGCACCTGCGCGCCCTGCTCGTGCGCCAGGCTGCGGGCCAGCCGCCAGCTCACGCCGATGTCTCCAAAGTTGTCGATGACGCTGCAGAAAATATCCCAGGTGCGCATGCCCGCATCGTACCGCAATGAAAAAGGCTCCCGCAGGAGCCTTTTAATGTGAGACGTGACGCTTGGCAGAAAAGCCAGCCTACATCTGCGCAACCATCACTTCGGCAAACGCCGAGCACTTTACTTCGGTTGCGCCCTCCATCAGGCGGGCGAAGTCGTAGGTCACGCTTTTCGACGCGATGGCTTTTTCCATGCTGGCGACGATCAGGTCGGCGGCTTCGATCCAGCCGAGGTGACGCAGCATCATTTCGGCCGACAGGATCAGCGAACCCGGATTGACGTAGTCCTTGCCTGCATATTTGGGCGCGGTGCCGTGGGTGGCTTCGAACATCGCCACGGTGTCGGACAGGTTTGCGCCGGGCGCGATGCCGATGCCGCCGACTTCCGCCGCCAGCGCGTCGGAAATATAGTCGCCGTTCAGATTGAGCGTGGCGATCACGTCGTATTCCTCCGGGCGCAGCAGGATCTGCTGCAGGAAGGCGTCGGCGATGACGTCCTTGATGACGATGCCGTTCGGCAATTCCATCCACGGCCCTTCGCCGATGTACTTGGCGCCGAATTCACGTGCGGCGAGTTCATAGCCCCACTTCTTGAAGCCGCCTTCGGTGAACTTCATGATGTTGCCCTTGTGTACCAGGGTCACCGAACGGCGATCATTGTCGATCGCATACTGGATCGCCTTGCGGATCAGACGCTCGGAGCCTTCGACCGACACTGGCTTGATGCCGATGGCCGAGGTTTCCGGGAAACGGATTTTCGTCACGCCCATTTCGTTTTGCAGAAAAGTGATGACTTTCTGCACCGCTTCGCTGCCTGCTTCCCACTCTACGCCTGCGTAAATGTCTTCGGTGTTCTCGCGGAAGATCACCATGTCGACCTTTTCCGGCGCTTTCACCGGGCTGGGCACACCGGTGAAATAACGCACCGGACGCAGGCACACATACAGATCAAGCATCTGGCGCAACGCGACGTTGAGCGAGCGGATGCCGCCGGAGGTCGGCGTGGTGAGCGGGCCCTTGATCGAGATCACATAGTCTTTGACCGCCTGCACGGTTTCGTCGGGCAGCCACTGATCGGCGCCGTATACCTTGAGCGCTTTTTCGCCTGCGTACACCTCCATCCAGGCGATCTGCTTGCCGCCGCCGTAGGCCTTGGCCACCGCCGCATCGACCACGCGGCGCATCGCCGGGGTGATGTCGACGCCGGTGCCGTCACCCTCGATGAAGGGAATGATCGGCGTGTCCGGCACGTTCAGGCTGTTGTCGGAATTAACGGTAATTTTCTGACCGTGTGCGGGAATCTGGATGTGTGTGCTCATGAGGGTCTCGAAACGTTGTGCTCTGAAATGGGTAAAATCGGGACTTTGCCCCCACCGAAGTGTCGCGTCTTATTTTGTTCAACAAACCCTATGGCGTTCTGAGCCAGTTCACCGCCGAAGGCCGCTGGCAGGGGTTGGCTGATTACCTCACGCTGCCGGGTGTGTACGCAGCCGGACGCCTCGATGCGGACAGTGAAGGTTTGCTGATTTTAACCGATGACGGCGTGCTGCAAGGCCGCATCGCCGACCCCAAGCACAAACTGCCCAAAACCTACTGGGCGCAGGTGGAAGGCACACCCGATGATGCCGCGCTGGACGCACTGCGGCGCGGCGTCGATCTCGGCGACTTCGTCACCCGTCCGGCCACCGCGCGCCTGATCGACGAACCCGCCAGCCTGTGGCCGCGCAATCCGCCGATTCGCCACCGCGCGGCCATCCCCACCCACTGGATCGAGCTCGTGATCCACGAAGGCAAGAACCGCCAGGTGCGCCGGATGACGGCCAAGATTGGCTACCCGACGCTGCGCCTGGTGCGCGCCGCCGTTGGCGAATGGACGCTGGGCGATCTGCAACCCGGAGAATGGAAAGAATTGCATGTCTGATCCCACGCTGAATACCCCGTGGTTACCGCACGTCGTCGTCGCCGCCATGGTCGAGCGCGACGGCAAATTTCTGCTGGTGGAAGAAGAAACCGCAGAAGGCCTGCGCCTCAACCAGCCGGCCGGCCACTGGGAGCGCGGCGAAACGCTGGTCGAGGCGGTGCGCCGCGAAGCCCTGGAAGAAACCGCACATCACGTCGAACCCCTGGCGCTGCTCGGCTGCTACACCACCCACTATCCGCGGCGCGACATCACCTATCTGCGCTTTGCCTATGTCTGTGACGTCAACGGCTTTGACGCCGAACGCACACTGGATACGGGCATCGTGCGTGCCGTATGGCTGACGCCGGATGAACTCGCCGCCCATCCCACGCCGCATCGCAGCCCGCTGGTCATGCGCTGCGTTAAAGACTATCGGGCGGGTCGGCGCTTTCCGCTCGATTTCGTGAGCCACGCATGAGCACGAAGGTCGTCGTCGGCATGTCGGGCGGCGTTGATTCCGCCGTCGCCGCCTATCTGCTCAAGCAGCAGGGCTACGACGTGCTCGGCGTCTTCATGAAGAACTGGGATGACGACGACAACACCGAGCATTGCACCGCACGCCAGGATTTTCTCGACGTGCTGGCGGTGGCCGAGGTGCTGGGCATCGAGGTCGAAGCGGTCAACTTCGCCGCCGAATACAAGGAACGCGTATTCAGCTATTTCCTCGCCGAGTACCAGGCCGGACGCACCCCCAATCCCGATGTACTGTGCAACGCCGAAATCAAGTTCAAGGCCTTCCTCGACGACGCCATCGCGCGCGGCGCGGAGTTCATCGCCACCGGGCATTACGTCGGCAAGGGCCAGGACGCAGCCGGCCGCGCCACCCTGCTGCGCGCAGCGGACAGCAACAAGGATCAAAGCTACTTTCTCTACCGCTTGAGCCAGGCACAGGTGCAGCCTGCGCTGTTCCCGCTCGCCCACCTGCCCAAGCCCGAGGTGCGCCAGATTGCTGAAAAAATCGGCCTGCCCAACGCCGCCAAAAAGGACAGCACCGGCATCTGCTTCATCGGCGAGCGCAACTTCCGCGAATTCCTCGAACGCTACCTGCCGCGCAACCCCGGCGACATGCGCACGCCCGAAGGCAAATGCGTCGGCCAGCACCAGGGCCTGATGTATTACACGCTGGGACAGCGCCAGGGCCTGGGCATCGGCGGGCAGAAAGACGGCAACGACGATCCCTGGTTCGTCGCCGCCAAGGACATGGAGTCGAACACCCTGATCGTGGTGCAGGGTCACGACCACCCGCTGCTCAAGCGCAGCAACCTCGGCGCCGGCCAGCTCAACTGGATCAGCGGCGAAGCGCCCGACCCCGAACGCGCCTACACCGCGAAGACCCGCTACCGCCAGACCGATGCCGCCTGCCGCATCACCACGCTGGTCGACGACGCGCTGGAACTGGTTTTCGACGCGCCGCAATGGGCCGTCACGCCCGGGCAGTCGGTTGTTCTATATGACGGCGAGGTCTGCCTCGGCGGCGGCATCATTACCTGACGGGCATATGCCCACATCTGCGTGGGCACACCCAAAGGGTGCGAAAACCTCTTCGCGACAAAAACCTGCCCACCCGACTGACCGGGTTGCGATCGAACCATTAAAAGCCTATATTTGGTTCGGCCATTCCAGTTGGAGACTCCATGCGCTACTCATCCCAAATAAAACCCATCAGCTATCTGAAAGCCAACGCCGCCGAGGTTCTGCTGCAACTCGCCGAGCAGCGCCAGCCGATGGTCATTACCCAGAATGGCGAGGCTAAAGCCGTGCTTCAAGACGTGGCGAGTTACGAGGAAACGCAGGAAACGTTGGCTCTGCTGAAAATCCTGGCACTCGGCAATCAGGACATCGATGCCGGGAAAACCCGTCCGCTTGCGGATGTCGTCCAACGCTTGCGTAGCAAGTAAGGCGATCCATGCAGTTTGAAGTTCGCCTGACCGCCGGTGCCGAGCGCGATCTGGAATCGCTCTACGATTACATCGCCGAATTTGATTCGAAGGCCAGCGCGGATCATGTGCTGGACAAGCTACTGAAAACCGCCGAAGGTCTGGCCACCTTTCCAGACCGCGGCGCTTACCCGCGAGAATTACTGGCGCTTGGCATCCGCGAATACCGCCAAGTCCTTTTCAAACCCTACCGGCTGATTTACCGGACAAACGGGCAACAAGTTTTTATCGTCCTGATTGCCGATGGCCGACGCGACATGCAAAGCTTGCTGGCGCGACGGCTGCTTGGCGAATAAACCGCCCATCCCCACAATTTAGCTGCGTAGGATGGGCACGTTTTTGCCTCGAAGAGGTTCTCGCATCCTTTGGGTGTGCCCACGCGGATAACCGCTGTCGGTCGCGTGGTCACAAAAGCATGTCCCCCTACCGGAATCGGCAGCGGCATCAGCTGAACCCGCTACAATTCCCGCTTTCCTGCAACGCAAACCATCATGTCGCACGACACCGCCCCCGCCCCCGCCGCCAACTTCATCCGCAACCTCATCGACGAGCAGAACGCCGCCGGTAAATGGGGTGGCCGCGTCGAAACACGTTTTCCGCCCGAGCCCAACGGCTATCTGCACCTCGGCCACGCCAAGTCGATCTTCCTGAACTTTGGCCTGGCGCGCGACTACGGCGGCGTCTGCCATCTGCGCTTCGACGACACCAACCCGGAAAAGGAAAACCAGGAATACGTCGACGCCATCACCGAATCGGTTAAATGGCTGGGCTTCGACTGGGGTCCACATCTGTACTTCGCGTCGAACTATTTCGACACCATGTACGCCTGCGCCGAGTCGCTGATTCAGTCCGGCCACGCCTACGTCGATTCGCTCAGTGCCGACGAGATGCGCGCCTATCGCGGTACGCTGACCGAGCCGGGCAAGGACAGCCCCTACCGCAGCCGCAGCATCGAGGAAAACCTCGACCTGTTCCGCAAAATGCGCGCCGGCGAGTTTCCCGATGGCGCCCACGTGCTGCGCGCCAAGATCGACATGGCCTCGCCCAACATCAACCTGCGCGACCCGGCGATTTACCGCATCAAGCGCGCGCATCACCACAACACCGGCGACACCTGGTGCATCTACCCGATGTACACCTACGCCCACCCGATCGAGGATGCGATCGAGCACATCACGCATTCGATCTGCACCCTGGAATTCGAGGACCAGCGGCCGTTCTACGACTGGCTGCTCGACAAGCTGGCCGACGGCGGTTTCTTCACCCGCCCGTTGCCGCAGCAGATCGAATTTGCGCGCCTCAACCTCACCTACGTCGTGCTGTCGAAGCGCAAGCTGATTCAACTGGTGGAAGACAAGCACGTCAGCGGCTGGGACGACCCGCGTTTGCCGACGCTGGCCGGTGCGCGCCGTCGCGGCTACACGGCGGAAGGCCTCAAGCG
>JAABQU010000024.1 GCA_011391285.1 Thiobacillus sp.
AACAATGCGAAAATAGCCTTCCGCCAGGTGACGGGTGAACTCGGTGCGTGCAAGGTTCAGGTAATCGTCGGTGATCTGTCCGCTGCGCAACCGGCGCGCCATGGCGCAATGCCATTCCAGCATGCTCAGGCGGCTGATGACGAGTCCATCGACCTCCGCGACGAGCCGTTCCACCTCAGTGGAAAACGCCTCGGCCACATAAAGCTTGATGAGCGCGCTGGTGTCGAGATAAACCTCAGTCACGCGCATCGCGATCTTCGCGGATCAGCACCTCGCTGGGGATATCCTGATACGGTGACTGATCACGCAGCCATTTGAGCGACGGCAGCTTGCGTGCCGGCGTGGTCGGCGTCACCGGCAGAATCCTCGCCACCGGCTCGCCGCGGCAGACCACCAGCACTTCGTCGCTGTCGGCGAACATCTGGTCGGGGTGCGACAGGCCTTCGCGGGCTTCGCGGATGGTCAGGGTTTTCATGGTCAGCCTCCGGCTGGCAAAACGTGACACAATTATAGCCGATGTGACACCATGATTTTCCAGCCGGAAGATCAGAAACAACCCGGCGCCCGCCCGTCTTTATTGAATCCCGCTTCATGTCCGACACCCCTTTAAACCTGCTCAACCGCGTTTTCGGCTACCCCGCGTTTCGTGGCGAGCAGGCGGCCATCGTCGACACTCTCGTGGCGGGCGACGACGCGCTGGTGCTGATGCCAACCGGCGGCGGCAAGTCGCTGTGTTTCCAGATTCCGGCACTGCTGCGCGATGGCTGCGCGGTCGTGGTGTCGCCGCTGATCGCGCTGATGCAGGATCAGGTCGCCGCGCTGAAAGAACTGGGCATCGCCGCCGAGTTCCTGAATTCGAGCCTGGATAACGCCACGGCGATGCAGGTGGAGCGCGAATTCGTTTCCGGCCAGCTCAAGCTCTTGTACGTTGCCCCGGAACGCCTGCTCACGCCGCGCTTCCAATCCCTGCTCGAACAGGCCCGCGTCGCCCTGTTCGCCATCGACGAGGCGCACTGCGTGTCGCAATGGGGGCACGACTTCCGCCCGGAATACCTCGGCCTGTCTGCGCTGCACGAGCGCTTTCCCGACGTGCCGCGCATCGCCCTCACCGCCACCGCCGACGCCGCGACGCGCGCTGAAATCCTCACCCGGCTCGATCTCGGCGCCGCGCGCGTGTTCGTCGCCAGCTTCGACCGTCCCAACATCCGCTACCGCATTGCTGAAAAATCCGAGCCGCGCCGGCAGTTGCTCGATTTCCTGCGCGAGCACACGGGCGAAGCCGGCATCGTCTACTGCAGCACGCGCAAGAAGGTCGAGGAAACGGCCGACGCGCTCAAGCAGGCCGGCTTCACCGCATTGCCGTATCACGGCGGCATGGACAACGACACGCGCCGCCGCCACCAGGAAAAATTCCTGCGCGAAGACGGTGTCGTCATGGTCGCCACGCTGGCGTTCGGCATGGGCATCGACAAGCCCGACGTGCGCTTCGTCGCGCACCTCGACCTGCCGCGCTCGGTCGAAGGCTACTATCAGGAAACCGGCCGCGCCGGGCGCGACGGCGAGCCGGCCGAGGCGTGGATGGCGTGGGGCCTGCAGGATGTCGTCACCCAGCGCCGCTTCATCGACGAGGGCGAAGCCGAAGACGCGCACAAGCGCGTCGGCCACGCCAAGCTCGACGCGCTGGTCGGCCTGTGTGAGGCAGCCAGTTGCCGTCGCGTTGCGCTGCTTTCCTACTTCGGCGAAGCCAGCCAGTCCTGCGGCAACTGCGATGTCTGCCTCAACCCGCCAACCTTGTGGAACGGCACCGAGGCCGCGCAAAAGCTGCTCTCCACCGTCTACCGCACCGGCCAGCGCTTCGGCGCCGGCCACGTGCTCGATGTGCTGCTTGGCAAGACCACCGAGAAGATCGACCGCTTCGGCCACAACCAGTTGAGCGTGTTCGGCATCGGTGCGAGCCAGACCGACAAGGTCTGGCGCGCCGTGCTGCGGCAACTGGTGGTGCGCGGGCTATTGGAAGTCGACCACACGGCCTATGGCGCGTTGAAACTGACCGCGGCAGCGAAGCCGGTGCTGAAGGGCGAGGAAACCGTGATGCTGCGCGCCATCGAAGTGCGCCCGGCACGCAGCAGGAAATCGCGTTTCGCGCCCAGTTCCGGCGAGGGCGTTCACAACGACGAGGATCCGCTGTTTCTGTCCCTGCGCGCCTGGCGCCGTGAAACCGCCAACGAGAAGGGCGTCCCGGCCTACGTCATCCTGCACGACGCCACCCTGCGCGAGATCGCCGCGCGCCGCCCCGCCACGCTGGCGGAGCTGGGCGAAATCTCGGGACTGGGAACGAAGAAGCTGGAGGCCTACGGCGAAGCCGTGCTGGCGGTGGTGGAAGAGGGCTGAGCAGCCCCCCCGGCCGATTACACGCCCTGTTTCAGGCTCGCCTCGATGAACTGGTCGAGGTCGCCGTCGAGCACCTTCTGCGTGTTCGAGGCTTCGACGTTGGTGCGCAGATCCTTGATGCGCGAGTTGTCCAGCACGTAGCTGCGGATCTGGTGGCCCCAGCCGACGTCGGCCTTGCCGGCTTCGAGCTTGTCCTGCTCGGCCTGGCGCTTGCGCAGTTCGGCTTCGTAGAGCTTCGACTTCAGCATCGACATCGCTTCGGCGCGGTTCTTGTGCTGCGAGCGGTCGTTCTGGCACTGCACCACGATGTTGGTGGGCAGGTGGGTGATGCGCACCGCCGAGTCGGTCTTGTTGATGTGCTGGCCGCCCGCTCCTGAAGCACGGTAGGTGTCGACACGCAGGTCGGCGGGGTTGATTTCCACCTCGATGGAGTCGTCGACTTCCGGGTAGACGAACACGCTGGCGAAACTGGTGTGGCGGCCGCCGGACGAGTCGAACGGCGACTTGCGCACCAGACGGTGGACGCCGGTTTCGGTACGCAGGGTACCGTAGGCGTAGTCGCCCTCGATCTTGATGCTCGCAGACTTGATGCCGGCGACGTCGCCCTCGGATTCTTCCAGCAGTTCGGCCTTGAAGCCCTTGCGTTCGGCGTATTTCAGGTATTGCCGCAGCAGCATCGACGCCCAGTCGCAGGCCTCGGTGCCGCCGGCGCCGGCCTGGATGTCGATGAAGCAGTTGTTGGGGTCCGCCGGGTTGTTGAACATGCGGCGGAATTCCAGCGTCGACACACTCTTTTCCAGAGCGGCGATGTCGGACTGCACAGCGGCAAGGGTGTCGTCGTCGTTTTCCTCGCGCGCCATCTCAAACAGCTCGGACGCATCCTTCAGGCCCGACGAAACGCGGTCAAGCACCAGCACCACGTCTTCCAGCGACTTGCGTTCGCGGCCGAGTTCCTGCGCTTTCTCGGCGTCGTTCCAGAAATTGGGGTCTTCGGCTAGGCGGGCAACTTCTTCGAGGCGATCTTTCTTGTGATCGTAGTCAAAGAAACCCCCTGAGTTGGGTGGCACGCGCGGCCAGGTCGGCCAGTTTGGATTCGATCTGATTGAGGCTTTCGGCTTCCATGATGGACTCGATGACTAGGCGGAAAAACCGCGAATTATAGCCCAGGTCACCACCAGCCCCAGCCCCAGCGCGCCCATGCCGGCGATGGCATGGCGCGCCATGTGCCAGCCCCCAATGGACAGGGCGAGCGCCGACTTGAAGCCCAGGTTGGCCAGCACCGCAAGCGTGATGACATTCACCAGAATCGACACCGGCAACTTGTCCAGATGGTAAAGACGCAGGCTGGACAGCGTGATGGCGTCGACGTCGGTCAGCCCCGACACCACTGCCACGGCGTACAGCCCGCGATTGCCCAGCCAGTCGGACAGCCAGGCCGCGGCCAGCAAAACCCCGGCATACAGCAGGCCAAATCCCAGCGCCGTGCGCAGTTCGGACGGGTTGCCCATGGCCAGCATGGGCAGTTCGCCCTGCGGCTGCAACCGGTGCACCCCATAGGCCGCGCCGATCCCGCCGGCGACCAGTCCGCCGGCTAGCACCGGCAGCAACTGTGTCAGCACGCTTGGCGCCAGCACCGCGGCCAGCACGCTCAGGCGCACCAGCACGACCAGATTGGCGAGCACGATGACGATCACGGCGACCGGCATCATTTCGCGGCTGTCGCGGGCGTGACGGCTGAATGAGAGCGTGGTGGCGGTGGACGACACCAGCCCGCCCAGCAGGCCCAGCATCACCGCGCCGCGTTGCTGGCCGAACAGCCGCAGCGCAGCATAGCCTGCCAGCCCCACGCCGACAATCAGCACCACCATCCACCAGATCTGATGCGGATTGAGCGCGCCGTAAGGGCCGTAGTTCCGGTTCGGCAATAGCGGCAGGACAATCAGCGCCAGTACCGCAAACTGCAGGATCGACAGCAGATCGCGGCGGCTCATATGCTGGCTCAGGCCGCGCAGTTCGGGCTTGAAATACAGCAGCATGGTTGCCGCAATCCCCAGCATGACCGCCAGCTGGATTTCGTCGTGCCACACCAGCGCGCCCAGGCCATAGCACAGCATCAGCGCGGCCACCGTCGTCGTGCCGGGGTCGCCATCCGGCTGCTGCGGCGCGCGCAGGTAGGCCGCGATCATCATTGCGCCCACCAGCAAGAGCCCCACCGGAATCAGCCAGATCGCCTCCAGAACCGTGCCCAGATGCGCCGCCAGGACCCCCAGCAGCGCCGTCAGGGCAAAGGTGCGCAATCCTGCTTTTGCAGCGGGATTGCGTTCGCGTTCCAGGCCCATCAGCAGGCCGATCGCCAGCGCCACCACGTAGCGCGGCAGGGACGCCAGTTCGGCAGGCAGCCAGGCAATCAGGTCATTCATTTCGAATTTATTGGGGTGAACCTTGGGGCATTGTGCCGCCAGTCTGCAATGAAAGCCGGTCCGGGTTCAAATCATGCTTTTGGCCTTTCACAGAAGGAACTGCGCTACCAGCGTCGCAAGCGTTGTCATCAGCGGCCGCGGCATGCTTGCCGAGCAGTCAGTATCCGGTCGGCCTTCAACTCATTCAAGGTATTCGATCACGTCGGCCAGCGGACGGCGCGGCGCGGCAGGGGACTCGCTCTCAGGATGACCCAGCCGCAGCAGCAGTTGCGGGAATCCGGGACGCCCGGTCAGTTGCTGCAGCTGGCTTCGCAGCGGCCCCACCTCGATCGGCTGGTTCAGGTAGGAGGCCTGCAGGCCGTGCAGGCGCGCTGTCAGTAGCAGCCGTTGCAGGGCCTGCCCGGCGGCGATCCAGTCGCCCAGGCCGTCGCCGGGTGTGCCGATCACCGCCAGCACAGGCGAGGCATCGGCAAGCTGCCGGTCATGGGCGCCGACGCCATGGCCCATGTCGAAGGTGCGCACCACCGCCTGCGCCAGCGGCACCGCCAACCCGGGCAAGGCAAGTCCGTCGCCGTGGCGGCGTGGATGCATCCAGGCCGCGAGTTCGCGGCGCCAGGATGGGTCGTCCCACTGCATTTCATCGCCCTCGGCAATCAGTTCAGCTGCCTGGCGTCGCTGTGCATCGCTGTCCATGTGATGCAGCCATGCGCCTTCGTGACGGGCCGCCTCGGCCAGTGCGACCAGCGCGTCGGCCGCAACAGGGCGCGCCGCGAAGGTCTTCCGGTGGGTGCGGCGCAGTGCCACGGCATCGAACAGCGCGGCCAGCGCCGCGTCCGGCCCAGGGCCCGGTGACAGCGTGATCCTGGAAAGACAGTCGGCGTCGGACGCGCCCGATGGGCCCTGTTGCGTTGCCGTCAGCCCCGCGCGCGCCGCGGCGACACGCAGATTGAACAGCGCGCAGGCGCAGCTGATGGTCAGTTCACGATCGTCCGGGTCATTCACCGGCAACGCGCGGGTACGGTCCGCGATCAGGCCGATCTGGCAGCCACGCACCCGGAACACCCACGGCTGCGTGTTATGGCTGGAAGGCGCCAAAATGGCTGAGCCGACCAGCATTGTTGCCATTTCTTCCGGCAGGGACCACGTCGCCGCATCCATGTGTGCGCTCCTCAGGCTTGAACCAGAATCCAGCATAGATGCTGGTTGAGGAGTGTGAGGATGAGCATGCAAAAGAAAAACCCCGGCCGTTTCCGGTCGGGGTTTGGGTGTTGGTGGAGCCGGGGGGAATCGAACCCCCGTCCGCAAGCCCTCTACAGATAGTTCTACATACTTAGTCCGGTGATTTGGTTTTAAGCTTGATCACGCCCGCCGAACAGGCTGGATTTCGCCGAGTCGCCTTGGATTTAGCACCTACCCAAGCGACCCGGATAAGCGCGATTTCATGAAAATTAACTCACTGCCGGGTTGCCCCGACCTAGCCCATGAACAGGCTAGTGTGAGTCCTGGACCTTAAGCGGCCAGGGCGTAGTTTTCGTCGTTTGCGACTAAAGTTTTTCAGTTGGATTTACGAGGTGCTCTGACCCTCGGTATGCCCTACGCTGCTTTGCGACCCACGTCGAAGCCAGGTCGGCCCCCATGTGTTGCGTGCAACAAGTGTACTGCATTGAGAGATGCTCGGCGGGAAAGTTCCGGCCGTGGGGGAAATTTCTGCGGGGCGCTTACGGCAGGAAAGGCAGGGGATCGTGTGTCACCGCCACGGCCACCATGTAGCCGAACACCGCCAGGGCGGCGAGCCAGGCGGCGATGCGCTGGCCGCGGGTTTTGCCGCGCTTCAGCGCAATCGTGCCGAGCACGATGTAGGCGATCAGGGCAAAAAACTTGGCGCTG
>JAABQU010000025.1 GCA_011391285.1 Thiobacillus sp.
TGCTCCACAAGGCATTCGTCAGCATCTATCAGCGCGACCCAAAACCCGCTTGACGCCACCCTCACTGCGCGTATAATTCCTGAGCGTTATAGTCAAGTATTCTTCAGGAGCCCAACATGACCCCTCTCGATCGCATCCGTGACCAAGTCACCAACAACACCGTCGTGCTGTACATGAAAGGCACGCCGCAGTTTCCGCAATGTGGTTTTTCGTCGCGTGCGGCGCAAGTGCTGCAGGCCTGCGGCTTGAAGGATTTTCTCGCGGTCAACGTTCTGGCCGACCCGGAAATCTTTGAAAACCTGAAGTACTACGCAAACTGGCCGACCTTCCCGCAGCTGTATGTCAAGGGCGAGCTGATTGGCGGTTCAGACATCATGCTCGAGATGTACCAGAAGGGTGAAATCCAGAAATTGCTGGAAGAAGCGCTGGCCGCCTGATCGCCTCCGCTCCCAGAAGAAGCCGGCAGCAGCCGGCTTCTTTTTTACGCCTCGTCCTCAGGTACAGCGTCCATTCCCAGTTCGTGGATTTTCCGGGTCAGCGTGTTCCGCCCCCAGCCGAGCAGGTGCGCGGCCTCGATACGGCGCCCGCCGGTATGACGCAACGCCACTTCGATCAGGGTCTTTTCGTAGGCCTGGGTAAGCTCGTCGAGAATCGCCGCCTCGCCCCGCGCCAGCCGCGCGGCCGCCTCGGCCGCAAGCCCCTGCAGCCAGTCGCCACTTTGCGGCACGGTGTTGCCCTGCATCAGGTCGGCGGGCAGGTCGCCGACCTCGACCACCTGGCCCGGCGCCATCACGGTCAGGTAATGGCAGACATTTTCCAATTGGCGCACGTTGCCGCTCCAAGGCAGGTTGACCAGGGTCCTGAGCGCGGCCTCCGATACGCCCTTGGCCTCCATGCCCAGTTCGCGCGCGCTTTTCTGCATGAAATGCCGCACCAGCAGGGGGATGTCCTCGCGCCGTTCGCGTAGCGGCGGCAGCCGCAGGCGAATGACGTTGAGGCGGTGAAACAGGTCCTCGCGGAACAGGCCTTCGCGCACCCGCACTTCCAGATCCTGGTGGGTGGCGGCGATCACCCGCACGTTGACCTTGATCGGCGTGTGTCCGCCGACGCGGTAGAACTGACCGTCGGACAGCACGCGCAGCAAACGGGTTTGCAGTTCGGAAGGCATGTCGCCGATTTCGTCCAGGAAAAGTGTGCCGGCATCGGCCTGCTCGAAGCGCCCGCGCCGCTGCGCCGCGGCGCCGGTAAACGCGCCGCGCTCGTGGCCGAAGAGTTCGGACTCCAGCAGATCCTTCGGAATGGCCGCGGTGTTCAACGCGATGAACGGCCCGCTGGCGCGCGGACTGTGCCGGTGCAGGGCACGCGCGACCAGTTCCTTGCCGCTGCCGGATTCGCCGGTAATCAGAACGGTCGCATGCGACTGGGAGAGCCGCCCGATGGCGCGGAACACCTCCTGCATCGCCGGCGCCTGGCCGAGCATTTCGGTCATCGGCGTCTCGCTCGGCGCGGGGGCATCACGGCTGGCGCTTTCCGCAAGCGCACGGCGCACCAGTTCCAGCGCCTGGTCGACGTCGAACGGCTTGGGCAGATATTCGAACGCACCGCCCTGGAATGCCGCCACCGCGCTGTCGAGGTCGGAATACGCGGTCATGATGATGACCGGCACCCTGGGCAGGCGCTCCTTCAGCGCCTGCAACAGCTCCAGCCCGGACACGCCCGGCATGCGGATGTCGGACAGCACCGCGGCAGGCGTGCTGCGTTCCAGTTCGCGCAGCGCATCGCTCGCCGAACTGAAGGTCATGCACGGAATGTCCTCGCGCAGCAGGGCTTTTTCCAGCACCCAGCGGATGGAGCGGTCGTCGTCGATGATCCAGACACAGCTTGATTTCGTCATGGCGTTCAGGTGGGAAGCGGAAGAAAGATGGAAAACACGGTATGGCCGGGGCGGCTTTCGCAATCGATGGTGCCGTGGTTCTGCGCGACCAGCGTCTGCGCCACAGCCAGCCCGAGCCCGCTGCCGCCTTCGCGACCGGATACCAGTGGATAGAAAATCTGCTCGCGGATCTCGTCCGGGATGCCGGGTCCGTTGTCGATGATCTCAATGCGCATGCCCAGCCGGTAGCGGCGGCTCTCCAGGGTGATCTGCCGCGCCACCCGGGTCTTGAAAACGATCTCGCCCTGGCCGTGCACGTTACCGTGCCCATGCCCGTTACCGTGCATTGCCTGCACCGCGTTGCGCGCGATATTGAGCGTCGCCTGGATCAGCTGCTCGGCATCGGCGCGGATCTCGGGCAAGCTGATGTCGTAGTCGCGTCGCAGCGTCACACTTGGCGTTTCGGCCAGGATCAGGCTGCGAACGCGTTCCAGGACCTCGTGGATATTCACCGCACCAAAACGGGGCATGCGGTGCGGTGTCAGCAAGCGTTCCATCAGCGACTGCAGGCGGTCGGACTCCTTGATGATCACCTGGGTGTATTCGCGCAGGCTCTCACGCGGCAGTTCATGTTCCAGCAATTGCGCGGCACCGCGAATGCCGCCGAGCGGGTTCTTGATTTCATGGGCCAGGTTGCGCAGCAGTTCGCGGTTGGCCTCCTGTTGCAGGCGTGCCTGCTCCAGACGGGCGATACGCAATTGCGGGTCGACCGCGCGCATTTCGATCAGCACGGCGTGCGCCGGGGCGTCCAGCGGCGAAATACTGCATCCGATGCGAATCGGCGGATGTGTGCTCACCACCACGTCGAGTTCGTATTCGATGACGGTTTCCTGTTCGCTGCGCGCGGTGCGAATCGCCGCCAGCAATTCCGGGCTGCGTTCGAATATCTGGTCAGCGGCCTCGCCGACCAGCAAGGCACCGGAAAGCCCCAGCAGCGTCTCTGCCGCCGGGTTGACGTACAGGATGCGGTTATCGGCATCGAGCACCGTGGCGCCGGTGGACAGACAATCAAGACCGGAAAAATCGGAAGGAGAAAGCGAGGTCATGCGCATGCACTCAGTGTAAGCACTGATTGTGCCAGACATGCCCGACGCGCACTGCTTACTTCAGATTCGCGAGTTCGCGCTGGATGGAAGTGACGTTTTGTTCGTGCTGCTGCACGCTGGCGCGCAATTGTTTCACGCGATTGAGATAACTCGCGTCGGTGGCACGCTCGCCCGGCAGCAGACGCTCGCCCAGCGTCAACTGGCGGCGCGCCTCGTCGGCGTTGCGGCGCTCGCCGGCAATTTCATCCTGTAGCACCTGGCGGCGGATGTCGTCGCGGCGTTTCTGCGTGCCGGCATCAATGCGAGGAAAGTCCGCCGGGCTGGGGTTATAGGAAGCCCGCCTGGAGGCTTTTCCACCCGCCGAAAGCGGCGCTGGTGCGCCGGGTAGGTCGATGCGCTTGGCGCCCTTCTTGTAGACGTCGGTGAACGTCACCTGGCCGTTTTCGTCGACGTACTTGTAGATTTCCGCCTGCGCGGGCGCAGCCAGGATCAGACACAACAGGAAGGAGAATCGGCTGATTTGCATGGGAAAAAGTTTAGCGTACCCGCTTTTTAACGGCCAGCCGCCGGCAATCTTGAAGGCTGCACGCTCGCAACAAAAAGGGGCGGCCGGAGCCGCCCCTCTCGCTGCACGCAAAGCGTTTACAGCGAGTAGTACATCGCGAACTCGACCGGGTGCGTGGTCATGCGGAACTTGGTGACATCTTCCATTTTCAGCGTGATGTAGGCATCGATCATGTCGTTGGTGAACACGCCACCGCGGGTCAGGAACTCGCGATCCTTGTCGAGATGCTCCAGCGCCATTTCCAGGCTGTGGCAGACCTTCGGGATCTTCGCGTCTTCTTCCGGCGGCAGATCGTACAGGTCCTTGTCGCCGGGATCGCCGGGGTGGATCTTGTTCTGGATGCCGTCGAGGCCCGCCATCATCAGCGCGGCGAAGGCCAGGTACGGGTTGGCCGTGGGATCCGGGAAGCGGACCTCGATGCGGCGCGCCTTCTCGCTGGCGGCGATCGGGATACGGATCGAAGCCGAACGGTTGCGGGCAGAGTAGGCCAGCATCACCGGTGCCTCGAAGCCGGGCACCAGACGCTTGTACGAGTTGGTCGACGGGTTGGTGATCGCGTTCAGCGCCTTGGCGTGCTTGATGATGCCGCCGATGTAGTAGAGGGCCGTCTCGGACAGGCCAGCGTAGCCGTTGCCGGCGAACGTGTTCTTGCCGTCCTTCCACAGCGACATGTGCACGTGCATGCCGGAGCCGTTGTCACCGACGATGGGCTTGGGCATGAAGGTCGCGGTCTTGCCGTAGGCGTGGGAAACGTTGTGCACGATGTATTTCAGAATCTGGGTCTGGTCGGCGCGCTTGGTCAGTGTGTTGAACACGGTGCCGATCTCGCACTGGCCGGCGGTCGCCACTTCGTGGTGGAACACCTCGACCGGGACGCCGGCTTCTTCCAGCGCCATCACCATGGCGGCGCGGATGTCCTGCAGGCTGTCGACCGGGGGCACCGGGAAGTAGCCACCTTTGACGCCGGGACGGTGGCCGGTGTTGCCATTCTCGAACTTCTCGGCTGACGACCAGGACGCTTCCTCGGAATTGATTTGCACGCCGCAGCCCGACATGCCGTCATGCCAGGTGATGGAGTCGAAAATGAAAAACTCGGGCTCGGGGCCAAAGTAGGCGGTGTCGGCGAGTCCGGTCGACTTCAGATAGGCTTCGGCACGGCGCGCCACCGAGCGCGGGTCGCGCTCGTAGCCCTTGCCGTCGGACGGTTCGATCACGTCGCAGGTCAGGATCAGGGTCGGTTCGTCGAAGAAGGGATCCATGTAGGCCGTATCGGGATCGGCTTTCAGCAGCATGTCGGAAGCCTGAATGCCCTTCCAGCCGGCGATCGAGGAGCCGTCGAAAGGATGACCGTCCTCGAACCAGTCCTCGGTCACGATGCGTGCCGGAATGGAAACGTGCTGCTCCTTGCCACGGGTATCGGTAAAGCGCAGGTCGACGAACTTCACTTCTTCGTCCTGAATTTTCTTGATCACATCGGCCACGGCCATGCTGAATCTCCTCAAACTAAAATAGATAAAAAATTAACGACACCACGAGATGCGCCGTAATGTGTCTCGAATAGCAGCAACCGTGCCATGTGCGTAATCAAGCATTGATCATTGTGCCATAAGGCCTATGCAGCAGGATAGTGCAGCTTCCCCCTTCAAGCACGCACCATTTGTGTGCATTCAAATCAATTAGCGCACTTTAATGATGCACGTTGCGCCGGTCACTCAATTTCATATACTTAGAATCGATAATAAGAGGAAGCCGCCATGGGTCGCATTACCGAGTTGCTCGCCACCGCGCACAGTCGCAGTCAGGCAAAAAAATGGTCCTATGCGGGTGTCCTGTTGCCGCACGAAGCCCATGAACTCCTGCAACTTGCGCCCGGAGCACGGCTGATTGACGTGCGCTCGCAGGCAGAACTCGAACTGAACGGCAGCATTCCCGGCGCGGTGCATGTCGAGTGGCAATCCTGGCCGGGGTGGGTACTCAATCCGCATTTTCTGGTGCAGCTGGCGCAGGCCACCGACCCGGAATCGCTGCTGATTTTCATTTGCCGAAGCGGCCCACGTTCGCATCGCGCAGCGGCCGCCTGTACAGAATCCGGGCGCGGCAGTTGCTACAACGTGCTGGAAGGCTTCGAAGGCGACCTCAACAAGGCGACCGGGCACCGCAATGAGCTCAACGGCTGGAAGCAACGCGGCCTGCCCTGGACGCAGGGCTGACGCGCACTCTATAAATAGTCGCATCGCAGCCGCCGCAAGGGCTAGAATACGGCCGCCATGACTGACCGTTACGCCGTATTCGGGCACCCGATCGCCCACTCCAAATCCCCGCAGATCCATACCGCGTTCGCCCGCCAGACCGGGCAGGACATGAATTACGAGGCCATCCTTTCGCCACTCGACGGCTTCACGGCCAGCGTGACGGCCTTCATCGCCGCCGGTGGGCGCGGTGCCAACGTCACCGTGCCGTTCAAGGAAGAAGCCTACCGGCTCGCCACGCGCCTCACCCCGCGCGCCGCGCGCGCCGGCGCGGTCAACACCCTGGTTTTCGATAACGGCATCCTCGGCGACAACACCGACGGCGCCGGCTTGGTCGCCGATCTCACGCGCAACCTGCACTGTGCGCTGGCCGGCAAACGCATCCTGCTGCTCGGTGCCGGCGGCGCAGCGCGCGGCGTGATCGAGCCGCTGCTCGACCAGCAGCCCGCCGCCCTCATGATCGCCAACCGCACGGTCGGCCGTGCGCAGGAGCTGGCTGAATTGTTCGGCCGGGGTGTCCGTGCCTGTGGTTTCGATGGCATCGATGCACCCTGCGACGTCGTCATCAACGCCACCGCAGCCAGCCTCGCCGGCGAGTTGCCACCGCTGTCACCGCGGATCTTCACCGCAGGCACGCTGGCCTACGACATGATGTACGGGCGCGACACGCCTTTCCTCGCCTTCGCGCGCTCGCACGGCGCGGCCACCGCCGACGGCCTCGGCATGCTGGTCGAGCAGGCGGCAGAGGCGTTCTGGCTATGGCGCGGCGTGCGCCCCGACACCGCGCCCGTCATCGCGAGCCTGCGCACCGCATGATGAAGACAGTGTTTGGCTGGATCGGCAAGGGCTTTGCCGCCGTCATCGGACTGGTGCTGCT
>JAABQU010000026.1 GCA_011391285.1 Thiobacillus sp.
ATCTATGTGAAATCAGCGACATTCTCGAATCGCCCATGGGTCTGCACCTGCTGCGCTGCGACGCCATCACCCCAGCCGCCGTGCTGACGCTGAAGGAAGCACGCGGCCCCATCCGCACCCTGCTGGAACAACGCCGCAAGCGGGTGTGCCAGGGGGCCTGGGTGAAGCAGCTGCTGAACAGCGCCTAGCCGATCGCAATCTTTGCAGACATGCAAAGGATGTCCCCGCCCGGTCACACATCGCAATAAATCAGGAGTATCGTATCCGCTTATCCCCGAAGTGACCGGCGAGTAAACATCCGCTCCGGTAAAGCCACACGTCAGGATTCAGCATGATCATCAACCGCAGTACCCAGTACACCCTGCAAGTCATGATGCATCTGGTTGCCCACCCGACCAGCCAGCCGATGCTGGCGCGCGAGCTGGCGGAACAGTTGCACATCCCCCCGCACTATCTGGCCAAACTGCTGCAGCAGCCCTGTCGTGCCGGCTGGCTGTCGTCGACGCGGGGGCGTGGCGGCGGCTTTACCCTGGTCCCGGGCGCCGAGAACATCACCCTGCTGGAAATACTCATGCTCACCCGGGGTGAACGCATCAGCCGCGAATGCCTGCTGGGATTCAAGGCGTGCGACGACAAGACCGCCTGCGTGATGCATTGCCACTGGAAGCCGATCAAGCAGGAATTGCTGGGGCAGTTCGGTGGCTACACGCTGGCCCAGCTGGCTTCGTCACGCACGCGTCTGCCCGGCTGGCTGACGGAAAAGCAGCCGACGCGCAGCAAAAAGCCCCGGCAGTAAGCTGGAAAAAAATGCCGGCTAATCGTCGTCGTCCTCGTCGCCGACCCGGCGGCGCGGCACGGTGGCCGGGTCGGCGAGGATGCCGCGATAGATTTCCACGCGGTCGCCCGGTTTGAGTCCGGCATCGAGTTTGGCGAGCTTGCCGAACACCCCCACTTTGTTGGTCGTCAGGTCGATCTCGGGAAACTGACGCAGGATGCCGGAACGCTCGATGGCGTCCTGCACCGTGCAGTCCTCCGGCACTTCGATGCGCAGCCAGACCTGCTGGGCGGGTTCGGAATAGGCGACAGCGACTTGCACGACGTACCCTCCTCAGCCTGCCGCTGCCGCAGGCACGGCGGCTTCGGTCTCGTCGCGCAGGGCGCGCCGCCGGTCGAGCAGGCGCTTGCCGGCGAGCAGGAAACCCACCACCAGGAAACCGCCCGGCGGCAGGATCATCAGCAGATAACCGCGGTATTCCGGAATCAGGGTGAGTTCCAGGAAGGCAAAACTCTGGCCCAGCAGCAGGTGCGCATTGGCGAACAGCGTGCCGGAGCCGAGGATCTCGCGCACCCCGCCGATGGCCACCAGCGCGGCGGTGAAACCCAGTCCCATCATCAGGCCGTCCGCCGCCGATTCGAGAACCGGCGACTTCGACGCGAACGATTCGGCGCGCCCGAGGATGGCGCAGTTCACCACGATGAGCGCGATGAACAGGCCGAGCACCTTGTACAGCTCGTGCGCCCAGGCGTTGAGGCCCATGTCGACCAGGGTGACCAGGGTGGCGATGAGCACGATGTAGACCGGAATGCGCACCTCGTCGCTCACCAGATGGCGCACGGAGGAAATCAGTACATTGGAACCCAGCAGCACCGCCGTGGTGGCGAGCCCCATGCCGAGTCCGTTGGTGGCGCTGCCGGTCACTGCCAGGGTGGGGCACAGCGCGAGCATCTGGGCAAACACCACGTTGTTGTCCCACAGACCGTCTTTGGCGATGCGTGCGTAGCTCATGATTGGCCTTTCATCTCACCCAACATGCGCGGCTTTTCCCTGGCGAACAGTTCCAGTCCGCTCTTCACCGCGCGCACCACGGCGCGCGGCGTGATGGTGGCGCCGGCGAACTGGTCGAACACGCCGCCGTCCTTTTTCACCGCCCACTTGTCCATCGAGGGATCGGTGAGCGACTTGCCTTCGAAGGCATGGATCCACTTGTCCTTGGCCGGCTCGATCTTGTCGCCGAGGCCGGGGGTTTCGGTGTGCTTGAGCACGCGCACGCCCAACAGCTGGCCGTCGCGCGCCACCCCCATGATGCAGACGATCGGGCCGGCGTAGCCGCGCGCCTCGGTCTGGAACACCACGGCTTCCACACGACCGGCGCGGCGCGCACGGTAGACAGTCACGTCGCCGTCGGGTGCGGCAATCATGACGGTGTCCTTGAGCAGATCGTTTTCGTACTGCCCCGGCAGCACCTGTGCCAGCGACTGCTGGAGGTCGCGCGCGGCAGCCGCCTGGATGTCTGCCTCGGTGGTGCGCGAGGCGATCGCCAAGGCGCCGCTGGTCAGCAGCACCACGCTGCCGAGCAGCAGGGTCTGGTAGCCGAGTTTCGCGCGCAGCGCATCGAGATTCATGCGGCGCCCTTCTTCGCCGGCTCGGCGACCAGGGTATCGCCCTTGCGCGTGCGGCCGTAGATGCGCGGTTTCATATAGCGGTCGATGACGGGCGTGGCGGCGTTCATCAGCATCACGGCGAAGGCGACGCCCTCCGGATACGCACCCCAGGTGCGGATCACGTAGGTGAGCAGGCCGCAGCCCAGCCCGAATACCAGTTGCCCGGCGGCGGTGTTGGGCGAGGTGACGGGGTCGGTGGCGATGAAGAAGGCGCCCAGCATCACCCCGCCGGACAGCAGGTGAACCACCGGGCCGGCGTAATGGCCCGGATCGACGAGGCTCATCAGCAGCGCGGGCAGCGCCACGCCGGCGAGCATGGCGACCGGCGCGTGCCAGCTGATGATGCGGCGTGCGATCAGAAACACGCCGCCCAGCAGGATCAGCAGGGCGGAGGTTTCGCCGAGGCTGCCGCTGCGCTGGCCCCACAGCGCCTGCAAGGGCACGTAGTGCCCGGTGAGCGCCTGCTGCAGGTCGAGGCCGCGGCTGAATTCGGTCTTGACGTGACCCAGCAGCGAGGCGCTGCTGACGGCGTCGAGCTGCGCGCCGCCGAAGGTTACGGCTAGGCTGTCGGCCATGCCCGGCAAAGCGCTCATCGGCGGCATCCAGGTCGTCATCTCGAGCGGAAAGGAAATCAGCAGCATGACGCGCGCCACCATCGCCGGGTTGAACACGTTCTGTCCGAGCCCACCGAACACCTGCTTGCCGACGATCACCGCGAACAGCGATCCCACCACGGCGATCCACCACGGCGCCCACGGCGGCAGCGACAGGGCCAGGAGCCAGGCGGTCAGCACGCCGGAGCCGTCGAGGATCGCGGGCTTCACCGCGCGCTGCTGGAATTTGAGCATGGCCGCTTCGCCGATGACGGCAGCGAGCAGCGAGACCGCCCACAGGTATACCGCCGGCCAGCCGTACAGCCAGAAGCCGAACAGGGTGGCGGGCAGCAGCGCCAGCATCACGGTCGCCATGATGCGCGACACGCTGGTGGCGGCATGGGCGTGCGGCGAGTGGGCGAGCGGCGTCATGCGGTGACCTCGGTTGCGGCGGCAGCCCTGGCGGCGGCTTCCTTCGCGGCCGCCTCTTTTGCTTCCTTGGCCGCCTTGCGCGCAGCCGCCGCTTCTTCGCGTTCGCGGGCGATGCGTTGCATGCGGGCGTTGCGTTCGTCAGCCAGTTTTCGGGTGGCTTCCTGCTTCAGCTTGCTGCGCGCCTGCGCCATCAGTTCGCTCTTGGCGTAATTGAAGTAATGCACCAGCGGGATGCTGGACGGGCACACATAGGAACAGGAACCGCAGCCGATGCAGTCCTTGAGGCCCAGCGCCACCGCGGCGTCGAGGTCGTCGGCGCGCACCCGGGCGGCCATCTCCAGCGGCAGCAATCCCACCGGGCAGGCGCGCACGCAGCTGGAGCAGCGGATGCACGGGGCAGTTTGGGTCAGGCCGATCTCGGCCTGCGTCAGCGCCAGCACGCCGCTGCTGCCTTTCACCACGGGCACGCTGGTGTGCGTCAGCTGGTGGCCCATCATCGGGCCGCCCAGCACCAGCCGCGCGGGCGTCGTGTTGAAACCGCCGCAGGCATCGAACAGCGCCTGCACCGGGGTGCCGATCGGCACCTCCAGATTGCAGGGCGCCGCGACCGCGCCGCCACTGACGGTGACGATGCGCGACACCAGCGGACGGCCCAGGCAAATGGTCTGCTGCACCGCCCAGGCGGTGGCGACGTTGTGCACCAGCACGCCGATGTCGGCGCTGCGGCCTTCCGCTGGCACCTCGCGGCCGAGCAGCACCTGGATCATCTGCTTGTCCCAGCCCATGGGATACATCGCGGGCACCGCCCGGACCTGCACGTCGGTACCGGCAGCCGCCGCGCGCATGGCCGCCAGCGCCTCGGGCTTGTTGTCCTCGATGCCAACCAGGGCGCGCATGGCGCCGACGGCATACTGGATGAGGCGAATGCCGGTGACGATTTCCGCTGCGCGTTCGCGCATGATGCGGTCGTCGCAGGTGAGATAGGGTTCGCACTCGCCGCCGTTGATGATCAGCGTGTCGACGCCGCTCTTGCGCGAAAGCTTGAGTTTCACCGCCGACGGAAAGGTGGCGCCACCCAGGCCCACGATGCCGGCGGCGCCGACGCGCGCCGCGATGTCGTCCGGCGCCAGCGCGAACGGATCGGCGGGAACGTCGGCCTCGAACCAGCGCCCCTCGCCGTCCGGCGCGATGGTCACCGTGGCGGCGGGCAGGCTAGACGGGTGCGGCGATGGATGGTCGCCGATGGCCACCACCCGCCCCGAAGTGGGCGCATGCACCGGCGCGGAAATATTGCCCTGGCCGGCGCCGATGAGCTGGCCTGCGAGAATTTTGTCGCCCACCTGCACCACCGGTTTGGCGGGCGCGCCCACATGCTGCTGCAGCGGCACATACAGCTGCTCCGGCAGCGGCAGCGCACGTATGGCCACGTCGGCCGAGGACGCCTTGCGGCCTTCGGGATGCACCCCGCCGCGTAATTTGAACAGTCTCATGCTGCCAGCACTCCCTGGTTCGCCGCCAGCGGCGGCTGGCCGGGCTTGACCCAGCCCCACGACTGCAGGGTCGGCGGGATCGGGCGCAGCAGGATGGCCTCGGTCGGGCACACCTCGACGCAGCTGCCGCAGGCGGTGCAGGCTTCCTTGAATACAGCGTGGATATGCTTGGCCGCGCCTAGGATGGCGTCGGTGGGGCAGACTTTGTAGCAGCGGGTGCAGCCGATGCACAGCTCCTCGCGCACGTCGGCGATGCTGGGCACGGCGTCCTTCACCCCGGACAGGTCAGCCTCGACACCGAGTTTGGCGGCCAGCGCCACCACCACGGCGCGGCCGCCCGGCGGGCACAACGTCACCGGCGCGCTGCCGTCGGCCAGCGCCTGCGCCGCGCCGGTGCAGCCGGGGTAGCCGCACTGGCCGCATTGCGAGCCGGGCAGCAGGGCTTCGATCTCTTCGACCAGCGGATTGCCTTCCACCTTGAAGAAGCGCGCGGCGAGCCCGAGGAGCAATCCGAACGCCAAGCCGAGTGCGGTGAGGCTGAGGATGGGAGTGATCATGGGGAGTACCTCAGGCCAGTCCGGCAAAGCCCATGAAGGCCAGCGACAGCAGGCCCGCGGTGATGAAGCCGATGGGGGCGCCGGCCAGGGTTTCCGACATCTGCGCCAGCGCCAGGCGTTCGCGCAGGCCGGTGAACAGCAGCAGCACCAGGGTGAAGCCGAGCGCGGAGCCGAATCCATACAACAGGCTTTCGACGAAGGCGTGCCCTTCCTGCACGTTGAGGATCGCCACGCCGAGCACCGCGCAGTTGGTGGTGATCAGGGGCAGGTAGATGCCCAGCACCTGGTACAGGGCGGGGCTGGTCTTGCGGATCGCCATTTCGGTGAACTGCACCACCGCCGCGATCACCAGAATGAAGGCGAGGATGCGCAGGTAGGGGATGCCCAGCGGCACCAGCAGCCAGTGTTCCAGCATCCAGGTCGCGGCGGTCGCCAGAGTCAGCACGAAGGTGGTGGCCATGCCCATACCGAGCGCGCCGTCCATCTTCTTCGACACGCCCATGAAGGGGCACAGCCCCAGGAATTTCACCAGCACCACGTTGTTGACCAGCGCCGTGCCCAGCAGCATCAGCAGGTATTCGCTCATTCGCTTTGCTCTCCTGCACTGACTATTGCAAGCGACATGCCAAAGCGGACTGTCGGACGGGTGCACGAAAAATCAAGGTATTGGCGCATGCGGCACCAATTGGGTGCAAAAAAATCTTGTCGCGGACGGACCTTGAAAACGCCCTGTGTAGCAAAACCGACAAAGCACGCTGGCTGCGGGGCGACTGCCCGCGTGAATTTGAGCGGGCACGCTTATTGCGAGGTCTGAATTGTTACAAAAGGATATTCAAGTCGCGATGAGCCAGCCCGTCACTCCAGATCATTCCGGCCAGCCCCAGGACGAAACCGCCGATACGGCTGCGTCCGTCCCGCCCCAGGTCTTTCGCCAGGTGGTGGAGCAGGCGGCTTTGGCGATATCGATTACCGATGCGCACGCCCATATCCTCTATGCCAACCCAACCTTC
>JAABQU010000027.1 GCA_011391285.1 Thiobacillus sp.
GCTCTCTTATCTGCCTCTGCCGATGCTGCACAACCTCGGCGCCCTGCTGGGCTGGCTGGCCTACGGGTTGTCGCCGACCTATCGGCGCCATTTGCGCGAAAACACCGCGCAGGCGGGTGTCGTGGCGGCCCGCAGTGCGGCGGTGGCCGAAGCCGGCAAGACGATTCTGGAACTGCCCAAGCTCTGGCTGCGCCCACAGGATGAAGTCGTCGAACGTGTGGTCAAGGTCACGGGCTGGGAGGTGGTCGAGACCGCTGTGAAGGCGGGACGCGGCATCCTATTCCTGACACCGCATCTCGGCTGCTTTGAAATCACCGCGCAGTACTACGCAGCGCACTACCCCATCACCGTACTGTATCGCCGCCCCAAACAGACCTGGCTCGCGCCCATCATCGAACACGGCCGCGGTGCCAACCTCAAGCTCGCTCCGGCCGATGTTTCCGGTGTCAAGAAACTGCTCAAGGCTTTGAGATCCGGTGAGGCGGTGGGCATGTTGCCCGACCAGGCGCCTAAAGAAGGTGAGGGTGTCTGGGCACCCTTTTTCGGCAAGTCGGCTTACACCATGACACTGGCGGCACGCTTGGCGCAGACCGGCGCGACCGTCATCCTGGCCTTCGCCGAGCGCCTGCACTATGGCGCCGGTTATCACCTGATGTTTTGCGCTCCGTCTGGCGAAGTAACGACCCCGGCCGACGTCAACCGCGAAATCGAGCGCCTGGTGATGATGTGCCCCGAGCAATATCTGTGGGGCTATAACCGCTACAAGGGAAAGCCGGAGCAAACGTGACGCGCCTGACCCTGATGATTTTGTGGCTGTTGCACTGGCTGCCCATGCCGGCGCTGGCGGCTTGTGGCCGTCTGTTTGGCCGGTTGTTCTATTTATTGGGCCGCCCGCGCCGCCACATCACGCTGACAAATCTGGGTCTGTGTTTCCCGCAGCTGACGGCGGCCGAAAAGTCGGCGCTGGCGCGACGGCACTTTGAAGCGTTTGGCCGCGGCTTTCTCGATCGCGGACTATTATGGTGGGCCTCGGCCGAGCG
This sequence comes from Thiobacillus sp., assembly GCA_011391285.1. The sequence goes on from JAABQU010000027.1 coordinate 1,041, forward strand.
CATTGTGCGGATCGTCAGGATCGAAGGCGAGGAGCATCTTGCCGCGCTCAAGGGCCGGCCCGTCATTCTGCTGGCCCCCCATTTTGTCGGCATCGAGATGGCGTGGGCGAGGATGTGCATGGACCATGACATGTCCGGCATGTATGCCCGGCAGAAGAACCCACTTTTTGATCGGATGCTCTTTGCGGGGCGTGCGCGCTTCGGCAAGTCCCTGATGCTTTCGCGCCAGGAGGGCATCCGCAAAACCATCAAGGCGATGAAAGCCGGCATGCCCTTCTTTTATCAGCCTGATCTCGACTACGGCAGGCACGACGCGATTTTCGTGCCGTTTTTCGGGGTGCCTGCCGCCACCGTAACGGGGCTTTCGCGACTTGTGCGCATGACCGGTGCAGCGGTAGTTCCGCTCATCAGCCGCATGACCGATACTGGCTATGTCGTCGAGATCGGCGCACCCTGGCCGGACTATCCCGGTAGCGATGTCGAAACCGATACCCGCCGCATGAATGCTTTCATCGAGGCGGAGATTCTCAAGATGCCGGAACAGTATTACTGGCTGCACCGGCGCTTCAAGACGCGTCCGCCCGGCGAAAAAAGGCCGTATTGAGCCTCTTTTTGCAGAAAGTCGGCGCCGGCGGGACGGCGTATCCTCGCCTGATGAAGATTCGATTCACCAAGATGCACGGGCTGGGCAACGATTTTGTCGTGCTCGACGCCGTGCGACAAAATTTCGTACCCACACCGGCGCAGGCGCGCTGGCTGGCCGATCGCCATTTCGGCATCGGCTGCGACCAGATTCTCGTCGTCGAACCACCGCAGCGGGCAGATGCCGATTTCCGTTACCGCATCTTCAATGCCGATGGCGGCGAGGTCGAGCAGTGCGGCAACGGCGCGCGCTGCTTTGTGCGCTTCGTCCATGATCAAGGCCTGACCGGCAAGGTGGAGATCCGCGTCGAGACGCAGTCCGGCCTGATTGCGCCACGCCTCGAGGACGACGGGCAGGTGACCGTCAACATGGGCGTGCCGCGCTTTACGCCGGCCGACATCCCGTTTCTTGCCGAGGGCAGCCAACTCAGCGACGACCTACTGCAGACGCTCGAGTATGCCGGCCGCAGCGCGATCATCACCGCCGTGTCGATGGGTAACCCGCATGCGGTGCAGGTGGTGGAAAACGTCGATAGCGCGCCGGTGGCGCGCGACGGCCCGCTGATCGAGGCGCATCCACGCTTTCCCAGGCGCGTCAATGCGGGTTTCATGGAGGTGGTCGATCGTCATGCCATCCGCTTGCGCGTGTTCGAGCGCGGTGCCGGCGAAACGCTGGCCTGCGGCACGGGCGCCTGCGCTGCCGTGGTGGCGGGTATCCGGCGCGACCTGCTCGACTCGCCCGTGCAGGTCGAGACGCGTGGCGGCGCTCTTTCCATTGCCTGGGACGGACTGCAACAACCTGTATTCATGACCGGCCCGGCGGTTACGGTATTTACCGGTGAAGTCGAACTTCCAAAGGAAATTACATGACGTTTGCAGCCAAGGATATCGCGCAGTATCTGAAGGATCACCCGGAATTTTTTGATCAATACGCCGATGCGCTGGCGCAGATTCATATTCCCGACCCGCACGGCGGGCGCGCCGTGTCGATTACCGAACGCCAGATCGGCACCTTGCGCGATCAGGTCAAGCGGCTCGAGAACAAGCTCGCCGAGCTGATCCGTTTCGGTGAAGAGAACGATGTACTGTCCGGCAAGGCGCATCGCCTCGACGTCGCGCTGGCCGGTGCCATCGATGGGACCAGCGTATTGCGCCTGCTGTACGCCCATCTCGGCGGAGATTTCGCTGTGCCGCATGTGGCGGTGCGTTTATGGAATGTGCCGGGCGATCCTACCGCCCCCGAATTCACGCCGATGAGCGGTGCCGCGCACGACTTCGCGGCAACCCTGAAGCGTCCCTACTGTGGCACCGGCAGCGGGCCGGATGTCCTGGGCTGGTTCGGCGAACGCGGCAGCCATGTACGTTCGCTGGCGCTCGTCGCCCTGCGGCGCGGTCCCGAGACTTTCGGCCTGATGGCCCTCGGCAGCGAAGAGCCGCAGCGCTTCTACCCCGAGATGGGCACGCTGTATCTTGAGCGCATCGGCGAAGTGGCGGCTGCCGCGCTGAATCGCACCCTGAGCTGACACCGGCCATGGCCGAAATTGCGGCCGATCCCTCTGTCGAGCAGTTCCTCGCCGAACTGGCGCACCAGCGGCGTGCCAGCCCGCATACGCTGACCGCCTACCGGCATGATTTGGCGTTGCTGCAAACAGCAGCAGATGGCCATGCCTTAAACAAGCTGCAATCCCATGAACTGCGTCGCCAGGCGATGCGCCTGCATGGTCAGGGATTGGCCGCACGTTCGGTGGCGCGCACCCTGTCGGCCTGGCGTGCGTATTACCGCTGGCTGGCCAAGCGCGGGCAACTCGCTACGGACCCGTGTGTCGGCCTGCGCGCGCCGAAGCGTCCGCGCGCGCTGCCCAAGGCGCTCGGCATCGATCAGGCGGCGGCGTTGCTGGCCGCCCCCGGAGCGGAGGATGGCGATGTACTCGCGATGCGCGATCGCGCGATGATCGAATTGTTCTACTCGTCCGGCCTGCGCCTCGCCGAACTCGCCTCGCTGAATGTCGTGGGCAGCCTTGATCTCGCGAGTGGCGAGGTGACGGTCACCGGCAAACGCGCCAAGACGCGCACCGTGCCGGTCGGTGCCAAGGCCACGGAAGCGCTGGAAAACTGGATTGCGCAGCGCGCCGCCCTTGCCGCGACGGATGAACCGGCGCTCTTCGTCAGCCGGCGCGGTACGCGCCTGACACCGCGCGCCATCGAGCTGCGCCTGACGCACTGGGCAAAGAATAGCGGCCTCGGCCTGCATGTCCACCCGCACATGCTGCGCCACTCGTTCGCCAGCCATGTGCTGCAATCTTCGGGCGACCTGCGTGCCGTGCAGGAAATGCTCGGCCATGCCAGTATCGCCACGACGCAGATTTATACGCATCTGGATTTCCAGCATCTCGCGAAGGTTTATGATGCAGCGCATCCACGGGCGAAGAGCAAATGAACATGCCAAAGAATATCTCCGGTGATTTTTGGGGCGGCCTCGCGGCCATGTTGGTGGCATTGCCCTCGGCCATCGCCTTCGGTGTCACCATCTACGCGCCGCTCGGCAGCGCCCAGGCCGCGCAGGGCGCCCTGGCCGGCATTCTCGGTGCGGTGGCTTTGGGACTGGTGGCCGCCTCGTTGGGCGGCGCACCGCGCCTGATCAGCGCACCCTGCGCACCGGCCGCCGCCGTGCTGGCAGCCTTCGCGATCGAGACACTGCACGCCGGCGTCGAGGTGAATACGCTACTACTGATGCTCACGCTGCTCGGCCTCATGGCCGGTTTGCTGCAAGTCAGCTTCGGGGTGCTGCGCCTGGGACGCCTGATCGAATACATGCCTTATCCGGTCGTCAGCGGTTATCTGACGGGCGTCGGGCTGATCATCATCGGCAGCCAGGTACCCAAACTGCTGGGGGTGCCCAAGGGGCTGAATGTCTGGCATGCGCTCGCCGCCCCCGAAATCTGGAGTGGCAAGAGTCTGCTGATTGGTGCAGTGACTGCGTTGGTGATGGTCGGTGCGCCGCGTTTCGTCAAGCTGGTGCCGGCGGCGATTCTCGGCCTGCTGGCCGGTGTATTGACCTATTTCGGTTTGGCGCTTGCCGGGGCTGCACCGTTGACGCCGGAGGCGAACTCTCTGGTGGTGGGGCCGTTGGGCGGGGGTGGCGGTGCCAGTTTTACCGATGCCTTAACGGGTCGCTGGCAGGCCATGAGTGCGCTGGATCTGACCACCTTCAAAATACTCTTCTTCCCGGCGCTGACGCTGGCCGGTCTGCTCTCGATCGATACGCTCAAGACCTGCCTGGTGCTCGATGCACTGACGCGCTCGCGTCACAACTCGAACCGCGAACTGATCGGCCAGGGCTTCGGCAACATCTCCTCCGCCATCATCGGCGGCATGCCGGGTGCCGGCACGATGGGCGCGACCCTGGTCAACTTGTCTTCCGGCGCCGCTAGCCGCCTCTCTGGCGTGATGGAAGGCGGCCTGGCGCTGGTAGCTTTCCTCGTGCTGGGCTCGCTGATCGCCTGGGTGCCGGTCGCCGCGCTGGCGGCAATCCTCATCGTCATCGGCGTGCGCATGATCGACAAGAACAGTCTGCACTTCCTCAAGTCGCGCGCCACCCTGCTCGATTTTGCCGTGATCGCCGCTGTGGTTCTCACCGCGCTGACGGTGAGCCTGATCGCCGCGTCGGGTGTCGGCATCCTGCTGGCGATCCTGCTGTTCATCCGCGAGCAGATTGGCGGTGCGGTGGTGCGGCGTAGGCTGCTCGGCAACCAGCACTTCTCGAAGCGGGTGCGCACCCACGAGGAAATGGAAATCCTCATCGAGCACGGCGACAGCGTCGCCATCTGCGAATTGCAGGGCAGCCTGTTCTTCGGTACTACCAACCAACTGTACACCGCGCTGGAAGCCGACCTGAAGACGCGCCGCTATCTAATCCTCGACATGCGCCGCGTACAGACGGTGGATGTGACGGCGGCCCACATGCTCGAACAAATCAAGGACATGCTGGCCGAACGCGACGGCTGCCTGATCTTCAGCCAGATCCCGCAGAAGCTGCCCTCCGGTCGAGATATCCGCCAATACCTTGACGAGGTCGGTCTCATCAAAGACGGTGGCACGGTCAAAGTGTTCGACGAGATCGACCAGGCCAAGGAATGGGTCGAAGACCAGATCATCGCGGCGGCGGCGCTCGAACTGGTGGCCGAAACCACGCTGGCGCTGCACGATATCGAGCTCTTCAAGAACCGCAAGGCGCAGACGCTGGCGACGCTCGAACAGCATATGCAGCAACGCAGTTTCGCGGCAGGTGAAAAGATCTTCGCGCGCGGCGACGCTGGCGACGAATTATTCCTCATCCGGCGCGGTGCGGTGCGCATTCTGCTGCCGATCAACAAGACCCAGAGTCATCATCTCGGCACCTTCGGTCGCGGAGCCTTTTTCGGCGAGATGGCTTTTCTTGACGGCGAAACGCGCTCGGCCGATGCCGTGGCGTTCAGCGATGTCGACCTCTATGTGCTGTCGCGCCAGACCTTCGACCAGTTTGCCGAGGAGCACAAGAAGGTCGCGCTGGCGCTGATGGAGGGCATTGCCAGCGTGCTGGCCAGTCGGCTGCGCTACACCAATGCCGAGTTGCGCGCATTGGAAGCCTGAGGGAAAACGAGCGATGGCCGAACTGATCCTCCATCCGGGCAGAGAGCGTTCGCTGTTCAAACGGCATCCGTGGCTTTTCGATACCGCCGTGGCCCGGCTGGCCGGCCATGCGCGGCCGGGCGATACCGTGATGGTGCAGGCTGCCGATGGCCGCCCGCTGGCGAAAGCAG
>JAABQU010000028.1 GCA_011391285.1 Thiobacillus sp.
GATCGCGACCGCTTCGTGCTGTCGAACGGCCACGGCTCGATGCTGATCTACGCCTTGCTGCACCTGACCGGCTACGACCTGTCGATGGATGACCTGAAGCAGTTCCGTCAACTGCACTCCAAGACTCCGGGCCACCCCGAGTACGGCTATGCACCCGGCGTGGAGACCACCACCGGCCCGCTCGGCCAGGGCATCACCAACGCCGTTGGCATGGCGATGGCGGAGAAGATCCTCGCCGCCGAATTCAACAAGCCCGACCACACCATTGTTGACCACCACACCTATGTGTTCCTGGGCGACGGCTGCATGATGGAAGGCATTTCGCACGAGTCCTGTGCGCTGGCCGGCACGTGGAAGCTCAACAAACTGGTCGCCTTCTGGGATGACAACGGCATTTCGATCGACGGCCATATCGAGCACTGGTATACCGACGACACTGCCAAGCGCTTTGAAGCGTATGGTTGGAACGTGGTACCCAATGTCGACGGTCATGATGTCGTGGCCCTCGAAGCTGCCATCCAGAAAGCCAAGGCCAGCACCGACAAGCCCACCCTGATCTGCTGCAAGACCATCATCGGCAAGGGTTCGCCCAACAAGGAAGGCACCCACGACGTGCATGGCGCTGCGCTGGGCCACGCCGAAATCGAGGCGACCCGCAAGAACATCGGCTGGAACCACCCCGCGTTCGAAATCCCCGCCGACATCTACGCCGGCTGGGATGCCAAGACCAAGGGCCAGGGACTCGAAACGCTGTGGAACAACAAGTTCGCCGAGTACAAGGCCGCCTACCCGGCCGAGGCCGCCGAATTCGAGCGCCGCATGAAGGGCGAACTGCCCGCCAACTGGAAGGCGCACGTTGCCGAGCAACTGGCTGCGATCAACGCCAAGGCTGAAACCGTCGCCACCCGCAAGGCCAGCCAGATCGCGATCAACGCGCTGGCCCCGGCGCTGCCCGAGTTCCTCGGCGGCTCGGCCGACCTGACCGGTTCCAACCTCACCAACTGGACGGGCTGCCATCCGGTGCGTAACGGCAACCCCGGCAACTACATCAGCTACGGCGTGCGTGAATTCGGCATGGCCGCGATCATGAATGGCATGGCGCTGCACGGCGGCCTGCTGCCGTTCGGCGGCACCTTCCTGATGTTCTCGGAATACTCGCGCAACGCCATCCGCATGGCTGCGCTGATGAAGCAGCGCGTGATCCACGTGTTCACCCACGACTCGATCGGCCTCGGCGAAGACGGCCCGACCCACCAGCCGGTGGAGCAGACCGCCACCCTGCGCATGATCCCCAACATCGACGTCTGGCGTCCGTGCGACACGGTTGAGACGATGGTCGGCTGGGCGCATTCGGTCGAGCGTACCGATGGCCCCACCTGCCATATCCTCAGCCGCCAGAACCTGGCGTTCATGGCGCGTGATGCGGCGACGATCGCCAACATCGCCAAGGGCGGCTATGTGCTGAAAGATGCCGCCGGTGCCAAGGCCGTCATCATCGCCACCGGCTCCGAAGTTGCTCTGGCCGTCAAGGCCCAGGAAGCCTTGGCCGCCGAAGGCATCGCGGTGCGCGTGGTGTCAATGCCATCGACCAACACCTTCGACAAGCAGGATGCCGCCTACAAGGAAAGTGTGCTGCCGAAGGGCCTGCCGCGCGTCGCGGTGGAGGCCGGTGTCAGCGACTTCTGGCGCAAGTACGTGGGCCTGGAAGGCGCCGTGATTGGCTGGGATCATTTCGGCGAGTCCGCCCCGGCCGACGAACTGTTCAAGGAGTTCGGCTTCACCACCGAGGCCGTCGCGGCTGCTGTGAAGGGCGTCCTGTAATTTTTTATCCACGAAGGGCACGAAGGTCTACAAATAAAAACTTCGCGCCCTTTGTGTTCTTCGTGGAAAAGTTTTTCTTTCAATCTGGAGACTGACAAATGGCAATCAAAGTTGGTATTAACGGTTTTGGCCGCATCGGCCGCATGGTGTTCCGCGCTGTGGCGAAGGACTTCCCGGGCATCGAGATCGTGGCGATTAACGACCTGCTCGACCCCGACTACCTGGCTTACATGCTGAAGTACGACTCGGTGCATGGTCGTTTCAACGGCGACATCGCGGTCGATGGCGCCAACATGGTCGTGAACGGCAAGAAAATCCGTCTGACCGCCGAACGCGATCCTGCCAACCTGAAGTGGAACGAAGTGGGCGCCGACATCGTGATCGACTGCACCGGCTTCTTCCTGACCACCGAATCCTGCGAAGCCCACATCAAGGCCGGCGCGAAGAAAGTGGTTCAATCGGCTCCTGCCAAGGATTCCACCCCCATGTTCGTCTATGGCGTGAACCACACCACCTACGCCGGTGAGGCGATCGTTTCGGCGGCTTCCTGCACCACCAACTGCCTGGCCCCCGTGGCCAAGGTGCTGAACGACAACTGGGGCATCAAGCGCGGCCTGATGACCACCGTCCATGCCGCCACAGCCACCCAGAAAACCGTCGACGGCCCGTCTTCCAAAGACTGGCGCGGCGGTCGCGGCATTCTGGAAAACATCATTCCGTCGTCCACCGGCGCTGCCAAGGCCGTCGGCGTGGTGCTGCCTGCACTGAAAGGCAAGCTGACCGGCATGGCGTTCCGCGTTCCCACCTCCGACGTGTCCGTCGTTGACCTGACCGTTGAACTGAACAAGCCTGCCACCTACGCCGAAATCTGCGCTGCGATGAAGGCCGCCTCAGCAGGTGCCATGAAGGGCGTGCTGGGTTACACCGAAGAGAAAGTGGTCTCCACCGACTTCGTTGGCAACAGCGCGCCCTCCACCTTCGACGTCGACGCCGGCATCGCCCTGGACGACACCTTCGTCAAGGTCGTGTCCTGGTACGACAACGAGTACGGCTACACCTGCAACATGCTGCGTCTGGTCGAGCACGTGGCGAAGTAAGGAGTCAGGATTCAGGGATCAGGATTCAAGGAATGAGCGGGCGAAGCCCGCGAATTTAATCAGGACGCGGCCTCGGGCCGCGCATCCCCTGGCCCCTGAATCCCGACCCCTGACCCCTAGCAGTGAGCCTTAAGGCCTGGCGCGGCTCAATCCGCGCCAACCCTTAAACCTTACCTTCAGGAGAAGCAAACCATGGCAGTCATTCGCGTCACCGATCTCGATCTGGCAGGCAAGCGCGTGTTCATCCGCGCCGACATGAACGTTCCGGTCAAGGACGGCAAGGTCACCTCCGACGCCCGCATCACCGCGTCGATGCGCACCATCGAGCACTGCCTCAGGGCGGGCGCCAAGGTGATGGTCACGTCCCACCTCGGCCGCCCGACCGAAGGCGAGTTCAAGGAAGAGGATTCGCTGAAGCCCGTGGTCGACGTGATCGCGCAGAAGCTGGGCAAGAACATCCGCCTGATCCGCGAGTGGACCGAGGGCGGCTTCGACGTTGCCGACGGCGAACTGGTCGTGCTGGAAAACTGCCGCGTCAACAAGGGCGAAAAGAAGAACGTCGACGAGACCGCGAAGAAATACGCCGCGCTGTGCGACGTGTTCGTGATGGACGCCTTCGGCACGGCGCACCGCGCCGAAGCCTCGACCCACGGCATCGCCAAATTTGCACCGACTGCCGCGGCCGGCATCCTGCTGACCGAAGAGCTCGAGGCGCTGGAGAAGGCGCTGGCCAACCCGGCGCGTCCGATGGTCGCCATCGTCGGCGGCTCCAAGGTCTCCACCAAGCTGACCGTGCTCGAGGCGCTGTCCGAGAAGTGCGAACAACTGGTGGTCGGCGGCGGCATCGCCAACACCTTCCTCAAGGCCACCGGCCATAACGTCGGCAAGTCGCTGTGCGAAGACGACCTGGTGCCGACCGCCCAGGCGCTGATCGAGAAGATGACCGCGCGCGGTGCGACCATCCCCATCGCCGTCGACGTGGTGTGCGGCAAGAAATTCGACGCCAACGAACCCGCCGTGCTGAAGGATTCCGGCGACGTGGCCGACGACGACATGATTTTCGACATCGGCCCGAAGAGCGCGCAGGAACTCGCCGACATCATCATGAAGGCCGGCACCGTGGTGTGGAACGGCCCGGTCGGCGTGTTCGAGTTCGACCAGTTCGGCGAAGGTACCAAGACCATCGCCATGGCGATCGCCAACACCAGCGCCTTCACCCTGGCCGGCGGCGGCGACACCATCGCCGCGATCCAGAAGTACGACATCTACGACAAGGTGAGCTACATTTCCACCGCCGGCGGCGCGTTCCTCGAATACCTGGAAGGCAAGGTTCTGCCCGCTGTGGCGATTCTGGAGGACCGCGCGAAGGGCTAATCCCTTTACGGTGTAACCCGAGGGGGAGGCGTCAGGCTTCCCCCTCGGGCTTTCCGCCCCCTTACCCTAACGTCTCACCCACATAATGATTCGCAGAACCAAAATCGTCGCCACCCTCGGCCCCGCCTGTTCCGATGCCAAAACCCTGGACCGGATGATGGAGGCCGGCCTGGATGTGGTGCGTCTCAACTTTTCCCATGGCACGGCGCAGGACCATATCGATCGCGCCGAACTGGTGCGTTCACTGGCGCGCGCGCGCGGCCGCGCGGTCGGCGTGCTGGTCGACCTGCAGGGCCCCAAAATCCGCATCGGCAAGTTCAAGGACGGCAAGATCACCCTGGCCAAGGACGACATTTTCATTCTCGACGCGGCCTGCCCGCTGGGCGACCAGACCCGCGTCGGCCTCGACTACAAGGAATTGCCGAATGATGTGAAACGCGGCGTGACCCTGCTGCTGGACGATGGCCGTATCGAGTTCTGGGTCGAGGAAGTCAAGGGCACGGAAATCGTCTGCAAGGTGGTGCAGGGCGGCGTGCTCTCCAACAACAAGGGCATCAACCGCAAGGGTGGGGGCCTGTCGGCGTCCGCGCTGACCGAAAAGGACATCGAGGACATCAAGACCGCCGCGGCGCTGGGGGCGGATTATCTGGCAGTGTCGTTCCCGCGCTGTGGCGCCGACATGCGCCAGGCGCGCGAACTGCTGCGTGCAGCCGGCGGCAAGAGCCAACTCGTCGCCAAGATCGAGCGCACCGAAGCGATCGAGCATCTTGAAGAAATTCTAGAAGCGTCCGACGCCATCATGGTGGCCCGCGGCGACTTGGGCGTCGAAGTCGGCGACGCTGCGGTGCCTGCGCTGCAGAAGCGCATGATCCGCATGGCGATCGAGCGCAACAAGGTGGTGATCACCGCCACCCAGATGATGGAATCGATGATTTCAAGCCCGATTCCCACCCGCGCCGAAGTGTCCGACGTTGCCAATGCGGTGCTCGACGGCACCGATGCGGTTATGCTTTCTGCCGAAACGGCAGCCGGCCAGTTCCCGATAGAGGCGGTGCAGGCGATGGATCGTGTGTGCCTGGAAGCGGAAAAGGAAGCCGAACCCGGATTCTCGAACGACCGCCTGAGCAAGAGCTTTCTGCGCGCAGACGAGGCGATCGCGATGTCGGCGGTGTTCACCTCGGTGCATCTCAACATCAAGGCGATCGCGGCGCTCACCGAGTCGGGCAACACCTGTTTGTGGATGAGCCGCCTGTCGACCCGGGTGCCGATCTATGCCTTGACACCCCAGGTGCAAACCCGTAGAAAAGTCACTCTTTTCCGTGGCGTCTACCCGATCAACCTGAAAACGGTCACCAAGGAACGCGATGCCTTGCTGGCGGAGGCTGAAGAAGAGCTGCGGCGGCGTGGCGCAGTGCGCGATGGCGACCTGATTCTGCTGACCATCGGTGAGCCCATCGGTCAATCGGGCGGCACCAACACCATGAAGATCGTCCGGGTGGGCGATTCGAAGAAAACCTGATTTTGCAAACACGTAGCGTGCTGAATATTTTTAACCTAGGAGAGTGTAAATGGCCCTGATTTCCCTTCGTCAATTGCTCGACCATGCCGCCGAAAACGGCTATGGCTTGCCCGCGTTCAACGTCAACAACATGGAGCAGGTTCAGGCCATCATGCAGGCCGCCGCCGCCGTGGATTCCCCGGTGATCCTGCAAGGCTCCGCCGGCGCCCGTTCCTATGCCGGCGAACCTTTCCTGCGCCACCTCATCCTGGCCGCGATCGAAATGTACCCGCACATTCCGGTGTGCATGCACCAGGACCACGGCGCATCGCCCAGCATCTGTTTCCGTTCCATCCAGTCGGGCTTCTCGTCCGTGATGATGGACGGTTCCCTGGGCACCGACGGCAAGACCCCGTCCACCTACGAATACAACGTCGAAACCACCGCCAAGGTGTCCGAACTGGCCCACGCTTGCGGCGTGTCCGTCGAAGGCGAACTGGGCTGTCTGGGTTCCCTGGAGTCCGGCATGGCCGGTGAAGAGGATGGCCACGGCGCCGAAGGCAAGCTGTCGCACGACCAGCTGCTGACCGACCCCGACGAGGCCGCCGACTTCGTCTCCAAGACCAAGGTCGACGCTCTGGCCATCGCCATCGGCACCTCTCACGGCGCCTAC
>JAABQU010000029.1 GCA_011391285.1 Thiobacillus sp.
CTGTGCGAAGGGTACCCTGATTTGATGGGCTATTCGCTTAAGCGAATAACTGGAGATCCATCACGATTTTGAGCTTTTTCTGGTGAGGTTCGTCAGGGCCGGCCTGTGACGGCGACGCATCACCCCTGAAGTCTGCTGGCAGAAGATACGGACAGGTGTCGAGCCGACCAGAGCGGTCAGCTGGACTGTTTGAAATTCAGTACGATGTGGCGGCTGAATTAACTGACTTCGTCGATCCACGCCATCTGGATCGCTTCGAGGATTTTCTCGCCGGAATGCTCGGGGTTGTCATCGAAGTCGGGCAGTTCCATCACCCAGCGATGCAGGTCGGTGAAGCGGATGGTGCGCGGGTCGATTTCCGGGTGCGCTTCGGAGAGTTCGATGGCGATGTCGAGGGAATCCGTCCACTTCATTTCAATGCCCTTCCTTGACCATGTTGATGGTGTACTTGGGGATTTCGATCACCAGGTCGGCGCCGTTGACGCGAGCCTGGCACGACAGCCGCGACTGCGGTTCCAGCCCCCAGGCCTTGTCGAGCAGATCATCCTCTTCTTCGGTGGACGCTTCCATCGAGTTGAAGCCTTCGCGCACGATGACGTGGCAGGTGGTGCAGGCGCAGGACTTTTCGCAGGCATGCTCGATTTCGACGCCGTTGGCGAGCAGGGTGTCGCAGATGGTGTCGCCGGGCTTGGCTTCGATGACGGCGCCTTCGGGGCAGAGTTCGACGTGGGGCAGTACGATGAGTTGGGGCATGGTTTGAATGGTATCAGTCAGGCAGCTTGGGCGTGTTGGCTGGGCAGCGCGTTCAGCACACCGTCCCAGAATTGGAGTCGGGCGTTGACTGCGGCTTCGGCCGCGGCCTCGGCTTCGCGCCATTTCTCGGCGTCTTCACCGCACAGGGCGGCGAGCAGGCGCAGCGACAGCGGCGCGTGAAAATCCTCGTCGAGGTGGACGTGGCGGTTGAGGTAGTAGTAAAAGCTGGGCGCCTGCGCTTCGGTCACGGCCATGCGCGACAGGAAGGCACGGAACATGGACGGGATGACGTGCTCGCGCCCCAGCGCCAGTGCGGCGGCGACGGTATGCGGCTTGCCGCTGGCGAGAAATTGAAAGGTGGTGCGGGTGAACACGGCGGACGGCGCGGGCGCCATGCCTGACGCGAGCGCGGCATCGATGCCCTGCTCCGCCACTTTCTGCACGAAGCGCGCCGGGGTGTCGGTATCGGCGCCGATTTCGCGCATGGCGGCGAGATACAGCATGAAGTGGCTGGTATGCCCTTCATGCCCCGGCAGCGCGATGTCGGTTTCCTCTTCCAGGACCAGTTCGTTGATGAAGCGCTGCACCGAGGCATTGCCCTGCGGCGTCCAGGGCCAGCGCGCGGGCGCGACTTCGTGCTGCAGGTATTTGATCAGCGACATGAAGTCCCACACCGAATAGACGTGGTGCTGCATGAACACGCGCAGGTCGTCCAGCGTCTGCACGGCGGCGTAGATCGGGTGCGCTTCCAGCTTCGCCCGCAGGGATTCGATGAATGCGTCATTCAACATGATTCGGTCAACCGAAGGTTTCCAGTTTCTGTCCGGCCATCGCGCGGCGCACGTTCTGGTCCATGCGGCGCTGGGCGAACTCGGTGGTCGCGGCATTGAGCGCCTCGATGCCGCGCTTGATGGCCTGATGATCGGTGCCCGCCATCAACTTTTCAAGGGCGGCGATGCTGGCTTCGATCGCTGCCGTTTCGTCTTCGCTCAGCAACGCTGCGTCTTCCGCCATCGCCGCGCGGGTGGCGGCGATCAGGCCCTGCGCGTCGACGATCTGCTCGTTCAGCGCACGGGCATACATGTCGTCCTTGGCGTGGGTGAAGGCGTCCTTCAGCATGCGGGTGATGTCGTCGTCGGCGAGACCGTATGACGGCTTGACCTGCACGCTGGCTTCCACCCCGCTGCTCTGCTCGCGCGCCGCCACCGACAACAAACCGTCGGCATCGACCTGGAAGGTGACACGAATGCGCGCTGCGCCCGCCACCATGGGAGGAATGCCGCGCAGTTCGAAGCGCGCCAGCGAGCGGCAGTCGGATGCCAGTTCGCGCTCGCCCTGCAGCACGTGCACGCTCATCGCGGTCTGGCCATCCTTGAAGGTGGTGAATTCCTGCGCACGCGCGGTGGGAATGGTGGTGTTGCGCGGGATGACTTTTTCCGTGAGCCCGCCCATGGTTTCGAGGCCGAGCGACAGCGGGATCACGTCGAGCAGCAGCCAGTCGTCGCCGACGCGGTTGCCTGCCAGCACGTCGGCCTGCATGGCGGCACCGAGCGCGACGACCTTGTCGGGATCGAGATTGGTCAGCGGCGTCTGCTTGAAGAAATCGGCCACCGCCTGGCGGATGCACGGCATGCGGGTGGAGCCGCCGACCATCACCACGCCCTTTACTTCGTCCACCGACAGACCCGCGTCGCGCAGCGCCTTGCGGGTGGGGGCCAGCGTCTTGCTGACGAGGCTCGCCGTCATGGCGTTGAATTCGCCCTGGGTCAGCGTCGCATCCATCATTTCCCCGGTCGACAGCACGGCGGTGACACGCACCTCGGTGTGTTCGGTCAGGGCTTCCTTGGCATGGCGCGCCTTGGTGAGCAGCAAGCGCATGTCGCCCGCCGACAGCGGCTGGAAGCGCCCCTGTTCGACAATCCAGCAGAACACGCGCTGGTCGAAGTCGTCTCCGCCGAGCGCCGAATCGCCGTTGGTGGCCAGCACCTCGAACACGCCCTTGGACAGTTTCAGAATCGAGATATCGAAGGTGCCGCCGCCGAGGTCGTAGACGGCGTAGACGCCTTCTGACGCGTTATCGAGGCCGTAGGCAATGGCTGCGGCAGTCGGCTCGTTCAACAGGCGCAGCACGTTGATGCCGGCCAGTTGCGCGGCGTCCTTGGTGGCCTGGCGCTGGGCATCGTCGAAGTAGGCCGGTACCGTGATCACCGCGCCGACGAGTTCGCCGCCCATCGCGGTTTCGGCACGCTGGCGCAGCACTTTCAGGATTTCGGCCGAGACCTCGACCGGGCTTTTCACGCCGGCAGCGGTTTTCAGCTGCACCATGCCGGGCGCATCGACGAAGCGGTACGGCAGGCTGGCGATATCGTCGATGTCGGCAAGGCCGCGGCCCATGAAGCGTTTCACCGAAGCGATGGCATTGTGGGGATCGCTGTTTTGCGCGGCTTGCGCGGCGTAGCCCACATCGATGTCGCCACTCGAGCAGTAGCGCACCACCGACGGCAGCAGCGAATGCCCGGATTCGTCGTCCAGCACCATAGCGAGGCCGGAACGCACTGTGGCCACCAGCGAATTGGTCGTGCCCAGATCGATCCCCACCGCCAGCCTGTGCTGGTGAGGGGCGGTGGACATGCCAGGTTCGGCAATTTGCAACAGGGCCATTTAACTTTCCAGTTCTTCGTAGACGTCGCCGATTTCGGCGATGAGTTTGTCCATGAATCGCAGCTGGCGCACGGCTTCGGAGGCTGCCGCAAAGTCGTGCGCCGTGTCGATCAGTTCGGCCAACTGGGCCTCGATGCGGCGGTGCGCGGCGCGCAGGTCGCCGGTCAGGGCATCCAGCGCGTCCATGCTGTTGCCGGCACGCGCGTCTTCGATGGCCTCGCGCCATTCCATCTGCTGCATCAGGAAGGCGGGCGCCATTTTTGTGTTGCTGGGATCGAGCGCATCGACGCCCTGCAGCTTCAGCAGGTAGACGCCGCGGCTCACCGGATGTTTGAGGGTCTGGTAGGCCTCGTTCACCTGCGTGGCCCACTGCATCGCCACCCGCTGCTCGGCGTCCGGCTGTGCTGCAAAGCGGTCAGGATGCACCGTGTTCTGCAGTTCGCGGTAGGCGGAGTCGAGTTGGTCGCGATCCAGCGCATACGATTGCGGCAGGCCGAACAGCTCGAAGTGGGTTTGGGCGAAATTCATGACGGGTGAGGCATTAGCGGCAAGGGTCAAGGCACAGGGCATGACCTCTCCCCTTACCCCTCACCCTTTGTCGACATATCAGACGTTGAACGACTCGCCGCACCCGCACTCGTTCTTCACGTTCGGGTTGTTGAACTTGAAGCCTTCGTTGAGGCCTTCGCGGGCGTAGTCGAGCTCGGTGCCGTCGATGTAGGTCAGGCTTTTCGGGTCGACGAAGACGGTCACGCCGTGGCTGGTAAAGACCTCGTCACCTTCGGGCACCTCATCGGCAAACTCCAGCTTGTAGGCCATGCCGGAGCAGCCGGTGGTGCGCACGCCGAGACGGATGCCGACGCCCTTGCCGCGTTTGGCAAGGTAGTTGGTCACGTGTTGCGCTGCGCGCTCGGAGAGGGTCACCGCCATGGCTTACTCCAGACCTTTTTTCTGCTTGTAGTCGGCGACCGCAGCCTTGATCGCATCTTCGGCGAGGATCGAGCAGTGGATCTTCACCGGCGGCAGCGCCAATTCTTCGGCAATCGCCGTGTTCTTGATTTCCATGGCCTGGTCCAGGGTCTTGCCCTTGACCCACTCGGTCACCAGCGAGCTCGATGCGATCGCCGAGCCGCAGCCGTAGGTCTTGAACTTGGCATCCTCGATGCGGCCATCGGCACCGACCTTGATCTGCAGCTTCATCACGTCGCCGCAGGCGGGCGCGCCGACCATGCCGGTGCCGACGCCCTCGTCGTCCTTGGTAAAGGAACCGACGTTGCGGGGGTTTTCGTAATGGTCGAGTACTTTTTCGCTGTAAGACATGGTGGTTCTCCTTTACGTCAACTTAGTGTGCAGCCCACTGCACGGTATTCAGGTCGATGCCTTCCTTGAACATTTCCCACAGCGGGGAAAGTTCGCGCAGCTTGCCGATCTTCTCGTGCAGAAGCTTGATGGCGTAATCGACTTCTTCCTCGGTGGTGAAGCGACCGATGGAGAAGCGGATCGAGCTGTGCGCCAGTTCGTCGCTGCGGCCCAGGGCGCGCAGCACGTAGGACGGCTCCAGACTGGCCGAGGTGCAGGCGGAACCCGACGACACCGCCAGATCCTTGATTGCCATGATCAGCGATTCGCCTTCGACGAAGTTGAAGCTGACGTTGAGGTTGTGCGGCACGCGCTGATCCATGTCGCCGTTCAGGTGCACTTCCTCGATGTCCTTTAGGCCGGCATAAAGACGGTCGCGCAGCATGCGGATGCGCTCGTTCTCGGTCGCCATCTCTTCCTTGGCGATGCGGAAGGCTTCGCCCATGCCGACGATCTGGTGCGGTGCCAGCGTGCCCGAACGCATGCCGCGCTCGTGGCCGCCGCCGTGCATCTGCGCTTCCAGGCGAATGCGCGGCTTGCGGCGCACGTACAGGGCGCCGATGCCCTTGGGGCCGTAGGTCTTGTGGGCCGAGAACGACATCAGATCAACGGGAAGCGTCTTCAGATCGATCGGCATCTTGCCGGTGGCCTGCGCCGCGTCGACGTGGAAGATCACGCCCTTCTCGCGGCAGATCTTGCCGATGGCGTCGATGTCCTGGATCACGCCGATTTCGTTGTTGACCGCCATCACCGAGGCCAGCACGGTGTCGGGGCGGATCGCGTCACGGAAGGCGTCGAGGTCGATGAGACCGTTTTCCTTGACGCTCAGATAGGTGGCCTCGAAGCCCTGGCGCTCCATTTCACGCACGGTGTCGAGCACCGCCTTGTGTTCGGTGCGCACGGTGATGATGTGCTTGCCCTTGGTGCCCGAGTAGAAGTGCCCTGCGCCCTTGATGGCGAGGTTGTTCGATTCGGTGGCGCCGGAAGTGAACACGATTTCCTTGGGATCGGCACCGACCAGCGCAGCGATATTGCCGCGTGCCTCTTCCACCGCGGCTTCGGCTTCCCATCCGTACGGATGCGAGCGCGAAGCGGGGTTGCCGAAGTGCTCGGTCAGATAGGGGATCATCTTGGCAGCCACGCGGGGATCGACCGGGGTGGTGGCGGAGTAATCGAAATACAGAGTTTTCATCGTTTTGCCCTAATTCAATCGTTCAAGCGGCCAGCGTCATCTTCGACACGCGGCGGTCCTGCAACACCTTTTCCTTGCACTCGCCCTGCTTGGCCACCAGCGTGGCCAGCGTGACGTTGTCCAGGTAATCGTAGATATGGGCATTGAGCCCCGTCCACAAGTCGTGCGTCAGGCAGCGGTGTTCGTCGTGGCAGTTTTCCTTGCCGCCGCACTGGGTCGCATCGATGGGTTCATCGACCGCGCGGATGATGTCGGCCACGGTGACGTCGGCAAGCGGCCGCGCGAGGTAGTAGCCGCCGCCGGGACCGCGCACGCTTTCGACCAGCTCGTGACGGCGCAGGCGGCTGAACAGCTGCTCCAGATACGACAGGG
>JAABQU010000030.1 GCA_011391285.1 Thiobacillus sp.
TACGGTGCATTTTTCTCAGACAGGGCAGGGGTCTGAAGGTCGATCGACTGGAGACAGCTGCAGCCTAGAGCAAGATTCGGGCAGGGATGGGGCCCGCTTCGCTTGACGATAGTATCAAACGTTTAGTATCGTAGCAAAAACGGGCGCGCTTGCCGCCCATTGCTGTATTCATCGGCCCCCGCCCCGGCCCCCTTGGTGCAAGCATCCGCGAACGCATGACACCGTTCGCGCCCTTTCGGACTCCGTCCCTGTCCGGCTCATTTGAAAAGAATTCCGCATGGCGCCGCCAACGCGCCATGTGGCCGTCGTTCGATTCAGTTCAGCCGGAACCATGTGGAGAGTAGGGAAATGGAGCGCCCCGTGGTCGCAGCAATTATCCTGATCGTAGACGACGAGCCGACCAACCTGTCGCTACTGACGCATCTGCTGTGGCCCGAATATCAGGTACGCGCCGCCAGGTCGGGAGAAAGCGCCCTGCGCGCGGCGGCGAGTGAGCCGCGCCCTGATCTGGTGCTGCTGGACGTGATGATGCCCGACATGGATGGCTATACCGTGCTTGGCCGTCTGCGCGACAACCCGGCCACTGCCGACATCCCGGTGATCTTTCTGACTGCCCTGGCCGATGATGGCGATGAGGAACACGGCTTGCAGCTTGGCGCGGCCGATTACATCACCAAGCCGATCAAACCCATGGTGGTGCTGGCGCGGGTGCGCACGCAACTCGAAGCGAAGCAGGCGCGCGACTGGCTGAAAAACCAGAACGCCATTCTCGAAGCCGAAGTGGCGCGACGCATGGCCGAGAACGATCTCACCCAACTGGTCAGCATTCGGGCGCTCGCCCACCTGGCCGAGACGCGTGACCCCGAGACCGGCAATCACATCCACCGCACGCAGAACTATGTCCATCTGCTGGCCGTGCGGCTGCGTCAGCACCCGCGCTTCTCCGACTTCCTCAGTCCGCGCAACATCGACCTGCTGACCAAGTCGGCGCCGCTGCACGATATCGGCAAGGTGGGCATACCCGACAGCATCCTGCAGAAGCCCGGCCCCCTCACGCCGGCGGAGTGGACGGTCATGAAGTCCCACGCCAAGCTCGGTTCCGACGCCATCGAACAGGCCGAGACCGACGCCGAGAAGCCCGTCGCCTTCCTCATCCTGGCGAAGGAAATTGCGCACTGGCACCACGAGAAGTGGGACGGCAGCGGCTATCCCGACGGCCTTGCCGGCGAGTCCATCCCCATCGCCGCGCGGCTGATGGCCCTGGCCGACGTTTTCGACGCGCTGATCGCGCCGCGTGTGTACAAGCCAGCGCTACCGTTCGCCGAGGCCCGCGACATCATCGCCGCCGCACGCGGCACGCACTTCGATCCTGACGGGTGCGACGCCTTCCTCACCGGCTTCGACGAGTTCGTCGCCATCGCCGAGCGTTATCGTGAGGACGGGGCAGCATGAAACCCGCGCTCACCCTCAGTCTGCGCGGCCGCCTGATCCTGCTGCTGCTGGCGGCGTCTGCCTTGTTGATAGGCTTGGCCGCATGGAACTTCATTGCCGACCGCAATAGCCATGTCAACACCGCCAAGACAGAACTGCACAGTCAGGTAAGAGTGATCGCCGCCCGGCAGCATTTCCTCGCCGCGCAGGCCGACGCGATCCTGAACAGTCTGGCGCTGAGCCCGGAATTGAAGCTTGCGACGTCCACTGCGGCATGCGCAGAGCTCCTGGCGATGCGGCTCGAGCAGCAACAGGCATTCAATCAGATCGGACTGACGCTACCGGACGGCGAGATCGCCTGCGCGGCAGTTCCCGCCACGGGCCGCGTCAACCTTGCCGACCGCAACTGGTTCAAGCAGACTCTTCAGTCCCGCGAGATGGTCATCAGCGAAGTGGTGACCGGCCGTATCCTCAACCAGCCGATCATTGTCTTCGCCAAGTCCATGCGCGACGAGGCCGGGCGCGTCACCGGCGTTCTCTTCCTGGTACTCGACCTGATCTGGCTGCAGCGCGAACTCGCGGCCGCCCAACTGCCGGAAGGCTCACGACTGGTGGTGGCGGATGCCAAGGGTACTATTGCAGTGCGCCACCCAGATGC
The DNA here is from genome assembly GCA_011391285.1 of Thiobacillus sp. The sequence goes on from JAABQU010000030.1 coordinate 2,090, forward strand.
CGAGGGGTTGGTCGGCAAGGGCACCAAACACCAGACGCTGTTGCAGATCATTCACGCTGCGGGTGGCGAAGGCACGGCAGAGGAAACCGGCCTGGACGGCAAGCGCAGGCTGTTCGCCTTTACGAAGCTGCTGGACACCGTGGCCGGCCCCATGCACCTATGGCTGGCCGTGCCGAAAGCGAGGATCGAGGCCGCAGCGCTGCACAATGCCTGGCTCAACTTCGGCATCGCGCTGGGGGTGCTCGTCGCCACGCTGGGGCTGATCATCCTGGGCGCCACCCGCCTGCTGGTACGTCCGCTGCTGAAGCTGTCGAAGATGGCGGCGCGCTTCGGCAGCGGGAACTTCCGCATTCGCACCGGCCTGCCGCACACCGACGACGAAATCGGACGGCTGGCCCGGACGATGGATGAAACAGCCGATTTCATCGAGGACCGTGAGCACAAGCTCATCCGTGCCAACCGCGCCTTGCGCGTCCTAACCGCCGTCAACCGCACCCTGCTCCATGCGCATGGCGAACACGAACTCCTGCAGGAGATGTGCCGGGCTATCGTCGAGGCCGGTTGCTACCGCATGACCTGGGTGGGCTATGCAATGAGCGACAAGCGCGTGCGGCAGGTGGCCGCCTGGGGCGCCGAGGCAGACTTTCTCGACGGGTTGAACATCACCTGGGACACAGCGGAGTCGGGCCGCGGGCCGACCGGCACGGCGATCCGCCAAGGCATTACCGTCGTCTGCAACGATATCCCGGCCGATCCGGATTACGCACCCTGGCGGGAACGCGCGCAGCACCACGGTTATGCCTCGTCGCTGGCCGTGCCGCTGTGGCTCGACGGGACCGTCCTCGGCACACTGAACATCTACGCTGCGGAAGCGGAGGCCTTCGACGAGGACGTGATCGAACTTCTCGAAGAGGCGGCGAATGACCTGGCCTACGGCATCGCCATGCAGCGTTCGGAAATAACGCACACGCAAACGCGCGGGGATCTGAAACGGCTGGAAGAGAAGAACGCACTCATCCTCGACTCGACGGGCGAAGGCATTGTCGGTCTGGACCGGGAGGGTCGCATCACTTTCATCAATAAGGCCGCCAGCACGGTTCTGCAATTGACGGCGGAAGAGGCTCCCGGCCAGTCCCTGCATGCCCTGAGTCATCACACCAGGGCCGACGGCACGCCCTACCCGCGCGAGGAATGCCACATCTACATGGCCTGCCGCGACGGCACCGCCAGCCGCGGGGCCGACGATCTGTTCTGGCGCAAGGACGGCACGAGTTTCCCGGTCGAGTATGTCAGCATACCCCTCCGCGACGAGCAGGGCGAACTGGCGGGCGCGGTACTCAGCTTCATGGATGTCACCGAGCGCAAGGCCGCCGAAAGCGAGCTGCGCAAGCTCTCGCAGGCGGTCGAGCAAAGCTCGGAAAGCATCGTCATCACCAACCTTGATGCCAAGATCGAGTATGTGAACGAAGCCTTCCTGCGCGTGACCGGCTATACGCGCGCGGAGGCCATCGGCCAGAACCCGCGCATCCTGAATTCCGGCAACACCCCGCTGGCAACCTACAGCGCCATGTGGGCAACGCTGGGCGCCGGCCAGCCCTGGAAGGGTGAGTTCGTCAACCGCCGCAAGGACGGCAGCAACTATGTCGAATTCGCCATCATCACGCCGCTCCGCCAGCCTGATGGGCACATTACCCATTACGTCGCGGTGAAGGAAGACATCACCGAGAAGAAGCGCATCGGCGCCGAACTCGACCGTCACCGCGAGCATCTCGAGGATCTGGTGCAAAGCCGCACGGAGCAGTTGACCGAGGCTCGCGAGCTGGCCGAAACGGCAAACCGGGCCAAGAGCGCCTTCCTTGCCAACATGAGTCACGAGATCCGCACGCCGATGAATGCCATCATCGGCCTCACCCACCTGATGAAGCGCACCGGAGCGACGCCCGAGCAGGTCGAACGCCTCACCAAGATCGACGGCGCCGCGCAGCACCTGCTGTCCATCATCAACGACATCCTCGACCTGTCCAAGATCGAGGCCGGCCGGCTGCAGCTGGAAAGCACCGATTTCCACCTTGCCGCAATTCTGGACAATGTCTGCTCCCTCATCGGCGCGCAGGCTGCGGCGAAGGAATTGAGCCTGACCGTGGATACCGACAACGTGCCTCCCTGGCTGCGCGGCGATCCCACCCGGCTGCGCCAGGCGCTGCTCAACTATGCCGGCAACGCGGTCAAGTTCACCGAGCGCGGCACCATCAGCCTGCGCGCCCGGCTGCTGGAAGAAATCGCTGGCGAACTGCTGGTGCGCTTCGAGGTACGGGACTCGGGCATCGGCATCGCCCCGGAGAGCCTGCCCCGGCTGTTCCATGCCTTCGAGCAGGCCGACACCTCGACCACGCGCAAATACGGAGGCACCGGCCTGGGCCTGGCCATCACCCGCCGGCTGGCGCAACTGATGGGCGGCGAAGCTGGCGTCGATAGTACACCGGGGGCAGGCAGCACCTTCTGGTTCACCGCCCGCCTGCAGCGCGGCCACGGCATCATGCCCGCCGTCGCGGCCACGGGCGAGACTGACGCCGAGACCCGGCTGCGCCTGCGCCACGGCGGCGCGCACCTGCTGCTGGCCGATGACAACCTGATCAACCGCGAAGTGGCGCTGGAACTGCTGCACGGCGTCGATCTGGCGGTGGACACGGCGGCGGACGGACGTGAGGCGCTGGCCAAGGCACGCGCCAATGCCTACGACCTGATCCTGATGGATGTGCAGATGCCCCACATGGATGGCCTCGAAGCGACGCAGGCCATCCGCGCCCTGCCAGGCTGGGAAACGAAACCCATCCTGGCGATGACGGCCAACGCCTTCGACGAGGATCGCCGCGCCTGCCAGGAAGCGGGCATGGATGACTTTGTCGCCAAGCCGGTCGACCCGGAGGCGCTTTTCGCCACGCTGCTCAAGTGGCTGCCGCAACACGCGACGACCGCCCCCAAAGTGTCGATGGCGCCGGCTGGCGCCGCCCCGCCAGAGCCGACTTTCCTGGCAGCAGACGAGGCCGAATGGCACCGCCGCCTGGCGGCCATCCCCGGCCTCGACCCGGCGCGCGGGCTGGAGATCGTGCACGGCGAGGCGGCGAAATATGTCCGGCTGCTGCGCCTGTTCGCCGCCAGCCATACGGAATATGTGCGACAGATTGCCGAGCGGCTGGCGGCCGGCGACATGGACCAGGTGCAGCGCCTGGCCCATACGCTCAAGGGCTCCGCCGGCAACCTGGGGGGGAAGCGGGTGGCGACGGCGGCCGTCGCGCTGCAGACGGCGATTCGTCAAGACGCGGGGCGAGACGAGATCGCTCGTCTCGCCGGAAATCTGGCCGCCGAGTTGCGGACGTTGATCGAGGGCATTCGCGGCCTTCCGGCCGATGCCGACGTGGCTCCGACGCATGTCGATCCGGCGCACATCAGAGCCGTACTCGCGCAGATGGAACCTCTGCTGGCCGCCGATGATACGGCGGCGGGCCAACTGTTCGAGACCAATCGCGCCCTCCTGCTGGCAACGCTCGGGACAGAGGCGATGCGACTGGGGCGACAGCTGGCGGACTTCGATTACCCGGGTGCCCTGACAACCCTGCGGGAACTGATCCGGCGCGCGCCGCAAAACTGACGAGGCAGAAAAATGAACCCATCGACTGACCCAGGAAAGCCAGATGCCGTCGCAGCGACGATACTCGTGGTCGACGACGAGCCGGCGAATCTCGGTGTGCTGAATGCGCTGCTGCAACCCCATTTCCGCGTGCGCGTCGCCCGCTCGGGCGCGGAGGCGCTGCGGGCAGTCGCGACGTCACCCCGTCCCGACCTGGTGTTGCTCGACGTGATGATGCCGGAGATGGATGGCTATACGGTACTGGCCAAGCTGCGCGAAACGCCGGCCAGCCGAGACATTCCGGTGATTTTCGTCACGGCGATGGATGCCAGCGAGAGTGAGCAGCATGGGCTGGAACTCGGTGCCGTCGACTACATCACCAAGCCGATCAGTCCTTCCATCGTGCTCGCTCGAGTTGGCACGCAGCTCGAACTCAAGGCCGCCCGTGACCATCTGGCCGATCAGAATGCCCAGCTCGAAGTGCAGGTGGCGGAGCGAACGCGGGCGCTGAAAGCGGCGCTGGAAAAGACCGAGGCAGCACATGCGACCT